>NZ_JBHWLR010000007.1:314335-331245 GCF_042731755.1 Promicromonospora sp. NPDC059942
GACCGGCAGTTGGAGGGGGGGCGCTTGCTCGCGGAGGGGGACGCTGCCGCCTGGTGAGGGGGCGTTGTCGTCCCGGAGGGGAGGGCGCGGCCCGGGGGGGGAACGGCGCCGCCCCCGGATGGGGCGGCGCCTCCGCGCGCCGCCCAGTACCGTATCCGGGTGCTCCTCTCCGACCGCGATATCCGTGCCGAGCTCGAGGCCGACCGTGTCGTCCTCGACCCGTACGACGCGTCGATGCTGCAGCCGTCGAGCATCGACGTGCGCCTCGACAAGTTCTTCCGGCTGTTCGACAACCACAAGTACCCCTTCATCGACCCCGCGACGGACCAGCCCGAGCTGACCCGGCTCGTGGAGGCCGACAACGGTGAGGCCTTCGTGCTGCACCCGGGGGAGTTCGTGCTCGGCAGCACCTTCGAGGCGGTCACGCTGCCCGACGACGTCGCGGCCCGCCTGGAGGGCAAGTCCTCCCTCGGCCGGCTCGGTCTCCTGACGCACTCCACGGCCGGCTTCATCGACCCCGGGTTCAGCGGGCACGTGACCCTGGAGCTGAGCAACGTCGCGACGCTGCCGATCAAGCTGTGGCCGGGCATGAAGATCGGCCAGCTCTGCTTCTTCCGGCTCTCGTCGGCCTCCGAGCACCCGTACGGGTCGGACCTGTACGGATCCCGCTACCAGGGCCAGCGCGGCCCGACGGCGTCCCGCTCCTCGCAGAACTTCCACCGCACGACGGTGTGAGCGGGGCGTGACGGTCGAGGCCCCCGGGCAGTCCCGCCGGGCGCCCCGACGGGCGTTCGCCGGGAGGTAGGCTCCGGATGCCCGGCGCGGACCGGGCACCCGGACCGAGAAGGGACCCCGATGGCCGCTCCCCAGCTTCCTCTCCTGCCGCGCACGGTTGCGCAGGCGCACCAGGCCCGGCACGTGCTGACCGTGCCCGGTGACGTGGAGCTGGACGAGATCGAGGTTCTCGCGCTCTCCCGGTTCTCCGCCACCCGCTGGGACGTGGTCCCGGCCGGGATCCTCCCGGGCAACGTGGCCGGCGCCCCGCAGGGCCGCCGCGCCCAGGGCCGGGAGCCGGGCGTGCTGCGGGTCTCGCGGCACGCGGTGATGAACGGGCCGTACCAGCCGGTGGGCGACGGGTTCGACCTCGGCGTGCCGCCGGGCGCCGAGATGGCCTTCGACATCGTCTGCCACCGGGAGCGCGGCGAGCCGCCGTTCCCCGCGGGCGACCGCGACGGCGTTGGGCGGGCGTTCGCCGCCGCCATGCCCGAGCGCGAGGAGCGCCGCCTGATCGAGTGGCTGGTCGCCGTCGCGCGGCGCCTCGGCGGCTCCCTCCGCCTGGACGTGGGCGGCCTCTGGGACACCGCCCCGGACGGTCCGACGACGCGGCCGGGCGCCGGCGTCGTGCTGACCCCTGACGCCGGGGCCGCGATCGACATGACCGTCTACTCCGACGTCTGGCTCGACCCGCAGGCCGCGCACGCCATCCTGCAGAAGGTGCACCCGCGTGCCCGGCTGCACATGGACGGCAAGGAGTGGGGCGGGCCGCCCGACGGCATCGCCGACAAGCCGCTCTACCGGGGCGAGACCATGGACCCGGAGCTGCGCAAGAAGCTGCACGCGGCCGCCGACGAGTACGACATCAAGGCGCTCACCGGCCCGCGCGTGCTGGACGGGTACGGCCTGGTGGTGGAGCTCGACGTCGACGGCATCGTCTCGGTCGAGATCAGCGGCGAGGAGAAGCTGCCGCGGCTGCTGCGCGGCCTGCCGTGGGCCGAGCAGGGCGCGGTCTGCTACTGGGTGCACTGGGAGCCCCAGGACCTCGTGGAGTCCCAGCGGGAGTTCCCCAACATGGAGCTGCGGATCGCCCGCAAGCGCGCCGCGGAGCTGGTGGCCCGGCTCGCGAGTGCGATCCACGGCGCCGCCGGCGGTGAGATCGCCGACGAGGACGGCTTCCTCGTGGACCCGGTCGACCTGTAGGCGCCCCGGCCTTTACCCGCCGCGCTGCCTCCGGGGATCGCACCCCGGAGGCAACGGCGGAGGTCAGAGGTACTGGCCGGGGGTTCGGCGCTCGCCCGACTCGTCGTCCGAGGCGCCGGGCAGGGTGGGCCCGCCCGGGCCGGCCGGGCCGAAGGCGCCGGTTCCGGGCGGCAGCGCGCGGCGCATCTGCGAGAGCTGCGCCTGCGCCGCCATCTGCTGCGCGACGAGCGCCGTCTGGATGCCGTGGAACAGGCCCTCGAGCCAGCCCACCAGCTGCGCCTGCGCCACGCGGAGCTCCGCGTCGGACGGCGCGGAGTCGTCCGAGAACGGCAGCGTGATGCGGTGCAGCTCGTCGACCAGGTCGGGGGAGAGCCCGTCCTCGAGCTCGTGGATCGAGCGCTCGTGGATCTCGGCGAGGCGGGTCCGGGCGGCCTCGTCGAGCGGGGCGTCCCGCACCTCGTCGAGCAGCCGCTTGATCATGCCGCCGATGCGCATGACCTTGGCCGGCTCCTCGACCTGGCCCACGACGGCCTCGGCCTCGTCGACCTCGCGCTCGTCGCCGGCGCCCTCGGGCTCGCGCTCCGGCGGCACGGCCGCGCCGTCGGGCGTCACCACCTGAGGGTGCGCGGCATGGGTTTGGTCGCGGTGGTCGTCGGGTCGCTCGGCGGACTGGGAGGTGGCTCGCTCGTCGTTCATGGGTCCAGTCTTGCCCGAATCGCCGGTCGCCTGCATTGCATTACCGGGTGGGGAACGAAATTGTCGGCCATGCCTATATATAGGCACGCGTTGATCAGGGGACCAGGAGCACTTTGCCGAATGCCTCTCCCGACTCCAGCAGATCGTGTGCCGACTGCGCTTCCGCGAACGGGATGCGAGCGTGAATCACCGGCCGGACCTGGCCTGAGGCGAACAGTGGCCACAGGTGTTGTTCGGTATCGGCGACGATGCGCGCCTTCTCCTCGGGAGGGCGCGACCGGAGCATGGTCCCGGAGATCGTGCCGAGCCGGGAGAGGAGCGCGCTGAGGTCCAGCTCGCCGCGCCGCCCCTGCTGCATGCCGATGACGACGAGGCGGCCGCCGCGGGCCAGCACGCGGACGTTGTCGCCCAGGGCGCCCCCACCGAGCAGGTCGAGCACGACGTCGGCCCCGCGGCCGCCCGTGGCGGAGCGGACCGCCTCGACGAAGTCCTCCTGCCGGTGGTCGACGACGACGTCGGCACCGAGCTCGGCGCAGCGCGCCGCGCGTTCCGGGCCGCCCGCCGTCGTGGCGACGTGGGCGCCGAGCGCCTTGGCGACCTGGATCGCGATGCTGCCGATGCCGCCGGAGCCGCCGTGGACCAGCACCCACTCGCCGCGGCGCAGCCGGCCGACGTCGACGAGGTTGTTCCAGACCGTGCACCCGGCCTCGGGCAGAGCTGCGGCGTCGACCAGGTCGATGCCGTCCGGCACCGGGAGCACCTGGGTCTCCCGGACCGCGACCTCCTCCGCGTATCCGCCGCCCTCCAGCAGCGCGACGACCCGGTCCCCGGCGCGCCAGCGCGACACGCCGTGTCCGACACGCTTCACAGTTCCGGATATCTCAAGACCCGGCCAGTCCGGGGCATTCGCCGGAGGGGGGTAGTATCCGGCCCGTTGTAGCAGGTCAGCACGGTTCACTCCGGCGGCGGCGACGGTGATCACCACGTCGCTTTGGCCAGCATTCGGGTGGTTCAGGGATGAAATGGAGAGTTTCCCTGATGGCCCCGGTCCGGATATCGTGACGGCTCGCACATCGATGAAGCCTACTTCCGTGTGGCCTCACGAAGGTCGCCAGCGGAAACCGGGTGCCGGTAACTTGTACGCAGCACCGAGGGGTGTTCGGCGGGCACCACGCACGCCACCCCTTCCGGATCAGTGATGGAGAGAGGTACGCATGTTCCGCAGGTTGGGAGTGCGCGGGAAAGTTCTTGCGACACTGGTCACGCCTGCCGTCGTCCTGGTCATCGCTGCGGCGTACATCATCGGCCTCTCTGTGGCCGACGCGATGCGCGCGCAGCAGACCGCTGATCTCGTCGCAGCGCTCGAGTACCAGGACCAGGCAGGCACGGCGTTCGCGCAGGAGCGGGCGTACAACATCGTCGCGATGATCGACAGCAGCGCGACGGGTGACCAGGCCCGCGTCGCCCTGCTGCGCGGAACCCCGGAGATCGGGGAAGACGGCAAGCAGGTGATGGACAAGGACGGCAACCCGAAGTGGTCCGCCCCGGCCGCCCAGGCGCAGACGATCACGGCCCTCGACGCCCGTGACGACGAGCTGCTGGACATCGACATCTCGATGCTGGACCAGCGCGTCAAGGACGCGGTCACGCAGACCATCGAGGACCGCGCGGCCATCACCGACGTGCAGAAGAAGGTCGCCGAGGGCCGGCTCACCGAGCAGGTCGCGACCGACGCCTACGGGACGTACATCGACGGCGCCCTCGAGGTGATGGACGCCATCGCGGACACCTCCGAGGACCGCGACCTGGGTACCCGCCTCGAGGCGTACCACTCGATCGACCAGCTCATGCTGACCAACACCTACGAGCGCCCGATCGTCGGCCTGACGCTCGGCGTCGTGGCGCACCACCCGCAGGGCGAGGCCGCCGCCAGGTCCCTGGCGCTCCGCGCCGCCGACCTGGTGAACCTGGGTGACCGCGAGTGGGACAGCACGCAGGACCTCTTCGACCGCATCCCCGGCGAGTACCAGGTGCCGGGCATGGACGGCGTCTACGGCACCGTCCGCGGCTACGTCGCACGCGGTGACCTCACGTCGATCCAGCCGGCCCAGGCCGACGCGTTCCAGGGCGAGTCCGCGAAGTGGGTCGAGGAGAGCCGCATCGTCCGTGACGCCGTCCGCGAGGACACCGCGGGCTTCGCCCAGGAGCGTGCCGACGTCGCCGCGAACCGTGCCTACCTCACCGGTGGCGTCGCGATCGCGGCCCTCGGCTTCTCGGTCATCATGGCCCTCGTCATCGCCCGTCGCCTGGTCTCCCCGCTGCGCCGCCTGACCCAGGCGGCCGGCGTGGTCCGTGACCGCCTCCCCACGCTGGTGGAGCAGGTGTCGGTGCCCGGCCAGGGGCCGAGCATCGACCTCGACCCGATCACCGTCGAGTCCTCGGACGAGATCGGCCAGCTCGCCGCGGCGTTCAACGACGTCAACAGGACAACCATCGACGTCGCCCGCGAACAGGCCGCCCTGCGCGGGTCGATCGCCGAGATGTTCGTCAACGTGGCCCGCCGCGACCAGGTGCTCCTGAACCGGCAGCTCGCGTTCCTCGACGACCTCGAGCGGTCCGAGGAGGACCCCTCGACGCTGTCGAACCTGTTCCGCCTCGACCACCTCGCGACCCGGATGCGGCGCAACGCGGAGTCCTTGCTCGTCCTCGCGGGCATCGACTCCGGTCGTCGCGTCCGCCAGCCGATGCCGGTCTCCGACGTCATCCGTACCGCGTCGTCCGAGATCGAGCTGTACGACCGGGTCCGCCTCAACCTCGTCGTCGACCCGATGATGCTGGGCCACAACGCGCTGAACGCGGCGCACCTGCTGGCCGAGCTCCTGGAGAACGCGACGATGTTCTCCGAGCCCCACACGCCGGTCGAGGTCACCACGGCCCGTGACGAGCAGTTCGTCACCGTCGTGGTCCGCGACCACGGCCTCGGGATGAACCCCCAGGAGGTCGCGGAGGCGAACCGCAAGGTCCTCAGCCATGCCGCGTCCGACGCCGTGGGCGCCCAGCGCCTCGGCCTCTACGTGGTCGGCCGCCTCTCGGACCGCCTCGGCGCCCAGGTGGCGTTCGGCCCGGGCGAGGGCGGCACGGGTACCGAGGTGACGGTCCGCTTCCCGGCGGTGCTGTTCATGCCGGACAACGCGATGCCGCTGCCCATGCCGACCGACCCGCTGGAGGCCAACACGCAGGCGGCCGCCTCGCAGTTCAACGGCGGCATCGCCACCGGCCCGGGTACGGGCGCGATGCGGGGCGCGGGTGCGCCCACCAACGGCTTCGGCTCGCCGGCCGTGACGGCGGCGGCCCCGGCCACCACGTCCGTGCCGCAGCAGGGCGGCATGCCGGTCCCGACCGGTACGTCGCAGATCGCGGCGGCCGCGTTCGCGGCCCAGCCGGCCCCGGTCGCGCAGCCGGTCGACCTGAACGCCCTCACCGACGGCACGACGGCGCTCGGCCTGGCCCGGCGTCGTAGCTCGACGGCGGCCCTCCCGGTCGCGGAGACGACGCCGACCGGCTCGATCGTGCTGCCGGAGATCCAGACCCCGTCGCTCCCGCAGGGCTACCAGGCCGACGACAACGCCTGGGCCCCGCCGTCGAACGTGTCCGAGGGCAGCTCGCTCCCGAGCCGCCAGCGTGCCCAGCAGCCGGTCGAGCCGGTGGCCCCGGTCTTCGAGGACACCACGCCGGCCGCGGTCGACGTGGACCAGCGCAGCGCGCTGTTCTCGAGCTTCCGCTCGCTGAACACGATCGATCCCGTCGAGGGCAGCACCCAGTCGCTCCAGCTCGACCCGATCACGCAGGACCCGGCGGCACTGCCCGGCATGTCCGACACCGACGTGATGCGGTTCCCGGCGGCGGGCGGTGGCAGGCCTCCTGCGGCTCCTGCTCCGGCGCAGAGCTTCGGCGTACAGCCCGAGCGGTTCGGCGGGTTCCAGGACGAGCCGCAGTCCCAGGGCTTCGGGGCGGAGGCCCCGGAGGGCCCCGACTCGTCGTTCGAGGCGCTGCCCGCGTTCGAGGAGCTCATGGCGGACCTCCCGAGCCGTCGCTCGACGGCCTCGGGCGCCCAGCAGGGCAAGCCGGCCCAGAAGCGGGGCCTGTTCGGCCGCCGCCCGGGCCAGCCCGCCACCGGCGAGCTGCGGGCCTACCAGCCCCAGGAGCAGCGTCCGGCGTCGCGTCCGATCCAGACCGTCGCGAGCCCCGTGGCCGGCCCGCCGACCTTCGGCGCCCCGGTCGTGCCCGCCCCGAACGTCGAGACGCAGGGCTTCCCGACGCAGGGCTTCCAGGCACAGGGCTTCGCCACGCAGAACTTCCCGACCCAGAACCTCCCGGCGCAGAACTTCCAGGCACCGAGCGGTCCGCCCCAGGGCAACCCCGCTCCGCCGACCGGGGCCTTCCCGGCGCAGGCACCGGAGGTTCCCGTCGCGGACCCGACGTACCAGCGGGGTTACCAGGAGGGCTACCAGAAGGCGGTCCAGGAGTCGCTGACGTCGGCGCTGCCGGCTCTGCCGGCCCCGCCCGCGGGTGGCACCGTCCCCCTGCCGGCCGCGCAGGCTCCGGCCCCCGGAACCAACCCGTTCGTGGACGCGGCGCCCCGCGCGGCCGCCGCTCCGCCCGCTCCGGCCCCCGCGGCTCCCGCCCCCGAGCGCGTGCCCACCTCCTTCGCGTCGGCACCGGCCACCCAGGCCGTGCCCGTGGCGGACGTGCAGCAGGCCTTCGAGCAGCAGTCCTTCGAGCCTCCCGCCCGCGAGTTCAGCGAGCCGTACCCGACGGGCGCCGTGTACGACCCGTCGTACGGTTCGCCGGCCCCGCTCGCCAAGCGAGCTGCCGGGACCGACGGCGACGGGAAGGACCCCCTAGACCCCGAGTACGTGCGTGACTCGGTGGAGGCACGGTCGGAATGGACCGCCTCGGCAGTGCTCTACGAGGAGATGACGAGCCTTCTCCGTCGAGGGGCTTATCAGGAAGATGATGTGAAAGAGAACGACTCGTACCGTCCGGCAGCCGTCAATACCGAGGTTGCCAGTGGTGGGCTGACCCGCCGTACCCGCGGTGCCTCCGGCACCGGTGCGGACCCAGCTGTCGAGCGGCTCTCGGCTCGCATCGACCGTGATCCCGAGCAGCTTCGCTCACGTCTCTCGGCGTTCCAGTCGGCCACCGCGCGTGGCCGGTCGGAGTCCGTGGACGAGGGCAATTCGGAGCACGAGAACGGCAAGAACGGCGGTGGGGACTCGACGTGGGCACCCTCGACCGTGAATCATGTCCCTGACTCAGCGCCGCAGTCGCGGTGACAAGCGCGTCTGTGGATTCTGACTAGGAGGAACAGAGTGACCCTCAGCACCGAAGCAACCAATTTCGGTTGGCTGCTCGACAACTTCGTGCGTACCGTTCCCGGCAGTCGGCACACGCTCGTCGTGTCGGCAGACGGACTGCTCATGGCGATGTCCGACCAGCTCGACCGCACCAGCGGCGACCAGCTCGCGGCGATCGTCTCCGGTATGTCAAGCCTCACGCGTGGAGCTTCTCGGCAGCTCAACGGCGGTAACGTCCGTCAGGCGATCATCGAGATGGACAACGGCTTCCTCTTCCTGATGAACGTCTCGAACGGGTCCGTGCTCGGCGTCGTCGCGGAGGCCACGTGCGACATCGGCCTCATCGGCTACGAGATGGCTCTCCTGGTGTCGCGCACCGAGGCCACCCTCACGCCGCAGCTCATCTCGGAGATGCGTGGCAGCCTCCCGGTCGATGGGCAGACCCGAGCCGCCAGCGTGGGATGAGGACTCGACCATGACGTACGCACCTTTCGGTTCCCAGGGGCAGGGGGACGTCCGTGAGACGTCCACCGTGCGCCCCTATGCGGTCACCGGAGGCCGGGTGCGGTCGGAACTGTCCGACCTGCCGCTCGAGGCCCTCGTGGAGGTTCTTCCCGGGGCAGTCAGCAGTTTCGGACTGCCTCCCGAGAAGCGCGCGATCCTCCAGCACGCCGCGCACACGTACGTGTCGATCGCCGAGCTCTCGGCCCTTCTGCGGCTGCCCCTGGGTGTCGTCCGGATCCTTGTGGCGGACATGCAGGAGGAAGGGCACGTCACCGTGCACACCTCGACACCGGTTAACGTCCACACAGGCCACGGCAGCTCGAACTCGGGCCTGTCGCTGAGCGTCTTGGAGAGTGTTCTTAATGGCATTTCCGCCCTCTGACGGCGGGGCCCGCAGCGGTCCCAACTGGGCCCCGGTGTCGGGTAACGCCGGCACTGCGACCGCTTCCTCGAACGCGCCCGCGCGCCAGAGCGTGCTGGGTGGCGGCGGTGGCGCCGCGGCGCCCACCGCTCAGGCGTCCCGTCCGGCGCAGGCTCAGCCCGCGCCGCCGGTGATGCAGCAGGCGCCGGCGGCCAACGCCGGCGCGCAGTCCGCCCCGGGTGCGCAGCCTGCGGCCGAGCGCACCGCGCCGACCGTCGTCAAGATCGTCGTCGCCGGTGGCTTCGCGGTGGGCAAGACCACGTTCATCGGCTCGATCTCCGACGTGGAGCCGCTGAACACCGAGGCTGCCATGACGGAGCACTCGGTCGGCGTGGACGACGCCGGTGGCGTCACCGACCGCAAGACCACCACCACGGTGGCCATGGACTTCGGCCGCGTCGAGCTGCCGGGCAACCTGTGGCTGTACCTGTTCGGTACGCCGGGCCAGGACCGCTTCCTCTTCATGTGGGACGACCTGGTGCGCGGTGCGATCGGTGCCGTCGTCCTGGTCGACACGGACCGCCTGGAGCAGTGCTTCCCGGCCATCGACTACTTCGAGTCGCGCAACATCCCGTTCGTCGTGGGCGTGAACTGCTTCGACGGCGTGGCCAAGCACCGGCTCGAGGACGTGCGCGAGGCGCTGCAGATCCCCTCGCACGTGCCGATGCTGTACACGGACGCGCGTTCGCGTGCGGCGACCAAGCAGACGCTGATCGCACTGGTCCAGCTCGCGATGCGCCAGCTCCGCTCCGGCGCGCAGGCGCAGGGCTGAGTCGCTCTCCAGCACTTCGCGGACGGCGGGCCACCCTGGGGGCGGCCCGCCGTCGCTGTCCTGCCGGACGTTAGACTGTGGGGCCGCGCCGGCCCCCCTGCGGGGGTGAACGGCGCGAGGAGGGCTGACAGAGCGGCCTAATGTGACGGTCTTGAAAACCGTTGTGCGGCAACGCACCGGGGGTTCGAATCCCTCGCCCTCCGCAGGGCACAGGACGACGGCCGGGATCCAGTGGATCCCGGCCGTCGTCCTTCTTGTATGCCCCCGGGCTCAGGAGATCCCCACGATGGGCAGGCGCAGCGCCGCGGGAGCGGCCTCGGGCACCACCGGGGCGGCCGGACGCACCGGCTCGACGGGTCGGTAGGCCGACCCCAGGGCAGGCCGGCCGTCCTGGTCGCCCGCGTTGGGCCACAGCGCGCACGCCCGCTCGGCCTGCGCCGTGATGGTGAGCGACGGGTTCACCCCGAGGTTCGCGGTCACGGCCGAGCCGTCCATGACGTGCAGGCCCTCGTGGCCGAACATGCGCAGGTACGGGTCGACGACGCCGTCCGCGGCGTCGGAGCCGATGGCGCAGCCCCCGAGGATGTGCGCGGTCAGCGGGATGTTGAAGGGGTCGCCGATCGTGCCGCCCGCGATGCCCTCCACGCCGTCGTCGCCCATCTTGTCCGCCATGCGGCGCACCGCCTCGTGGCCCTCCGGGATCCAGCTCGGGTTGGGTGCGCCGGTGCCCTGCCGGGAGGTCATGTACCGGCCGAACGGCGACCGCCGGGTGAGCGTGGTCAGCGAGTTGTCGTGGGCCTGCATGACCAGGGCGATGACCGTCCGCTCGGACCAGCGGCGCCAGTCCATCAGCACCGGCAGCCACCTGAGGTTCTTGCCCATCTCACCGAACCAGCGGAAGAACCGGTGCGGTCCGCCGTCGACCAGGATGTGCTGGAGCGCCGCCATGACGTTGGAGCCGTGGCCGTAGCGCACGGGCTCGATGTGGGTGCTCTCGTTCGGGTAGAACGACGACGTGATCGCGAGCCCGCGCGAGTAGTCGGTCGAGCCGACCTTGTGCGTCATCGCGCCCAGCAGCGCCTCGGAGTTGGTGCGGGTGAGGTGCCCGAGCCGGTGCGAGAGGCCCGGCAGCGTGCCGGCGTCCTTCATGGCGTGCAGCAGGCGCTGCGTGCCGAGGGTGCCGGCGGCGAACACGACCTGCTTCGCCGTGAACGTGCGCCGCCCGGCCCACCTCCTGCCGGTGCGGTGGGTGCGGATCTCGTAGCCGCCGCCCTCCGTCTCTGCCCGCGGCCGGACGACGTCGGCCGTGGTCAGCGGGTGCACCTCGGCGCCCGCGCGCTCCGCGAGGTAGAGGTAGTTCTTGACCAGGGTGTTCTTGGCGCCGTGCCGGCAGCCGGTCATGCACTCGCCGCACTCGATGCAGCCCGTCCGCTCCGGTCCGGCCCCGCCGAAGAACGGGTCGGCGGCCCGGCGGCCCGGCGACGGCGCCTCCGCGCCGCCCGGCCCGAAGTACACACCCACCCGGGTGGGCCGGAACGTCTCGCCCACGCCCATGTCGTCCGCGACGCCCCGGATGACGTCGTCCGCGGGCGAGCGGCCGTGGTACCGGACGACGCCGAGCATGCGCTCCGCCTGGTCGTAGTACGGCGCGAGCTCGGACTTCCAGTCGGTGATGTGGGACCAGGCGGAGTCAGCGTAGAAGGGGTCCAGGGGGCGGTAGAGGGTGTTGGCGTACACCAGCGACCCGCCGCCCACGCCCGCGCCCGTCAGGCACAGCACGTTGCGCAGCAGGCGCACGCGCTGGATGCCGTAGCACCCCAGGGCCGGCGCCCAGAGGAACTGCCTGAGGTGCCAGGAGTTCTTGGCGAACTCGTCGTCCTCGAACCGGCGGCCCGCCTCGAGCACACCCACCCTGTAGCCCTTCTCCGTGAGGCGGAGGGCAGCAACGCTGCCGCCGAAACCCGAGCCGATCACCAAGACGTCGTAGTCCATGACCGCGAATGTACCCGTTATTGACGCTGTATGAAATACGCTGCCGGACGCCGCCCGGACCCAGGCGAGGGCGTCCGGCGCACGTCCCGGGCCGTCTCGGCTCGGAGGGAAAATCGGCAGGATCTCGCGGATGTCGCCCTGTCCCGCGTGCTGCCGGCCGTCCCACTTTGCTCAGGTCGCCGTGCGCCAGGTAGCCTGGGCCGCGCGGCATCGCCCTGCCTGGGTAGAAGCTGTCGCGAGGAGACGTCGCATAGTCAGGTCTAGTGCGCCACCCTGCTAAGGTGGTAACGGGGCAACCCGTTCGAGGGTTCAAATCCCTCCGTCTCCGCCAGGAAGGTCCCGGCCGCGCGTGACGCCCGGGGCCTTTTCTGTGAGAGGCTTCGGCACGCAGGTTCAGGGCTGTGACGGAGTTCTCGTCGGGAAGCGCGGATTTGAGTTTGGGCCCGCGCCGAACAGGCGGTAATGTTCTCGTCGGTCGGCCGTGTGAACGGCAGGCAGACAGCAGTTGGTACGACGAGCGCCCGTAGCTCAACGGATAGAGCATCTGACTACGGATCAGAAGGTTGGGGGTTCGAATCCCTTCGGGCGCACAGCAGGAACGAGGCCCCGGCCAGCGGAAACGCTGACCGGGGCCTCGTCGTTTTCCGGTGTACGTCGCGACGCCGGAACACATCGCGATCCGGTCACGGTCGAGACCGGCGCCACCGAACCATTGACCGGGCCTCCGGCACATCGCTACCTTCACTCGCGGCACACCCGTTCGGAGAACGACCAGGGTTGCGGGCGTCGGGGCTCAACGGTGCGTTCCGCCGTCGGACCAGGGGAGGCCCGGGCGGGCGTGCTGCCAAAGGCGCAGTTCCCAGGACGCACGGGGCGACCTGGTGCGGGCGACCGGATGCTCGGCCAGGATGCGAGGCGGACGCGCCGACGGCATGGAGGAACCCGAGATGAGCGAGATCGCGCAGGACGGCGGAACCCGGTCGGGTGAGTTCGTGCAGTCCCTGGAGCGTGGGCTGGCCGGGATCCGCGCGTTCGGCCCCGAGCGGGCGCGGATGACCCTGAGCGAGGTGGCCCGCGAGGCCGCGCTCAGCCGCGCGGCGGCCCGACGCTTCCTGCACACCCTGGTGGAGCTCGGCTACGTCGTCACGGACGGACGCGTGTTCGCCCTGCGTCCCCAGGTGCTCGAGCTCGGGTACGCCTACCTGTCGAGCCTGACCCTGCCGGAGGTGGCCCAGCCGCACCTGGAGCGCCTCGCGGAGGACGTCGGGGAGTCGTCGTCGGTCGCGGTGCTCGACGGCGCGGAGATCGTCTACGTCGCCCGGGTCGCCACGCACCGGATCATGTCGGCTGCGATCCAGGTGGGTACGCGGTTCCCGGCGTCCGCCACCTCCATGGGGCGCGCGGTCCTGGCGCACCTGCCCCACCGCGACCGCGACGACTTCCTGGGCGCCGTCGCCCTGGAGGCGCTCACCCCGCACACGATCGTCGACCGGGACCTGTTGCGCGCGGAGCTGGACCGGGTGCGGGGTCAGGGCTGGGCCCTCGTCGACCAGGAGCTCGAGGAGGGTCTGCGGTCCCTGGCGGCACCCCTGCGGGACCGGGCCGGCCGCGTGGTGGGCGCGGTGAATGTGTCCGCCCCCGTACGCCGTGGTGCCGTCGACGAGCTGGTGTCCGAGTTCCTGCCGGCACTGCTGCGCGCGGCCGGCGAGATCGAGGCGGATCTGGCCCGTACCCGCGCCTGAGCCCGGCTGTTACGGTGGGCGTACGCATACGGAACTTGTGTGCGCACTGCGAACGGGCAGAGGTGTGGATCGATGGGACAGGCATTCGTCTACGACGCCGTGCGGACACCCTTCGGCCGCTACGGCGGCGCTCTCGCGGGGGTGCGGCCGGACGACCTGGCGGCCTTCGTCGTCGGCGAGCAGGTGCGCCGGGCGCCCGGGCTGGACCCCGCTCGGATCGACGACGTGATCCTCGGCAACGCGAACGGCGCCGGCGAGGAGAACCGGAACGTGGCGCGGATGGCGGTGCTGCTGGCCGGGCTGCCGCTGTCGGTACCCGGGGTGACGGTCAACCGGCTGTGCGGCTCGTCGCTCGACGCCGCCGTGCAGGCGGCCCGTGCCGTGGAGACCGGCGACGCCGACGTCGTCGTGGCCGGCGGGGTCGAGTCCATGAGCCGCGCGCCGTGGGTGCTGCCCAAGCCGGAGCGGGCCTACCCCGCGGGAGGCGCCGAGCTGGTGTCGACCACGCTGGGTTGGCGCCTGGTCAACAAGCGGATGCAGCCGGACTGGACGGTCTCCCTCGGCGAGGCGACCGAGCGGCTGCGCGAGAAGTACGGCGTCACGCGTGAGCGGCAGGACGAGTTCGCCCTGCGCAGCCACCGCCTGGCGCACGCGGCCTGGGAGGCGGGCCGCTACGACGACCTGGTCACCGCCGTGCCCGGGACGGACCTGCACCGTGACGAGCCCGTCCGCCCGGACGGCACCCTGGAGAAGCTGGCCGCGCTCAAGCCCTCCTTCCGGTCGGACGGCGGCACCATCACCGCTGGCAACGCCTCCCCGCTGACGGACGGCGCCAGCGCCGCCCTGATCGGCTCCGAGGCGGCGGCGGGCCTCACCGGCCTGGAACCGCTGGCCCGGATCGCGGGCCGTGCCGCGGTCGCGAACGAGCCGCAGGACTTCGGCTACGCCCCCGTGGCAGCCGCCGAGCGCGCGCTCGCGAAGAGCGGCATCGGCTGGGCCGACGTCGGCGCCGTCGAGCTCAACGAGGCGTTCGCCGCGCAGTCGCTCGTCTGCGTCGACGCGTGGGACGTCGACCCGGAGATCGTGAACGCCTGGGGCGGCGCGACGGCGCTCGGGCATCCGCTGGGCGCCTCCGGCACCCGGATCCTCGGCACGCTCGCCCGCCGGCTGGTCGTCGAGCGGCAGCGCTGGGGAGTGGCCGCGATCTGCATCGGCGTCGGCCAGGGTGTGGCCGTGGTCCTCGAGAACGCGCGGGCCGCCGCATGACCGTCCAGGTGGCGCCGACCGCCCTGGAGGCGGTGGGCGACGTCGCCGACGGCTCGACCGTGATGATCGGCGGCTTCGGGCCGGCAGGGCAGCCGGTGGAGCTGATCGAGGCACTCCTGGAGCAGGGCGCCGCCGATCTCGTCGTCGTCTCCAACAACGCGGGCAACGGCGAGGACGCGCTGGCCCGGCTGATCCTGGAGCGCCGGGTGCGCAAGATCGTGTGCTCGTTCCCGCGGCAGGTGGACTCGTGGCACTTCGACGCCGCGTACCGCGCGGGCGAGATCGAGCTGGAGCTGGTGCCGCAGGGCAACCTGGCCGAGCGGATCCGGGCGGCCGGCGCCGGCCTCGGCGGCTTCTTCACGCCCACGGGCTTCGGCACGCCCCTCGCCGAGGGCAAGGAGACGCGCGTGGTCGACGGCGTCCCGATGGTCTTCGAGTCGCCGCTCCCTGCCGACGTCGCGCTGGTCAAGGCCTTCCGGGCCGACGGCGTCGGGAACCTCGTCTACCGCAGGACGGCCCGGAACTTCGGCCCCGTCATGGCCACGGCCGCCCGGCGGACCGTTGCGCAGGTGCGGGAGGTGGTGCCGGTCGGGTCGATCGACCCCGAGACCGTGGTGACCCCCGGTATATACGTCGACGCCGTCCTGGCGATCGACAGCGTGACGACGCTGGCGGGCGCGCAGGCCGGAGCCCGGGGTTCGGCCTCATGAGCGCCGAGACGGTCCCGCCGGGCTCGCGGAGCGGGTCTCCTCTGTCCAGGGCGCAGCTGGCGGCACGGGTGGCCGCCGACATCGCGCCGGGCTCCTACGTGAACCTGGGCATCGGCCTGCCGACGCTCGTGGCCGACCACCTCCCCGCCGGCTCGGGCATCACGCTCCATACGGAGAACGGGTTGCTCGGGATGGGCCCGTCGCCGGAGCGGGACGCCGCGGACCCCGAGCTGATCAACGCGGGCAAGGTCCCCGTGACCGAGCTTCCCGGCGCCTCGTACTTCCACCAGGCCGACTCGTTCGCCATGATGCGCGGCGGACACATCGACGTGTGCGTGCTGGGGGCGTTCCAGGTGTCGACGTCGGGGGACCTCGCGAACTGGTCCACGGGCCGGCCGGGGGCGGTGCCCGCGGTGGGCGGAGCGATGGACCTCGCGGTGGGCGCCCGGCGGAGCGTCGTCATGATGACCCTGCTGACCAAGGACGGTCAGCCCAAGCTGGTGCCCGAGTGCACGCTGCCGCTCACCGGGGTGGGCTGCGTGTCCCGTGTCTACAGCGACATCGCGGTGATCGACGTCGGACCCGGGGTTCCGGGCGGCGGGGCCGCACGCGTCGTCGAGACGTACGGGGTCACGCACGGGGAGCTCGAGGAGCTGCTCGGGCTCCGCCTGGGCTAGCGGCAGGCGCTTGCGGCTTCCGGCTGCGTGGCGCGGCCGTGCCGGCGACGCCGTGCTTCTGCCCTTCAGGGCGGATGGCGAAATCTGAACCAAAGATTACGCAGACATGGCCGACCGGGAGAGTTCTTGGTCTACGCCCGGGCAACGAGCCGCGGACGGGGGCCGATGGGCCGGTCTGACATGGCTCCGGCGCGTGCGGACCTGATGCCCTCTTGGAAAAACACCTGGTGAACAGCGCATCTGTGTCAGCCGTCACGCGCCCTGGCTTTGACGGCTCCTGCGGGCTGACGTAATGTTCTCGTTGTTCGCCCGGCAGGGAGGTACGGACAGGAAACGCGAAGAGCGTGACTGGCCGGTCCCGGGGCGGGAACCACTCCAGATCTTCGAGGTAGCTTCGTGCGCTTCGTTTCTGGGGTGGGCTTGCCGAACAGGCGCCTCGATGTAGGGATCCTGACCAGGATGCTTGCGCCGGGGAGCGTGGTAGGGTAAGTTACAGAGGTTGCCTCCGAACGAGGATGACGCGGTGCGAGTCGCGGTCCGGTTCGGATGGTTTCCCTTCCTCTGCAGATCATCAGGATTCGCGTTCTGAATGGTCGGCGAAAAATGGGATCAGAATTCCTTCGGTTGCTCGAAGAATTCTCTCGGCCCAGCGGGCCGGCGGGGATTTGGAAAAGTCCGAAAGGGCCTGGTAAGTTTAAGTCACTGCCCCGGACAGGGAAGCGAACAAGAAGAGTCGCTAATCTGACGGTGTGCGTCGGTTGTTTGAGAACTCAACAGTGTGCTTGATAGTCAATGC
>NZ_JBHWLR010000008.1:0-6915 GCF_042731755.1 Promicromonospora sp. NPDC059942
CCGCGGCGTACCAGTCGTGGACCAGGATCTCGCCGTCCGTCAGCGTGGTCGTGGCGCGGGCGAGCTCGCCCCAGGCGGACGGGACGGTCGCGGCGGGGGGGGGGGGGGGGTTCCTCTCTCGTCTTTGCCCCCCCCCTCCCCCCCCCCCCCCGGGGCTCTGTCGGCTCAGTCCCAGCCGAGCTCGTGCAGGCGGTCGTCGTCGATGCCGAAGTGGTGGGCGATCTCGTGGACCACGGTCACGGCCACCTCCTCGACGACGTCCTCGCGCGTGTCGCAGATCGCGAGGGTCGGGTTCCGGAAGATGGTGATGCGGTCCGGCAGCGCCCCCGCGGCCCACATGTGGTCGCGCTCCGTGAGCGGCACGCCCTCGTAGAGGCCCAGGAGCTCGGGATCGTCCGCGGGCGCGTCGTCCTCGACGAGCACCACCACGTTGTCCATCTGCGCCGCGAGATCGGGCGGCACGAGGTCCAGCCCCTCGCTGACGGCCGTCTCGAAGTCCTCCCGCGTCATCTCCACCACGCACCCATCATCCCCGACGCGCGACACGTCCCGGACGCGACCCCCGACGTGCGGCGGAGCAGCCGACCGCCTGTAGACTTGCCCGGTCTTGGCCCCCATCGTCTAGCGGCCTAGGACCCCGCCCTTTCACGGCGGTAGCACGGGTTCGAATCCCGTTGGGGGTACGGAACGGCTCGCTAGAGCCGGGTTTCGTCTGCTGTGAGGCAGGTCATCCACCTGGTGCCCGGATCTGATTTCAGGTTCTGGCCCGCGGTGGGTTAGGGTACTCACGGCTCGAAACAAGCCCCCCGATCGCGGGTAGCGATCATGGCCCTGTAGCGCAGTTGGTTAGCGCGCCGCCCTGTCACGGCGGAGGTCGCGGGTTCAAGTCCCGTCAGGGTCGCGCGAGAGGCGCCCGGATTGTCGGTCTCGACTATCCGGGCGTTCGCGCTAGGGCTCTGTAGCTCAGTTGGTAGAGCGTTCGACTGAAAATCGAAAGGTCACCGGATCGACGCCGGTCGGAGCCACAGCGAAGAACCCCCGGAACCCTTGAGGTCCGGGGGTTCTTCTTTTGCCCCGAGCAACTCTGGCCGGGACGGAACCGTGCGCGGCAGGTTGGCCCGGAAGACCCTGGTAGTTTCCCGCCCATGGCTTCCCACGCACTCACCATTCCCGGCACCACCGGACAGATCGCGCTCGTTCCCGACATCTGGTGGGGGCGCAGCTACCTGACCGTCGACGGCAGCAAGGCACCGAGCGCCGGCAAGCGGGCCTTCACCCTGCAGGGCACGGACGGCCACCCTGTTGTCGCGACGCTCGGACGCACTGCCCTGTTCGCGTCGGTGCCGCCCGTCGAGGTGAACGGCGAGACGTATCTCGCGGTCGAACCCGCTCCTGTGGTCGTCCGCGTGATCGGCATGCTGCCGATCTTGCTCGTCGCGTTCGGTGGGCTCCTGGGTGCACTGGTCGCGGTGCTCGCGGTCATCGTCAACTTCAGGATCGCCGGGAGCAGCCTCTCGACGGGTGCGAAGAGCGGCATCATGATCGCCGTGGCGGCCGCCGCCTACGCGATCTGGCTGGTGACCGCGGGCATCTTCGCGGCGGCTCTCTGATCGCCCTGGGACGATCTCGACGTCCTGCGTGAAGATTCCCCAGGTCCCTTAAGCCGACGCCGGCGAACAGCGCGCGGCGGCCGGTCTGAGGCAATTCCTTCCAGCAATTGCGCATTGGCGAGTGATCCCCTTCATGCCTTTACTGGAAGCCACGCCGCGCCAGGAATTGCCCCATGAGCTCTTGGCCTGTTGAGTTGTCTTCAGCGGCGCAGGCCGAATCCGGCGGCACGGGAGGGCAGATGATCGACGACGTGAAGATCGACGGCCAGGCAGGAACGGCAGGAAGCGGCCCGGAGAGCACGCCAGGACCCGGGCAGCCGCTCTCCCTGGGCAAGCTGGTCGAGCAGGTCTCAGAGCAGGCCTCACGCCTCGTCCGTGCCGAGATCGAGCTGGCCAAGGCGGAGCTCGCCGAGAAGGCCAAGAAGTCCGGCATCGGCATCGGACTGCTCGTCGTGGCGCTCCTGATCCTCGCGTACGCCGCCGGCGTGCTGCTCCTGGCGGCCGTGTACGGGCTCGGCACGGTGTGGCCCCTCTGGCTGTCGGCACTCGCCATCGGCGGCTTCATGGTGCTCGTCGTGATCATCCTGGCGCTCGCGGGCGCCCAGCTCCTGAAGAAGGCCACGAACCCGCCCGAGAGCGTCCAGCGCGTCAAGGACGACATCACGTCGATCAAGGAGGGGATGCAGCGATGAGCACTCCGACACCGCCGCCCACGCCCAGCAGCCGCGAGCTCGAGGCCGAGGTGCTCCGCACCCGCGCCGACCTCGCCGCGTCCATCGACGAGCTCACCACCCGCCTCAGCCCGGGGTACCAGGCGTCACGCATCGCCCACGAGGCCAAGCAGGCCGCGAGCGACGCCGGCGCCATGGCCGCCGGAGCCTTCGGGAACAAGAACGGCGGGCACAAGAACGGCCCGGCGCAAGATCCGCGCCGGGCCCGCAACGCCAAGGTTGTGATCGGTGCCGCGATCGGGCTCGTGGCCATCGGCACCGCTGTGGTCGTGACCGCTGTGCTCAGGCGCGCGCGGGGCTGAGCTGGGGGGCAGCACCCGGCGCGCCTTCGTCCTACCTGCCGACCAATCCGTCAACGACGCCCGACTAGTTGTCGGTGTCGCCCGAGCTGTCCGCTGCCGCACCGAGCAGCGCCCGAACCTCGGACTCCTTGTAGCGGCGGTGACCGCCAAGTGTCCGGATCGACGAGAGCTTTCCCGCTTTTGCCCAACGCGTTACTGTCTTGGGGTCAACACGGAACAAGCTCGCTACCTCGGCAGGCGTGAGCAGGACCTCGGATTCTCCGTGGATGGACATCCCCGCACCTCCTCCGGAACGGTGCCGGCCTGGCCGTACCAGGCGGTTGACGACACCCGCTCTTGCACCATTGTTAGCAGCAAACGGGATTTAGGCGACTTGGGGACGGGGTTTATTCCCTCACTTTCTCCGCCACTCGCCACGCGCGCCCGTTTCGGGCGAGTCTCGGACACGTGCGACACGCCGACGCCGACATTTCGCCGCTCCTCCGGGCAGCACGCGCGCCGACCCGAGGGCGGGCTCGAACAGGCCCCGGACGCCCGCCAGGACTCGGCAAAGCGCCGGACCGGACCGTCGGGACACCCGGGCGGCATCGCCCGGTAGCCGTGGGTCCGGAGCCGCACCCGGAGCGCCGTCTACCTCAGAAATGCCATGTATCGGTCAAGGGGTGGTCGGGGGACCAGTCGGAACAAGTCGGCAAGGGGGTCGGAACGACTCCAATGTCACATCGGCGGATGGGACGAATCACGTCCACGGACTGGAAGAAACGCCGTACCAGCATGTAACGTTGGAACCTGGACAGACGAAACGCTACGGGGCCGCACGTCCATGCACGGTGCCGCCCCGCTCCTACGTTGAGGGGGGTCGGAGCCATGGGCCGCGGCCGTCAGAAGGCTAAGCAGACCAAGGTTGCTCGCGAGCTGAAGTACTACAGCCCGGACACCAATTATCACGCCCTCGAGCAGGAGCTCAGCGGAGACTCCCGCACGGATGTTGCGACACAGTCGCGGTGGGATTCCTCGGAGGACGAGGAGTACGACAACAGGTACTCCGACTGGGCGGACCAGGACGGCAACACGCGCTGAGGGTGCCGGCGCGTTTGCGCCGGCCCCCAGGCCTGGTCCTCGGACCGGTCTGCCACCGCCTCAGCGGTAGTCGTTCACCAGCCTGACCGCGCCGCCGGACACACCCTTCGTTCCCGCGACCAGGTCTTCCTGTGCCGTCGAGGCGTCCAAGGTCTCCACGCTGCCCAGCGTCCATGCCGGCACGCCCAGCGCGGACAGCCGGGCCAGCGCCGCGTCAGCGCCGTCGGCGCCCACCACGGCCACCATGCCGACACCCAGGTTCAGGGTGTTCTCCAGGTCGCGCCGCGGCACGCCGCCGAGGCTGCGCACCATCTGGAACACGGCGGGCACGTCCCAGGACGCGCGGTCGACCGTCGCCACGAGCCCGGCGGGCAGCACGCGCGCCAGGTTGGCCGCCAGCCCGCCGCCCGTCACGTGCGTGAAGGCGTGGACCTGCGCCGCCTCGTCGGCGGCCAGCGCCAGGCAGTCCGAGGCGTAGACGCGCGTGGGCTCCAGGAGCTCCTCGCCCAGGGCGCGCCCCAGGTCGTCCACGTGCCGGTCCAGCGCCCAGCCCGCGTGCTTGATCACGGCGCGCACCAGGGAGTACCCGTTGGAGTGCAGGCCGCTGGAGGCGAGGGCGATCAGCACGTCACCGGGCTGCACCCGGTCCGGGCCCAGCACCTTGTCGGCCTCCACGATGCCCGTGGCGGCGCCGGCGACGTCGTACTCGTCCGGGTCCAGGAGGCCCGGGTGCTCGGCCGTCTCGCCGCCCACCAGGGCCGTGTCGGCCACCTCGCACGCCTGGGCGATGCCGCGCACGATGTCCGCGATCCGCTCCGGCACGACCTTGCCCGTGGCGATGTAGTCGGTCATGAAGAGCGGCTTGGCCCCCATCACGACGATGTCGTCCACGACCATGCCCACCAGGTCGAACCCGATGGTGTCGTGCTTGTCCATGGCCTGCGCAATCGCGACCTTGGTGCCGACGCCGTCCGTGGACGTCGCCAGCAGCGGCGCGCGGTAGCCCTTGAAGGCCGACAGGTCGTACAGGCCGGCGAATCCGCCCACCCCGCCGAGCACGGCCGGGCCCTGCGTGCGCCGCACGGCGTCCTTCATGAGCTCGACGGCCTTGTCGCCCGCCTCGGTGTCCACGCCTGCGGCGGCGTACGTCAGGCCTTCGGAAGTCACGGGTGCTCCTGCGTCGTTCGGGTGGTGTACGTGGGTCACGGGTGGTCGAGCGCGGTCGAGCCGCCGGTGCTCACGGTGAGCTGCTTGAGCCCGTCCTCGGGCTGGCCGAGCGGCAGCTCCGCCTGCTCCAGGAGGTGCTTGCCGAGCTGGTCGTCCGGGGGCAGCTCGATCGGGTACTTGCCCGTGAAGCAGGCGGCGCAGAGCTGCGAGCTCGGCTGCTCGGTCGCGGCGATCATGCCCTCTGTGGTGATGTAGCCGAGGCTGTCGGCGCCGAGCGACTGGCCGATCTCCTCGACCGCCAGGCCGTTCGCGATGAGCTCGGCGCGCGACGCGAAGTCGATGCCGTAGAAGCAGGGCCACTTGACCGGCGGCGACGAGATGCGCACGTGCACCTCGGCCGCGCCCGCCTCCCGCAGCATGCGGATCAGGGCGCGCTGGGTGTTGCCGCGCACGATCGAGTCGTCCACGACCACCAGGCGCTTGCCCTTGATCACCTCGCGCAGCGGGTTGAGCTTCAGGCGGATGCCGAGCTGCCGCAGCGTGTCGGACGGCTGGATGAACGTGCGGCCGACGTAGGCGTTCTTGGTGAGGCCCTGTCCGAACGGGATGCCCGACTCCGCGGCGTACCCGACGGCCGCCGGCGTGCCGGACTCCGGCGTCGGGATCACGAGGTCGGCCTCGACGGGGTGCTCGCGTGCCAGGGTGCGGCCCATCTGGACGCGCGCGGCGTGCACCGAGCGGCCGTTGATGGTGTTGTCCGGCCGGGCCAGGTACACGTACTCGAAGACGCAGGCTGCCCGCTCGGCCTGGGCGAAGCGCACGGAGCGCATGCCGTCGGCGTCGATGCAGATGAGCTCGCCGGGTTCGACGTCGCGCACGTAGGACGCGCCCACGATGTCGAGGGCCGGGGTCTCGCTGGCGACCACCCAGCCGCGGTCGAGGCGGCCGAGCACCAGGGGGCGCACGCCCTGCGGGTCACGCGCCGCGTACAGGGTGTTCTCGTCCATGAAGACCAGGGAGAACGCCCCGCGGAGCCGCGGCAGCACCTCGAGGGCCGTGGCCTCCAGCGTGTGGTCGGCGTCGCCCGCGAAGAGCGCGGTGATCAGGGCCGTGTCCGTGGTGTTGCCGCGGGCGAGCTCGCCGCGGCGCTGGGCGCCGTAGCGCTCGGCCACGAGGTTGACGAGCTCGGCCGAGTTGGTCAGGTTGCCGTTGTGGCCCAGGGCCACCGTGCCCGACGCCGTGGCGCCAAGCGTCGGCTGGGCGTTCTCCCAGGTCACGCCACCGGTGGTGGAGTACCGGCAGTGCCCGACGGCGATGTGGCCGGTCAGTGCGTTCAGGGCTGTCTCGTCGAAGACCTGGGAGACGAGTCCCATGTCCTTGTAGACGAGGATCTGCTCACCGTTGCTGGTGGCGATGCCCGCGGACTCCTGTCCGCGGTGCTGGAGGGCGTACAGACCGAAGTACGCGAGCTTGGCGACCTCCTCACCGGGTGCCCAGACCCCGAAGACGCCACATGCGTCCTGGGGGCCCTTCTCGCCGGGCATGAGGTCGTGGTTGAGTCGGCCATCTCCGCGCAGAGGCATGTTCCGAGTATCCCATGCGGCCGGATGTCCGTGACCGGCCTCGCATGTGACCTCCGCGTCAGCGGCCGCGCAGGCTCCGGCGGTCCGCGATCACCGCGAACAGGCCCGCCAGCAGGGTGGTCACCATCGTGACGAAGGCGGTCAGCACCGTGACGTAGACGCCGGGCTTCATCAGCCCGGCGGCCGACGGCGAGCTGACCAGGTAGAACGACAGGAGCAGGCCGAGCACGACGCCGACCAGCGCGCCGGTCAGGAAGAAGGCCTTGTACCGCGGGGCGCGGCGCACGGTCGCCGGGTCGACGACGTCGCGCACCTCCACGTCGTCGGCGGAGTCGCTGGCTGCCTGGGTCTCACTCACGCCACCCAGGGTACGCGTCCCGGCCGCACCGGCCGAAAGCCGTGGCCACGGGGGAAACGACAACCGGCCGGGTGTGTGAGGGGA
>NZ_JBHWLR010000008.1:6925-120626 GCF_042731755.1 Promicromonospora sp. NPDC059942
GGGGGTGTTTGTCGTAAATGAGGGGGGGACGTGTTCGAGGCAAGACGGAGAAGAGAGGGGGGGGGGGGGGGGGGAAAAAGAGTGGGGGGGGGTAGGGGGCCTCGGGCCCAGACACCCCCCGGCCGGCGGAGCGGCCCATCTCAGGTCAGCCGATCAGCTTCCAGGGACCGTGCTTCTTGAAGCCCGGGATCTGGAGGATCGTCGGCCGGGTCGCCTCGTAGACCTTGCCCTTGTAGGACACGGTGTCACCCCACCAGTAGAGCTTCCACGGCACCCACGCGGGAGCCTGCGGCTCCTCGGGCTCCGCGGCCTCGACGGTGATCGGCAGCCGGGCCGTGGTGCCCGACGGCGACGCCTGCACCACGAGCTGGTACTGGCCGGCGGCGGTGTTCGCCGGGATGGTGACCGACGTCGACGTCGCGCCGTTCGTCACCGTGCCGGTGCCGAGCGGGACGCCGTCCGACGGGGCGCCGCCCGACGGGACCAGGAACGTCTCGACGCCCGTGTTCTGCGGTGCCCCGAGCGAGGTCAGGTTCAGGCCGGACAGGCCGACCGTCGTCGCCGTGCCGGCCTGGACCGTGCCCGGCAGCGCCGAGGCCACCGTGCGGGTGCGGGCGAAGCTCGGCGTGACCGGGGCCGAGTCCTTGAGGTACGTGATCCAGGCGTCACGGTCCACCAGACCCGAGTCGCGACCGTCCGTGCCCTCGGTGAAGGCCCGGAAGTTGTCGCCGCCCGAGATCAGGAACGAGAACGTCGCGATCCGGTACTCCGCGGCGGGGTCCACGGGCACGCCGTCGATCGTGATCGACGAGACGTTGTCGCCCGGCGTCGCGTTCGGGTCGGCCGTGGTCGTGGTGTACGACACGTTGTCGGACAGCCCCAGCGCCAGGTACGGGCGCGACGGGCGGTTGCCGTTCGCGTCCGTCTGCCACTGCTCCTCGAGCAGGGTGTCGAGCTGCGCACCCGTGAGCGTGATCGTCCACAGGTTGTTGACGAACGGCAGCACGGCGTTGGCCTCGGCGTAGGTGATGATCCCGTCCTCGCCGAAGTAGAGCTCGTTGCGCAGGCCGCCCGGGTTGACGACGCCGATGTCGGCGCCGCCCCGCTCGTCCGCGGAGAGCGAGTCGCGCAGCGAGTTCGCCACGAGGTTGCCGAGCGCCGACTCCGACGCGCGGTCGTCCCGGTTGCCGCCGGCGTAGCCGCCGTCGGTGTACGAGCCGCCCGCGAACGCCGTGGTCACGTCGGCCGTGACCTTGCCGATCGGCTGCGCGCCGATCTGCTCGGCCTCGGCCAGCGCGGCGTCCACGATCGAGTCGACCTCGGCGACTGCCGGGTACGTCGCGATCAGCTCCGCGGCCGGGGTCGTCGTGCGCGCCACGTTCTCGACCGTGTAGTCGGTGACGTCGAACGTCTCCGTGTCCACGGTGAGGGAGACGTGGCCCAGGAACTCGCCGTAGTTGCCGGTCTGGATGATCGGCCGGGTCTCCCCCGCCGCACCCGGGACCGGGGCGTCCCACGCGTACTGCTTGTGCGTGTGGCCGGTGAAGATGGCCGCGACGCGCGGGTCGGTGTTCTGCACGAGGTCGGCGAAGGGGCCGCCGGCGGCGATCTCCTCCTCCAGGGTGGCGCCGTCGGGCGTGCCCGCGCTCGCGCCGTCGTGCGCGAGAGCCACGACCACGTCCGCCTCGCCGTTCGCGGCGTCGCCGTCGAGCAGCTCGTCGGTGACACGGTTCAGCGCCTCGACCGGGTCGCCGAACTCCAGGCCCTCGATGCCCGAGGGCGTGACCAGCGTGGGCGTCTCCTCGGTGACCACGCCGACGAAGCCGACGTCGACACCGTTCACCGGGACCACCTGGTACTCGGGCAGGGCCGGCTCCCCGGTCGCCTCGTCGTAGACGTTGGCGCCGAGGTAGTCCCAGTCGGCGGCGTCGGTGACGCGGCCGGTCAGGTCGGACATGCCCTGGTCGAACTCGTGGTTGCCGACCGCGGAGGTCTTCAGGCCCAGCGCGTTCAGCACGTCGATCGTCGGCTGGTCCTGCTGCAGCGCGGAGGCGAACAGCGAGGCGCCGATGTTGTCACCGGCCGAGACGAACGCGGTGCCCTCGGGGTTCTGCGCCCGCAGCTGCTCCACGGTGCCCGCGAAGTTCACGGTGTTGCCGTCGATGCGGCCGTGGAAGTCGTTGATCGCCACGAGGTCCAGGTCCACCGAGCCGGGCTCGGTGGTGGTGTCGCCCAGGTCCAGGCCCACCAGGACCGGGTCGTGGTCGGACGACCGGAAGGGCGTCTCGTCGTAGAGGATCGTCGCGTTGTAGTTGTAGCGGCTGTACTCGTTCGCCACCGGCTCGTACGCGTTGATGTTCCAGATGTCCGTACCGGACACGGCCTCGGCCGCGGCCGGGGAGGCCAGCACGTGGTCGAGCGAGCCGACCATGCCGTCGAAGTTGTACGAGTACTCGCCCGTGGTGGGGCCGAGGTCGGTGTACCCGGCCTCGGTGAGGACCTCGATCGGGTCCTCCTGCTCGTACGAGTTGAAGTCACCGACGAGCAGCACCTTGTCGGTCCCGGCCGCAGCGGCCCGGTCCTCGGCGAACGCCGCGAGGGACGTCGCCTGGCGGGTGCGGGACTCGTTCGACGCGCCCTGGCCGTCGCCCTGGTCGGCGTCGCCGGGCCACGGTCCGGCCGAGCCCTTCGACTTGAAGTGGTTCGCGATGACCACGACGTCGTCACCGGCGCCGGCGGCGCCGTCCGCGGGCTGGAACGTCTGGGCCAGCGGCTGACGGGCGTTCTGGAACGCCTCGTCGCCGACGAGGATCGTCGAGCCACCGACCGGCTCCGCGGTGGCGGTCCGGTAGATGAAGGCGTTGCGGATGACGTCCTCGGCGTCGGGCACCTCGGTCGGGGAGGCCACGTAGGCCCACGTGCCGGCGCCCTCGGCGGCGTTCAGCGCGTCCACCAGGTCGCCCAGGGCCTGGTCGCGGGGGCCACCCAGCGAGGCGGTGTTCTCGATCTCCAGCAGCGCGACGACGTCCGCGCCGAGCGCCGAGATCGCCGCGACGATCTTGGTCTGCTGCCGCTGCAGGTCCTCCTCCTCGGCCGCGCCGCGGGCGTCGCAGCCGCCCGAGACGGTGACGGGGTCACCCGCGCGGTCGGTGTAGTACGTGCAGCCCGTGAGCTCGTCGCCCGTGGTGGTGAAGTAGTTCAGCACGTTGAACGTCGCGACCTCCAGGTCGCCGCCCACCTCGGCAGGCGCGTCCTCGCGGGTGTTCTCGAAGGTCGCGGGCTGCACGGCGTCGGCGACGTCCGGCGTCAGGGCCGACGTCGGCTGGAAGCCCCACGCGTCGAACCGGTAGTCCAGGACGACCGGGCGCGTGAACGTGACGGCCGCACCCACCCGCAGCGGCGCGCCGCCGGTCAGGTAGGGCAGCGGCTTCGACTTGTTCGCGGTCGAGTTGTAGTTCGTGGACGAGCCGTCGTCGAGCAGCACGGCGCGCGCCGCGTTGTCCGCGACCTGCGCGCCGTACTCCGCCGAACCGGGACGCCCCGCCGTGGTGGGCTGCACCAGCGGGCTGTCGCCCGCAGCCAGCCCGACCGTGCCGTAGTAGTTGGTGTCGTAGTTGTCCGTCACCGTGAACTCGCCCTGCGGCGCGAGCAGCATGCCCTCGAGCGCCTCGCGGCCGGCCGCGGTGGCGGGCCAGGCGGTCACGGTCGGCTCGACCGTCGCGGGCTCGTCCAGGACGGTCCAGCCGCCCGCCGACGGCGTGAGCTCCGTGAGGCCGTTGAACTCCGACACGACGCCGGTGACCTCCACGTGGTCGCCCGCCGAGAGGTCGGCGGCGGCCGCCGCGGAGAACACGAAGACGGCGTCCGACGCGCCGGGCGTCGGGTCCGCGCCGCCGCCGGTGCCGGCGGTCTGCAGGTAGAGGCCGTTGAAGCCACCGGTCGGGTAGACGGCGGTGACGACGCCCTGCGTCGTGACCGTGTCGCCGACCAGCGGGCTGGTGTCGCCCGTGCCCTGGATCTCCGCGATCGGGGTGACCTCGCCGGGCTCGGTCGGTACGGACGGGCTGGGGCTGGGCTCTGGCTCGGAGCCCTGGCCGTTGGTGGGGGTGACCTCGGTGCCGAACACGAAGTCCGCCGAGTTGTCGCCCGCGTCGCCCGTGCGCTCCAGCGATCCGACCACGCCGGTGCCCTGGCCGGCCGGGCCCTGGGCGGTCTCGAACGTGTCGGCGGTGCCGTAGCCGAGCAGGTCGACGACGCCCGCGGCGCCCGCGGCCGGCACGGCGCCCTTGGCGGGCGTGACGGCGGTGGCCTGCGACGCGAGCGCGATGACGCCCGCCGTGCCGCTCAGGTTGAGGCTGCCGACGGCGTCCGGCGTGGGGAGGGGCTCGCCGTTGGCGGCGTTCGAGGCGCCCTGCACCAGGTAGTGGCCGCCGGCGGCGATGGTGCCGCTCAGCGCGGTGATGCCGGAGAACGAGGCGCCCGTCGCGGACTTGTACTGGACCGACCAGCCGTCGACGCTGACCGGCTCGTCCGTCGGGTTGTACAGCTCCACGAACTTGTTGCGGTACGGCTGGCCGGAGCTGCCGCCCACGAGGTAGGCCTCGCTGATGACGACGTGCCCGGAGTCCGGGCCGTCAGCGGTGGCCGCGGGCGCGGCGACGGCCGCCGTCGCGGGCACGGTGAGCGCCGCGGAGAGGGCCACGGCGACGGCGGCTCTCCCACGGGGTCGGGGGTGCGGTCGCGGGGACCGGAGCGTGCTGGGTCTCACGCTGACTCCTTCTGCAATAGCCGACCGAGGGTCGGGGTGGAGTGCACTGCTGCTGGACGACGTGCTCGGCGGCATCGCCGCGGCCGGGCGCGCATCAGTTGCGCAGGCGGTCCGGCACGAGCGGCACCAACCAATCACTGCCTCGTGAACCGGCGGTTACGGTCGGGCACCCGCCGGGAAAACTGAGGTCCCGGCGCCGGGTGAACCAGCCCGCGGCCGAGCCACGAGATCGACGCCGAGGCTAGCGGGTGTCACCGACATCACCGCCCGGTACACGCCGCCGGCGCAGGGTTCACCCGGGTGGGACCGGAGAGCCCGGCTCGCCGCCCGCCCCCGACGCCGCCCGGCGTCCGGCGGTCAGCGGCAGCAGGTGCGAGATGTCGGAGCGGTCGCCCGAGGCGCGCACCCGCCCGTCCGCGACGACGTCCGCCCAGGTGAGAGTGCCCGTGGCCAGGCCGAGCCAGGTCTCCGGGTCCGTCTCGACCACGTTCGGCGGGGTGCCGCGCGTGTGCCGCGGCCCGGGCACGGCCTGCACAGCGCCCGCGGGCGGCACGCGCACCTCGACGGAGTTGCCCGGCGCGACCGAGGCGAGCTCCTCCAGCGTGAACCGCACGGCCGTGGTGACGTCCCGGCGCTCCGCCTCGCCCCGGGCCCAGACGGCGACGGCGGCGCGTCCGACTGCCGGGTCGGTCCGGCGCCGCGGGGGCACTACCGCACCGCCAGGAAGTCGCCGAGCCGCGTCCAGCCGGACTGCTCAAGGCTCGTGAAGTCGGTGCCGGGCACGACGAACATGGCCTTGCTCGTGCCGTCCGACGACGTGCAGCCGGTCAGCAGGGCCGCGCCGAGCACGGCGACGGCGCCCGCGCGCCAGGCGGCACCAGGAACAGCATTGGTCATGGGGTCAGTATGGCCGACCGTCGCCTCAGTACCGGTACACGTCGGGCGTCGGGCCCTCGACCGCGAGCAGGTCCGCCGCCACGACCATCGGCAGCTCGCGCGAGGCCACGGAGGGAAAGCTCGCGACCTGCACGACGCGCGGCAGGCCACCCGTCCGCACCGCCGGCACGGGCTGGGACAGCGGCCCGGCGCCCGGCGCGTGTCGCGGCCAGGGTTCCGACAGCGGCATCTCGTCCCGGACCTGGGGCCGGACCGGCCGGCTGATCGGCGGGTAGTCGGCGCGCCGCACGCGACGGGGGACCTCGGACACCGTCGGCCGGAAGGCGGGCGGCTGTGGCTGCGGCTGCGGCTGCGGCGGTGCGGGCTCGGGGCGCGGCTGCGGTGTCGGACGCGGCCGCGGGACCGGGCGAGGCTGCGGGCTGGGGCTCGGCTCCGGCCGCTGCCACGGGTCGGCGGCCACCACCGGCTCGGACCAGCGCCGGCGCTCCGCCCGCGACCGGAGCTGCGGTTCAGGGCGGGGCTGCGGTTCGGGCAGCGGCTGCGATGCGGGGAACGGCTGCGATCGGGGCATTGGCTGCGAATCGGAGAACGGCTGGCGCGCGTGCAGCGGCTCGGACACCGGCAGCGGCTCGGGCGCGAGCAAGGGCTCGGGCCGGCTCCACGGCTCGGCCTGGTGCTGCGAGCGCAGCCCCGGGCCCGCGTGCTGCCCCGGCGCCGGGCGCGGCTCCGCCTGCGTGTGCGGCTCCGGTGCCCGCGGCTCCACGACGGCCTCGGGCGCGGAGACCGGACCGTCGGCCGGCGTCGGGGTAGCGGCGCGGCCGCTCGTGCCCGAGGCGCGCCGCGCCGCGCGCCGTCCGCCGGGCTCCGGGACGCCGGCCGCGCCGGCTGCTCGGTGCTCGGCCCGACCGGCGACGTCCGCCGCCCGGCCGGCCAGCGGACCGCCAAGGGTGAACGTCACGCGCCGCTCGGCGACGTCGGCCTCGGCGAGCTGGACCCGCACCTCGTCGCCCAGGGGCAGCGCGGGACCCACCACGCGCGCCCGCACCGCAGGGTCGCGCAGCACGACCTCGCCCCGCTGCAGCTCCTTGTCCTGGTCGTCGACGTCGACCACCACGCCGTCGAACTCCTCGCCCAGGCGGTCCGCGAGGAGCGACGCCTCGACGATGTCCACGCACTCGCGCTCGAACGACGAGGCGCGGCGGCCGGTCTCGGCCATGACGGCGGGCAGGGCGGGCAGCGCCTCCAGCACCCACGGGGGCACAGGGGTGCCCGCGGAGACGGCAAGGCAGACCTCGGTCGCGTACCGGTCCACGAGGCGGCGCAGCGGCGCAGTGACGTGCGCGTAGTCGGCGGCGATGGCGGCGTGCCGGGTGTTCTCGGGCGTCGGCACGACTGCGCCGTCGGGCCCCGGCATGCCGAAGGCGACGTACCCGGCGCCGCGGAAGAGCGTGGTCGCCTCGTTGAGGAACGCCGCGTGCTCGGGGATGCGCGAGACGAGCGTGGGGACGAGGCGCGCGTACGGGAGGTCGTCCGGCCAGTCGATGCCGAGCGCACGCGCGGTGCGGTGCAGCCGGGCCAGGTCGCGCGGGTCGGCCTCGGGGAGGGTGCGCAGGATGCCCACGCCCGCCTCCCGCATGAGGTGCGCGGCGGCGATGCCCGTGAGCAGCGAGATCTGCGCGTTCCACTCCTCGACCGGGAGGTTGCGCCGGAACGACAGCGTGTAGGTGCCGTCCTCGCGCCGCTCCACCTCCTGCTCGGGAACCGACAGCGAGACGCCGCCGCGCGCGAGCTCCAGCGACTGGCGCAGGCGGCCGACGTCGGCCAGGAGCTGCAGCGACTCGCTCGCCGTGCCCGCGTCGAGGGTCGACTGCACCTCGGCGTACGTGAGCCGCTCGCGGCTGCGCACGTACGCGCGCTCCAGCGCGGCGCCCTTGATGATGCCGCGCGCGTCGAGGGTCACCGTCCACAGGACGGCCGGGCGGTCCTCCTCGGGCAGCAGGCTCGCCGCGCCCTCGGACAGCACCTTCGGGTGGAGCGGCGTGCGGGCGTCCGGCCCGTAGACGGTCATGCCGCGCCGGTGCACCTCCGCGTCGATCGCGCCGCCCGGGGCCACGAACGCGCCCAGGTCCGCGATGGCGTAGTGCACCACGTAGCCCTCGCCGGACTGTTCCACGTGGACCGCCTGGTCCAGGTCCTTGGAACCGGGCGGGTCGATGGTGACGAACGCGATGTCGCGGCGGTCGGTCCGGCCGGCGGAGACGTCGTGCCCGGCGGCCGCGAGAGCCTCCTCGAGCACGTCCTGCGGGAACATCGCGGGCAGGCCGACCTCGGCGCGAAGAGCCGCGAGGGCACCGCTCACGTCGTCGGTGGCGGCGGGCGCGAGGCGCATCTGACGGGTGGGCACAACTGCGAACATAAGCCGGTTCCGCGCTCCCCGCGCGGTGTCGCTGTGCTATTCGACGACGACGGTCGCCACCAGCGCCCGGTGGTCGGTCCCGGGGACCTGCATGGACACCACGTCGGAGACGAGCATGTCCTTCTCCACCACCACGTGGTCCAGCGCGAAGAGCGCCGGAACCCGGCTGCCCTCCGGCCAGGTCACGGTCGGGCCCGCACCCCACTCGCGGGTCGCGTCCAGGAAGCGCGAGCCGAGCAGGTCGCGGAAGGTCGCGTGGTCGTAGCCGGCGTTGAAGTCGCCCGCCAGGATCTGCGGCGCCTCGTCCTCGTGGACCTTCTCCGTGAGCTCGACGAGCTCGGTGCGCCAGGTGGTGACGTCCTCCGGCATGGGCGGGTACGGGTGCACGACCGTGACGCGGACGTCGGTCCCGCCCACGTCGACCAGGGCCGACGGCATCGCGAAGGTGGTGCCGCTCATCTGCTGCACCTCGGTCAGCTCGGTGGTCGACCAGAGCCCGCTGCCCGCAGGGGTGTCCTCGGCGGGGACGGTGAAGCTGTGCGCCAGCAGCTCGTCGAGGCCGGCGTCGGCGAGGGCCTGCTCGAAGTCGGGCGTGAGCTCCTGGACCGAGAGCACCTCGACGTTCTGCGACTTCACGAGCCCCACCACGGTCTCGGCGTCGGCCCGGCCGTACAGCGCGTTCACCGTCATGACCCGCAGCGTGCCCGCGTCGTCCGGGTCGGCCGCCGTGGACGACTCCGGCGGCAGGAAGAAGGGCACCATCCAGAACAGGAAGCCCGCGAACGAGAGCCCGAGCAGCGAGGTCAGCACCCAGCGGCGCGAGAACAGCGCGACGATCAGCAGCGGCAGGGTCGCGAGCGTGGCCCACGGCGTGAACGCGACGAGCTGGGGCAGGGGCACCACGTTGTCGAACGGGAGCACCCTGGCGATCGCCACGAGGAGCAGGGGGATCGCGATGATCCAGAGCACGAGGGAGATGAGGCCGCGGACAAATCGCACCCCCGGACCCTATCGGCTGCCCGGAACGGCCTTGACCAGCCGCCAGGTCTCAGCGGCTGGTCAAGGCTCCTCGGATCAGCCGAAGATACGCGGGAGGGTTTCCTCGTGGGCCGTGCGGGCCTCGTCGAGCGGGAGCTCGAAGTGGCCCTCGACCACCAGGGCGTCGCCGCCGGTGGTGCCCAGGCGGAGCACCGGCACGCCGGCGTCCTCGGCCAGGTGGGTCAGCTCGCCCTCGTGCTCCGGGTCGACGGCGACGACCACGCGGCCGGTCGACTCCGAGAACAGCGCCACGAACGGGTCCACCTTGTCGCGGCCCGTCACGCCCTCCAGCGCCACCGAGGCGCCGACGCCGAACCGCAGCGAGGCCTCGATCAGCGTCTGGACGAGGCCGCCCTCGGACAGGTCGTGCGCGGCGGCGGCGAGGCCGGTCCTGCGCGCCTCGACGAGCGCGGAGGCCAGCGCCTTCTCGGCGGCCAGGTCCACCCGCGGCGGCACGCCACCGAGGTGCGAGTGCACGACGTCGGCCCAGGCCGAGCCGTCGAGCTCGTCCCGCGTGGTGCCGAGCAGGAGGAGCGACAGCCCCTCGGTCTGCCAGCCGGACGAGAGCGCGGTGCTCACGTCGTCGAGCACGCCGAGCACGCCGACCACGGGGGTCGGGTGGATCGAGGAGTCGATCTGGCCCGGCTCGCCCGTGCCGTTGTAGAGGGAGACGTTGCCGCCGGTGACCGGGACCCCGAGCTCCTGGCAGGCGTCCGCGAGGCCCTCGATCGCCTCGACGAGCTGCCACATCGAGTCCGGGTGCTCCGGCGAGCCGAAGTTCAGGCAGTCCGTCACGGCCAGCGGCGCGGCGCCGGCCGTGGCGACGTTCCGGTAGGCCTCGGCGAGCGCCAGCGCGGCGCCCGCACGCGGGTCGAGCTTGCCGTACCGGCCGTTCGCGTCGGTCGCGAGCGCGACGCCGAGGCCCGTGGTCTCGTCGACGCGCACGACGCCGCCGTCGTCGGGCTGGGCGAGCGCCGTGTTGCCCTGGACGAAGCGGTCGTACTGGTTGGTGACCCACGCCTTGGATGCGAGGTTGGGCGAGGCCAGCAGCCGCAGCGCCGTCTCCCGCAGCTCCTCGCCGGACGCCGGGCGGGCGAGGCCCGCGGCCGTCGTCGTGTCGGCCTGGAGGCCGTCCTGCCAGGCGGGACGGGCGTAGGGGCGCTCGTAGACGGGCCCCTCGTGCGCCACGGTCTTCGGGTCGACGTCCACGATCCGCTGGCCGTGGTGGTCGATCGTGAGGCGGCCGGAGCCGTTGACCTCGCCGATGACGGCGGTCTCGACCTCCCACTTGCCCGTGATCGCGAGGAACGCGTCGAGCTGGTCGGGCCGCACGACGGCCATCATGCGCTCCTGCGACTCCGACATGAGGATCTCGCCGGCGTTCAGCGTGGGGTCGCGCAGCAGCACGTCGTCGAGGTCCACGTGCATGCCGCCGTCACCGTTGGAGGCGAGCTCCGAGGTGGCGCAGGAGATGCCGGCCGCGCCGAGGTCCTGGATGCCCTCGACGACCCTGGCTGAGAACAGCTCCAGGCAGCACTCGATGAGCACCTTCTCCATGAAGGGGTCGCCCACCTGGACACTGGGGCGCTTGGCGGGGACGCCGTCCTCGAACGTCTCGGACGCGAGGATCGAGGCGCCGCCGATGCCGTCGCCGCCCGTGCGGGCGCCGAACAGCACGACCTTGTTGCCGAGGCCGGTCGCGTTGGCGAGGTGGATGTCCTCGTGCCGCAGCACGCCGAGGCAGAGCGCGTTGACCAGCGGGTTGCCCTGGTAGGAGCCGTCGAAGACGAGCTCGCCGCCGATGTTCGGCAGGCCGAGGGAGTTGCCGTAGCCGCCGACGCCCGAGACGACGCCGTGCACGACGCGCGCGGTGTCGGGGTGGTCGACGGCGCCGAAGCGCAGCTGGTCCATGACCGCCACGGGGCGCGCGCCCATCGAGATGATGTCGCGGACGATGCCGCCCACACCGGTCGCGGCGCCCTGGTAGGGCTCGACGAACGACGGGTGGTTGTGCGACTCGACCTTGAAGGTGACGGCCCAGCCGTCGCCGATGTCGACGACGCCGGCGTTCTCACCGATGCCGACGAGGAGGTGCTCCTTCATCTCGTCGGTCACCTTCTCGCCGAACTTGCTCAGGTGCACCTTCGACGACTTGTACGAGCAGTGCTCGCTCCACATCACGGAGTACATCGCGAGCTCGGCCGCGGTGGGGCGGCGGCCCAGGATGTCCTTGATGCGCTGGTACTCGTCCTCCTTGAGTCCGAGCTCGCCGTACGGCTGCACCTCGTCGGGTGTGGCTGCGGCGGCCTCGACCGTGTCCAGTGACGGAACGGCGGGAGTCGGGCGGGAGGGTGCCTGGGACGCGGGCGCGGTCATGTAGTTCCTCGCGTGCGGGGTAGGTTTCTGGGCGCCGGAGCGCCCCGCCAGTCTACGACGTGGGCCCGCCATCACGTGTCAGACGTACAGGTCCCTCCTGTGACCCTGTACGTCTGACCCGTGACGGGCGGGTCAGCCCTGGTCGTAGACCCGGACGTAGTCGACGACCATCTGCTGCGGGAACTGCGTGGTGCCGTCGGGGTAGCCGGGCCAGTTGCCACCCACCGCGACGTTCAGCAGCATGAAGAACGGCTGGTCGAAGACCCACTGGTTGCCGCCCGTGTCCGCCGTGGTGCGGGTCTGGTAGACGTTTCCGTCGACCGACCAGGTGATGCGGCCGGGCGCGCGGTCCACCGCGAAGGTGTGGAAGTCGTCGGCGAAGGACCAGCCCTGCGGGTGCGTGTACGCGGCGCCGATCCCGGCGCCGCCGGAGTAGCCCGGTCCGTGGATGGTGCCGTGCACCATGTGCGGCTCGTAGCCGACGTTCTCCATGATGTCGATCTCGCCGGAGCTCGGCCACGGCACCCCGGAGTCGATCTGGCCGCCGAGCATCCAGAAGGCGGGCCAGATGCCCTGGCCCCGGGGGATCTTGATCCGGGCCTCGACGCGGCCGTAGGTGGGCTCCACCTTGCCCGCGGTGGTCAGGCGCGCCGACGTGTACCCGCCGTTCCCGTCCTGGCGGGCCGTGATGACGAGGTTCCCGTTGCCGTCCAGGGCCGAGTTGTCGCGCGAGCTCGTGTACGTCTGCAGCTCGTTGTTGCCCCAGCCACCTCCGCCCGTCTCCTGGTTCCAGCTGGCCGGGTTCGGGGCGCTGCCCGCGGCGCCGTCGAACTCGTCCGACCAGGTCAGGGCGCCCGCGGCGGCGGGCGCAACGCCGTGTGCGGACGGGGCGGATCCCCCGTCGGGCACCTTCTGCGTCGCCGCGGAGGCGACGAGCGAGGCGGACAGGACCAGGGTCAGGGCGGCGGTCGCCGTGACCGTGCTGCGGATGGTGCGGTGTCTGGTGGTACGCATCGGTCGCTCCTTCGCGAACATGTGTCTCCCGTTGCCCGCGACGCTACTTTTCACCCGCTCGGTGGAACAAGATCGTGAAAGTACGTAGTCACGGCCCGCCCACCGTTCAGCACCGCTGAACAGTCGGCCAGTGATACGCGATGGACGCGCCCGGTCGGGGCGGCCGACGATGACGCCATGCCCCTGCGCCACTCGCTCCTCGCCGTGCTCGTCATGATCATCTGGGGCACCAACTTCCTCGCGATCGACATCGGCGTCGACGACGTGCCGCCCGTGCTCTTCCTCGCGATCCGCTTCGTGGTGGTGCTGGTCCCCGCGATCTTCCTGGTCCCCCGGCCCGCGGTGCCCCTGAAGGACGTGCTGGTGGTGGGGCTCTTCCTCAGCCTCGGCCAGTTCGCGCTCATGTACACCGCGATCTGGCTCGGCATGCCGCCCGGCCTCGCCTCGCTCGTGCTCCAGGCGCAGGTGGTCCTCACGGTCCTGTTCGCGAGCGTCGCCCTCCGCGAGCGCCCGACGCCGCCGCAGCTCGTGGGCGTGCTGCTCGGCGCGGTGGGGCTGGTCATCGTGGGACTCGGCCGGTCGGCCGCGACGCCGGGTGTCGCGTTCCTGCTCACGCTCGCGGCCGCGGCGTCGTGGGCCACGGGCAACGTGATCGTCCGGCGGCTGGGATCGGTGACACAGGCGACCGGCGCCCGGCCGACGCCGCTGGCCGGCCTGTCCATGACGGTCTGGTCGGCGCTGGTGGTCCCCGTGCCGATGTTCGCGCTCTCGCTGGTGCTGGACGGGCCGGCCGCCGTCGGGTACTCGCTGACGCACCCGACGTGGGCCGCCGTGCTGTCCACCCTCTACACGGCGTGGCTCGCGAGCCTGGTGGGCTACGGCGTCTGGAACACGCTGCTCGCGCGGCACCGGGCGAGCGCCGTGGTGCCGTTCACCATGCTCGTGCCGGTGTTCGGCATGACCGCGGCCTGGCTGGCGCAGGGCGAGGTGCCGAACACGGCCGAGGTCGGCGGCGGGGTGCTGCTCCTGCTCGGCGTGGCGATCACGTCGGGGCTGCTGCGGTGGCCGGACCGGTGGCGGCCCGGCGCGGCCTAGCTACAGGTCGAGCGTGTAGCAGAGCAGGTCCACGCCGGGCACGGGCGTCCAGTCCCGCTCGGGGTCGCGCACGAAGCCGAGGCGCTCGTAGAGCCGGTGCGAGCCGTGGGCGACGGTGTTGGTGGAGAGCACGACGCGCCGCGTCCCGGTGTCGCGGCCGCCCGCGGCCCGGGCGAGACACTCCCCCATCAGCGCGGTCCCGGCGCCCCGGCCCTGCGCGTCGGGCGCGACGCCGAGCATGCGGATCTCCGCCTCGCCGTCCCGCGCGATGTCGGCCATGGGGCCACCACGCGGCACGTACGTCACCGCGCCGACCACCACGCCGTCGTCGAGGGCGACGATGACGTCGGACGCCGCCGCCCGCCCGGCGACGTCGTGCAGGACGTTCCGGTAGAAGACGGAGTCCGGGGCCTCGAGCTGCCCGTCCGCGGCGAACGCCGCCGCGACGATCTTCCCGACGGCCTCGTACTCCGCGGGATCCGCGTCCCGTACCTCGATGCTCATGCGGAAACGGTAGGCCGTCCCTCTGACACTCCGGTAGGCACGCGCCGTGCGCGCCCGCCTGCCGGACGGCGCCCGCGCCCGCCCACCCGGCCCCAGGGCTTGTACACGGACAGCACGGTGGCCACCGCGAGCGCCGTGAGCGACACCGTGGGCGGGAAGACGAGGAACGAGATGTCCGTGGCCGGGACCCCGCCGGCCTCGATGGCGCCGCCGGCAGCGCCGACGTCGGGCATGCCGGGCCACAGGACCACGAGGATCAGGGTGCACAGCACCAGGTTCGTCACGAGCTTGACGGCCACCCACCAGTAGCGCACCAGCCCCCACTTGGTCGCGAGACCGAGGACCACCCCGGAGGCGAGGCAGACCAGGGCCGAGACCAGCATGGGCGTCACCACGAACTCCGCGAGGGCGCGCAGGGCCAGCCCGCGGACGGCGGCCGAGCCGCCGCCGAGCCCGATCCCCGCGAGCACCGCGACGAGCACGTCGACGCCGATCCACGCGCCCGCGGACACGATGTGCACGGTGAGCACGGCCTTGCGCACGCGCGGCGGCAGCGTCATGCGTGCCGATCCCCTGCGACTCATGATCCCGTCCCTTTCCCTGGGCACCCGGTCGGCGCCCACGTGCCCAGCGTCCCGGGCCGCGGCGAACGACGGATCGGCCGTGGGGCGGCACCCGGGCTGCGCCCTGCGGCGTCGTCGGACCGCCCGGCCTACGCCCCGCGACGTACGCCGGGCTACGACCCGCAGGGGGTGACGCGGCGTCCGGCGTCGGACACAGTGGGGCTGTCGGACACAGAAGGGCCGGAGGTGGGCATGGGAAAGCTGCGCCTGGAGGACGTGGGCGTGAGCGCGGCGCTGACGGCGCTCGTGCTCGTGAGCCTGCCGTTCCTGGACGGCTCGTCCGCGGTGGACCGGCCCGTCGACGCGCTCGGCTACACCCTGGCGGTGGCCGCGGCGGCCGGGACGCTGTTCCGCACGCGCTGGCCCGTGCCCACGCTGGGCGTCGTCACGGCGGCGACCGTCGGCTACCTGCTGCTCGCCTTCCCGTACGGCCCGGTGATGGTGTGCCTGGCGGTGGCGGTCTACTCCCTGGCCCGACGGCGCCCGCTCCGCCCCGCCCTGGTCTGGGCGGCGGGGACGCTCGCGCTCCTCGTGATCCCCGTCTTCACGCACCCCGCCGGGCTGGGCGCCCCCGCCGGGCTCGTGCCCGCGAGCGCCTTCGTCGCGGTGCCGTTCAGCATCGGCGTCGCGCGGCGCACGTGGGACGAGGCCCGGTCGACGCAGCGCGCGGCCGAGGAGCAGCAGGCCCGTGACGACGAGCGGCTGCGGCTCGCGCACGAGGTGCACGACGTGGTGGGGCACGGGCTGGCCGCCATCCAGATGCAGGCGGACATCGCGCTCCACCTGGGGCGGCCGGACGACGCGACCGCCGCCCTGGGGGCGATCTCGCGGGCCGCGAACGAGGCGCTGACCGAGCTGCGGACCACGCTGGCGGACATCCGGCCCGGCTCCGGCCCCGAGCGCGCGCCGACCGCGGGGCTCGCCAACCTGGAGGTGCTCGCGCAGCGGGTCCGGTCCGCGGGGGTCGCGGTGGACCTCGCGGTCACCGGCACGCCCAGGACCCTGCCCGACGCCGTGGACCTCGCCGCCTACCGGGTGCTCCAGGAGTCGCTGACCAACGTGGTCAAGCACGGGGCCGGCGCGGCCGCGCGGGTCGAGGTCGCGTACGAGCCGGACGCCGTCCGGCTGGCGGTGCGCAACCCGCGCCCGTCCGGCGCCGCGTTCGTCGCCGGGTTCGGCATCACCGGGATGCGGCACCGGGTCGAGTCCCTGGGCGGACGGCTCGATGCCGGGCCCGTCGACGAGTCGTTCGAGGTGCGGGCGGCGCTGCCCGCGGGAGGTGTCGCATGATCTCGGTGCTGCTCGTGGACGACCAGGACCTGGTCCGGATGGGCCTGCGCGCGCTCATCGCGGGCGAGGCGGACACGACGGTCGCGGGCGAGGCCGCCGACGGCATCGCCGCCGTGGCCGAGGCCCGGCGCCTGCGGCCGGACGTGGTGCTGATGGACATCCGGATGCCCGGCATCGACGGCATCGAGGCGACGCGGCGCATCGCCGAGGACCCCGACCTGGCCGCGACGCGCGTCGTGGTGCTGACGACGTTCGAGCACGACCAGTACGTCGTCGACGGGCTGCGTGCCGGGGCGAGCGGGTTCCTGCTCAAGAACACGCCCCCGGCGGAGCTCGTCACCGCGATCCGCACGGTGCACGACGGCGGGGCGCTCCTCGCGCCGTCGGCCACCCGGACCCTCATCCGGGAGTTCACCGCGGCGTCGCCGCGCGCCCTGGAACCGCACCCGCGGATCGGTGACCTCACGGAACGCGAGCGTGAGGTGGTGGGCCTCGTGGCGCAGGGGATGAGCAACCACGAGATCGCCGAGGAGCTGGTGCTCAGCCCTGCCACCGCCCGCACGCACGTGTCGCGCGCGATGATCAAGCTCTCGGCGCGCGACCGGGCCCAGCTCGTGGTGTTCGCCTATCAGTCGGGCCTGGCGTGACCGGCTCGGACCCGTCCCGTTAAGGGTGAAACAAAGATGTCACGTAGGGGTTCCCGACGTTTACCCGAAAGTGGTTTCATTCGGACATGAAGCTGCTCCGGACTTTCCCGAAGGTTGCCTTCGAGTTCGGGCTGGCCTCGTGGCACTGGATGGGGATCCGCGAACAGACCCCGCGCTTCGCCACCTGCTTCGGCGACATCTTCCTGGAGTCGCTCGACGGGTGGTGGTTCCTGGACACGGTCGAGGGCACGCTCGAGCTGCGCTGGAACTCCGCCGTGACCATGTACGCGGAGCTGGAGTCGGCCGACGGGCGCGCCACGTACCTCATGGACGACCTGGTCCGTGACGCCCGCAGCCGCGGCATCCGGCTGGGCGAGGAGGACGTGTACACGTTCAACCCGCACCCTGCGCTCGGCGGTGAGCTGGGCGTGGACGGCCTCGGCACCATGCGCTTCGAGCTCGCCCTGAACTGGGTGGGGCAGATGCACGACCGCGTACGGCACAGCTCGGGCGAGATCCGCCTGCCCCCGATGCCCGACGACGGCCGGCGGGCCGCCCCGGCCCCGGCCGCCGAACCGTGGGACTCGTCCTGGTCGCACGACGAGACCTTCGACGTCCCGTTCGAGCAGTACCTGGCCACCACCACCTTCGCCGCGGTCTCGGCGCCGCGACGGAACGACGACGGCTACCCGTCGCTCCCGCCGTCGTCCGGGCGGGAGGACACGTTCGGCCAGACGCCCTCTGCCGCGCAGGGCCTCGGCAACCAGGGCTTCGGTGACCAAAGTTTTGGCAACCAGGGTTTCGGCGACCGGGCCTACGACTCCCCGGACCGCGGCGAGCCCACCTACGGCGGCCGCCACGGCAGCCCCCGGGACGACGGCGCCCAGCCGTACCAGACGCCCAGCGCCCTGGACCGGCCGTGGTCGCAGGAGTACCAGGCCGCGCCCCTGTGGACCGGGCAGACGGAGTCGGCACAGCCCTGGGCGGAACCGCACCAGCCCGCGCAGCCGGCGACGCCGCCCGGCGGCTACGACGCCCCGTACGACCAGGGCTACCCGGCCGCCGCCGGGTACGGCACGAGCACGTCCGGCGAGCAGCCGGGCGCGCCGTACGACCAGCAGCAGCACTGGGCCCAGTACGACACCGCGCAGGGCGCCGGACAGGCCGATGCTCAGGGCGGTGTCCAGGGCAGCGGTCCGGAACAGCCGGGGCAGGCTGCGCCGGTATGGGACACGCCGGCCTGGGGTGGCCAGGCACCCGCCGGTGGCCAGCAGCAGAACCGGCACACCGACGAGGCCTTCACGGCGTGGGACGACCTGTGGGGACGGCGCTGACCCGCTGACGCCGGGACCGGTGCTCGGCGGGTGCCACGACCTGTGGCTCGGCCCTCCGCACCGGACGCAGCCGCCGCTCACGCTCGGCACGCGCCACCAGGCTCAGCTCACCGGGTGTCGTGGTGCGCGCGTGCTTGAGCAGGCGGGTCTCCAGCGCCACCCGGTTGCCCCGCCGCAGCCCGTCCGTGTACCCGAGGATCGTCTGCGCGTGCGCGTGCGTGATGTGCCCCCCGCGCAGCGCGGCGAGCGTCCGCGGGTGCTCGTGCACCAGCGCCCGGGACTCCTCGATGAGCGCGACCGCCGAGCTCTCCGGCACCCGGAGCGCCGCGGCCAGCCGCTCGACGAGCTCGGGCGCCAGGCCCGCGAGATCGTCCGCCTCGACCTCGGGGGCGTCGAACAGGTCGGGCCGGTCGGCCACCCACTCCCGGACCGACTCCATCAGCACGGCGCGCGAGGCCGCGAGCGAGGAGAGCAGGGAGTCGATCGCCGCCACGGCGTCGACCGCCTCCGAAAGGTTCGCGAAACCGCTCGCGAACCCCGACTCGCGCGGTGCGGACGCACCACGCGGAGACTGGTCCGGCACGTCGGCCGGACCGCGAGCCACCAGCACATTGTTCGAACGCATGTTCTAACTGTAGGGGGTGAGGTCGAGGCGCGCCACCCGGCACGCCGACCCGGGCCCACCTCGCGCACAGCCGGCACCCCGCACAATGGGGATGTGCAGATCCGCCGGGCCGTCGCCTCCCCCCTTGCCGCGTGCGCCGCGCTCGCGGCCGTCCTCGCCATGGGCGGGTGCAGCCTGATCGAGCGCGCCCAGGGATCGGACGGAGCCGGTGACCCGACCGCGACAGCATCGCAGCCGACACCGACATCGACGTCGACACCGTCGTCCGAGCAGGGCAGCACGGAGCCGAAGGCGCAGACCAGCACCGTCACCGTCGGCGACGTCGTCCTGGAGGTCAGCTCGCGCAAGGCGGCCGACGTGCGGGAGGACGAGCTCGGGCCGGGCACGCGGACGGTCACGCTCTCCCTCGGCCCCGAGGGCTCCGCCCGGCTCTCCCTGACCTCGCCCGGCGCGCTCGACGTCGACACCGACGGGAGCATCTCCGTGCTCGACGGCAACGGCACGCCCGTCGCGGCGATCGCCCCGCCGGAACCGCCGTCCGACGCCGAGGACGCACCGCGCATCGAGGTCACCGACATCGACGCGACCCAGGCCAGGCTGCGGATCGACGACCGTTCGGCGACCTCCGGGAGCGACGAGCGGCCGGCGCGCACCGAGCCGGTGACGGTCACGTTCGTGGTCGGCACCGAGTCGATCGAGAGCACCACCTGGGGCGAGAACGAAGGCGGGCGGTCCCTCGCCGTCGACCCGGCGGACTGGGCCCGGCGCGCGGGAGAGGCAGGCCTGGACCTGATCCGCACCCAGCTCGTGGCCGCCGAGCCGGAGGCGGACAGCGACACGATGGAGCACCAGCTCGTGTGCCACGCCGTGGGCGCCATGGACAAGGAGACGTGGAACCTGGAGCCGTGGCGGCCCGACGTCGGCCTGATCCTCACCGCCACCGCGCACTGCAACCCGGTGTGAGCGGAGCGGCCCGTACGCGGCCGTGACCCAGTCGTGACCAGGAGCGGGGCTGTTCGGGGTGCGGAGCCGCGCAGGTTGGGGTTTCCTGGAAAAGGCGGCGAGGCAGGTCGCCACAAACAATCTGATGAGCCCCAGCTCGGCCGGGCCCCAGTTCATGCTCTTCGTGCGCCCCCAGACGCCCGAGGGGCATCTTCCGGAGTGCGGCACCGCAGAGTTCCCCCCTGGGGTCAGGCAATTTCTCCTCGGAGACACCTTGGCAGGGAGGCTCCAGATGACCCGCGTACTCGTTCTCGGATCGTCCGTCGCGGTAGGCGTCGGCACGCTGCTCGGAATGACACTCGCATATCAGCTCGTACCGCTCGCGGTGCTCGCCGCCCTCCTGGGGCTGGCGGGCACTTTCGTCGTGGTACGCGCGATACCCGAACCGGCGCCCGCGACGGACGCCCCGATCACCCTCGGCGGCCCGCTCGCGCGTCCCGTCGACACCGAGGAGCCCGACGCCGAGGCCGAGCCGGTCCCGGTGCAGCAGCTCCCGGTGCCGGTCGTGGCCGCGGTGCCGGACGCCGCGTGACCCGCTGGTCGTGACCGCCTCGCCGGCGTAGCTCGGCGAGGCGGTCCCGGCCCTAGCGTGCCTGCTTGGCCTGCTGCTTGCGCAGCTCCTTCTCGCTGATCGGCGCCGTGCCGCTCGCGCGCAGCTCGCGGTAGTACGCGCGGGCCTCGTCCTGGCGCACCTTCTCGGAGCCGTCGGCGATCGGCGCGCGCAGGTGCTCCTGCGAGAAGCCCCAGGCGTCGATGACGTCGAGCACGTGCGGGCGCAGCGCCTTGAGCAGGCGGTCGATCGTCGCCGTGACAGCCTTGGCGCGCCCCGTCGAGATGCGGCCGTTGGTCAGGTGCCAGTCGAGGTGCCGCTCGATCGTGGTGAGACCGTAGATGTCGCGCAGCAGGGTCAGCACCTTGCGGTTACCGGGGTCGGACACCGTGCCGATGGCCTTCGTGAACGCGTCCCAGCGGACGAGCTCGGCCCACGCGGCGGCGGACCCGATGAGGCCGACCTGGTTGTCGTCGAAGATCTCCTGCGCCCTGACCGGGTCGGCCTTGAGCGCGGGGCGCATGCCCATCGCGGTGGCCGCGACCATGCCCTCGTAGCGGCCGGCGATCAGGCCGCGCTGCACCTCGGCGTCGAGCACGCGGCCCGCGGAGCGCGCGCCGCCGCCGTCGGCCACCGACTGGCCCAGCCGGCGCAGCGGGGTCTTGTGCAGCACCGCGTCCCGGGCCTGCCCGGCGACGATGCCCGCCATGCCCGCCGGGGACTTCGCGGCCCGGGCCATCTTCTTGCCGTAGTCCCCCACGAGGCGCTTGGCCGCGAGCTGCAGCAGCACGTGGTTGTCGCCCTCGAAGGTGGCGTAGATGTCGAGGTCCGCGCGCAGCCCGGTGAACCGGTTCTCGGAGAGGAAGCCGGCGCCGCCGCAGGCCTCGCGGCACTCCTGCAGGGTGTCGAGGGAGTACCAGGTGGACGTCGCCTTGAGCGCCGCCGCCGTCGTCTCCAGGTCCTCGCGCTTGGCGGGGGTGTCCTCGCGTCCCGAGAACACGTCGTCGAACAGGTCCAGCAGCTCGTCGTGCGCGAAGTGCATGGCGTACGCCTCGGCGATGCGGGGGAAGAGCCGGCGCCGGTGCGTCGCGTAGTCCAGCAGCGTCAGCTCGTCGGCGCCGGTCGCGGGCGAGAACTGGCGGCGCTGCTCGGCGTACTTCGTGGCGATCGCGAGACCGATCTTCGCCGCGGTGATCGCCGCGCCGTCGAGCGAGACGCGACCCTGCACGAGGGCGCCGAGCATCGTGAAGAAGCGGCGGCCGGGGCTGTCGATCGAGGAGGTGTAGGTGCCGTCCGCGGCGACCTGGCCGTACCGGGCCAGGAGGTCGCGGCGCGGCACCCGCACGTCCGTGAAGTGCAGCTTGCCGTTGTCGATGCCGTTGAGGCCGCCCTTCTGGCCGTCGTCCTCGCCGCCGACGCCGGGCAGGAACTCCATGGTCTGCGGGTCCCGGATCGGCACATAGAAGCAGTGCACGCCGTGGTCCACGCCGTTGGTGATCAGCTGCGCGAACACCGTCGCGGCCACGCCGTGCTTCGCCGCGTTGCCGAGGTACTGCTTCCACGCCCCGCGGAACGGGGTGTTGATCACGAACTCCTCGGTCTCCGGGTCGTACGTCGCGGTGGTGCCGATGGCGGCGACGTCGGAGCCGTGGCCCGTCTCGGTCATCGCGAACGCACCCGGGACGCTCAGGTCCATCGCCCCGGGGAGCAGGCGGTCCTTCTGCTCCTCGGTGCCGAGGTGGTTGATCGCAGAGGCGAAGAGGCCCCACTGCACGCCCGCCTTGATCTGCAGCGACGGGTCGGCCGCGACGAGCTCCTCGAAGCCCACGAGGTTGCCGCCGGCCTGCTCACGGCCGCCGAGGCGCTCCGGGAAGGCCCGCAGCACCTGGCCGTACGGCACCATCTGCTTCATCTGGGCGAGCGTGATCTCCCGGTGCTCCTCCTTGGTGATCCCCTCCTGCTTCCAGAGCTCGGGGTGCGCGGCCACCATCCGCCGGGCCTCGGACCGTTCCTCGGGCCAGCGGCCCAGCAGCATCTGCTCCAGGGCAGGTACGTCCACACGGGTGCCCGACGCCGGACGGGCCGCCTCGGGCTGGGGCGCCACGGCCTGTGGCCCCGCCGCGGTGGTGGTCACGGGCTCGGAGGTGGTCGTCATCGGTTCTCCTCGGTGTTCGGCCAGGGGGCCAGGTTCTGGATGTCGGGAGGGTGGGTCGGGGTCAGGCGGTCGCCGGTGCGGCGCCGGGGCGGTTGTGCAGCACGCCCACGGGCCCGGTCCAGAGCCAGAGGGTCACCCGTTCGGTGAGCTGCTCACGGGTCAGCGGCGTCGACTCGACGGTGCGGTGGCCGAGCCACCACTCGCCGGAGCCGCGCACGAAGCCGACGGCGCCGGCGGCCCAGGCCGCGGCGTCCGCCGGAGGTACGTCGGTGGCCCGCGCGAACGGCTCCGCGACGAGCTCGATCACCGAGTCGAGGTAGGCGCCGAGCGGGTGCAGGTCGGCGGGGGTGCCCGGCACGCCCGCGTCGTCGGCGGGCGCCGGGGCGCGACGGCCGCGGCGGCCGCTCTCGACGGGCGCGGGCTCGTTGCCGCCGATGGCGGTCCGGGTGACGAACCAGTAGACGTTGGGGGAGCTCTCGATCATCTCGAGGTAGACGCGCACCATCTCGCGCAGCGCCATCTCCGGGTTGTCGGCCTGCTGCGCGGCGGCGCGCAGCGCGTCGTGCATCTGCATGACCACCGTCTCGGCGACGGCGAGCCGCAGGCCCGCCTTGTCGTCGAAGTACCGGTAGACGATCGACTTGGACGTCCCCGCGGCGGCGGCGATCTCGTCCATCGAGACCGCGGGCCCCAGGCGGTGCACGGCCTTGCGCGCGGCGCGGACGAGCTCTGCCCGACGGGCCGTGCGGTGGTCGTCCCAGCGGGTCGAACGACCGTCGACTCCGATGCTCATCGGTCCGCCTCCCCACCTTGACTCGCTAGAGGTCTTGTGATTCGTCTCACGAGACTGAGAGTATCAGGTACTGTGAGTCCTGGGCACCACCCGGGGCGAACCGGGTCGCGGCCCGGCCTGGTCTCGACAAGGCTCGACCCAACGAAGCCTCTGCCCGACGATGAAGTGAGAAGGAACAGCGACGTGTCCACTACCCCCGCCCCCGTCCCGTCCACGCGCGAAGCCGTGATCATCGGCGGCAACCGCATCCCGTTCTCCCGCGCCGGCAAGAAGTACGTGCGGACCAGCAACCAGGACATGTTCACCGCGGCGCTGGAGGGGCTCGTCGCCCGCTTCGGCCTGCAGGGCGAGCGCCTGGGCGAGGTCGTCGGCGGCGCCGTGCTGAAGCACAGCAAGAACTTCAACCTCATCCGCGAGAGCGTGCTGGGCTCCTCCCTGTCGCCCACCACCCCCGCCTACGACGTGCAGCAGGCGTGCGCCACCGGCCTCGAGGCCGCCATCGCGGTGACGAACAAGATCAAGCTCGGCCAGATCGAGTCCGCGATCGCCGGCGGCACCGACACCGTCTCGGACGCGCCGATCGTGGTCAGCGACCGGCTGCGCGCCGCGCTCCTGGACGCGAACCACGCCAAGACCACCGGGGCCAAGGTCAAGGCGCTGCTCCAGATCCGCCCCAAGGACCTGGCCCCCGCCACCCCGAGCACCGGCGAGCCGCGCACCCACCTCTCGATGGGCGAGCACCAGGCGATCACCACGGCGAAGTGGGGCATCTCCCGCGAGGCGCAGGACGAGATCGCGTTCAACTCGCACCAGAACCTCGCCCGCGCCTGGGAGTCCGGCTTCTTCGACGACCTGGTCACGCCGTACAAGGGCCTGACCCGGGACGACAACCTGCGCCCCGACACGTCGCTCGAGAAGCTCGCCAAGCTCAAGCCCGTGTTCGGCGCGAAGCTCGAGGACGCGGCCACCATGACCGCGGGCAACTCCACGCCGCTGACCGACGGCGCCTCCGCCGTCCTCTTCGCGTCCCGCGAGTGGGCGGAAGAGCGAGAGCTGCCGATCCTCGCCAAGTTCGTGGACGCCGAGACGGCGGCCGTCGACTTCGTGCACGGCCACGAGGGTCTGCTCATGGCCCCGGTGGCGGCGGTCCCGCGCCTGCTGGCCCGGAACGGCCTCACCCTGGACGACATCGACTTCTTCGAGATCCACGAGGCGTTCGCCTCCACGGTGCTGACCACGCTGGCCGCGTGGGAGGACGAGGAATACTGCCGTATGGAGCTCGGGCTCGACGGCGCGTTCGGCAAGGTGGACCGCAGCAGGCTCAACGTGAACGGCTCCTCGCTCGCGGCGGGTCACCCGTTCGCCGCGACCGGTGGCCGCATCATCGCGACCGCCGCCAAGCTGGTCTCCGCGAAGGCCAAGGAGACCGGGCAGCCCGCACGGGCGCTGATCTCGGTCTGCGCCGCCGGCGGTCTGGGCGCGGTCGCCCTGGTCGAGTCCGTCTGAACCGGGCGGCAGCGCACGCCCGAGCCCGCCCGTACCGCCCCGCAACGAAGAGGACATCGTGACCGACAGCTATCTCAACCTGGCCAACGGGACGCTCAAGCCCGTCTTCAAGAAGCTGGGCCTGCCCCAGCCGGCCATCCTCCGGCGCTACCGGCCCGGTAGCCCGCTCACCGTGGGCCCGGTCCTGGTGGTGTCCGACGACGCCTCGGCCGCCGACGCCGACGCCGTGGCCAAGGTCCTGTCCGGCTGGGACGTCGACGTGCGCCGCAGCCCGGAGACCGCCGACGGCGAGCGGTTCGGCGCCGTCGTGCTGGTGCTGACCGGGGCCGAGACCCCGGCGGCCGTGTCCACTCCGGTGCTCACCGTCGCCGGCACGCTGCGGCGCCTGGCGGGCAACGGCCGGGTCGTGAGCATCTCCCGCGCCGTCGCCGAGGGCGACGCGCCGGTCCTGGCCGCGACCCGTGGCGGCGTCGAGGGCCTGGTCCGTTCGCTCGGCAAGGAGCTGCGCGGCGGGTCCACGGCCAACGGCATCCAGCTCACGGGCGGTGCGGGCGTCGACTCCGCGTCGGCCGTGGCCACGCTGCGCTTCTTCCTGTCCGCCAGGTCGGCCTACGTGGACGGGCAGCTCCTGCCCGTCGGGCCGTCCGACGCCGCCGGCCCGGTCGACTGGGAGCAGCCGCTGGCCGGGAAGGTGGCCGTCGTCACCGGCGCCGCGCGCGGCATCGGCGCGGCGATCGCCCGGACGATGGCCCGGGACGGTGCCAAGGTGGTCGTCATCGACGTGCCGCCGGCCGGCGAGTCGCTCGCGACCGTCGCGAACGAGATCGGCGGCGTCGCGCTCCAGCTCGACATCACCGCCGACGACGCGGCCGACAAGATCCTGGCCGCCACCAAGCCGCTCGGCGGACTGGACATCCTGGTCCACAACGCCGGCATCACCCGCGACAAGCTGCTCGCCAACATGACGGCCGACAAGTGGGACCCGGTCATCGCGGTGAACCTCACGGCGCAGCTCCAGATCAACGAGCGCCTGCTCGCGGCCGGCGTCGAGGGTCTGCGGATCGTCTCGCTGGCCTCGACCACCGGCCTGGCCGGCAACCGGGGGCAGACCAACTACGGCTACACGAAGGCCGGGGTCATCGCGAACGCCGCCGCGGGCGCTCCGGTGCTCGCGGCCACCGGCGGCACGACGAACGCCGTCGCGCCGGGCTGGATCGAGACCGAGATGACCGCGAAGGTGCCCGCGCTCACCCGCACCGTGGCGCGCCGGATGCCGTCGCTGGGCCAGGGCGGCCTGCCGGTCGACATCGCCGAGGCGATCTCCTTCCTCGCGTCCGAGCCGGCGTCCGGCATCAACGGGCAGACCCTCCGGGTGTGCGGTCAGCACATGGTGGGCAAGTGACCTCCACGGAGAATGCCGGCGGAGTGGTGGCGCGGCAGGGTGCGCCGTACGGCGTGACCGAGCTGCCCGCGCTGCCCCGGCTGGGCGGGCTCTTCACGAAGGGCGTCGCCGGGTCGCCCGGCAAGCGCCCCAGGGGTGAGGTCCGGCTGCCCGAGGTGGCGTACCGCGTGGCGCGGGTGGACACGGCGGGCGAGGCGGCGCACCTGGCGGCGTACCAGGAGCTGCTGGGGGAGCCGTCGTCGGACGTGCTGCCCGCCGGGTTCCTGCACGTGCTGGCGTTCCCGCTGGCCACGGCCGTGATGGTGCGCGGAGACTTCCCGCTGCCACTGCTCGGCATGGTGCACCTGCGGAACGTGGCGCTGGTGCTCCGCCCGGTGCGGCTGGGCGAGACGGTCAAGGTGCGGGCGTGGGCGCAGGACGCCCGGGCGCACCGCCGGGGCGTCCAGGTGGACCTGGTCGCGGAGGTGCTGGTGGACGGCGTCCTCGCCTACCAGGGCGTCTCGACCTACCTCGCCAAGGGCTTCACGGCCCCCGACGGCGCGGCCCCGGCCGACGAGTCCCCGCGCGAGGAGTGGACGGCGCCCCTGCCGACCGCGCGCTGGAAGCTCGGCTCCGGGACCGGGCGGGCCTACGGCGCGGTGTCGGGCGATCAGAACCCGATCCACACGTCGAGCCTGGGCGCCAAGGCGTTCGGCTTCCCCCGGGCGATCGCGCACGGGATGTACACGGCGGCGCGGGCGCTGGCCGAGGTCGGGCCCGCCCGGCGCGGCGAGGCGTACGAGTGGACGGTCGAGTTCTTCCGGCCGGTCCTGCTGCCGAGCACGGTCGACGTCGCGATCCGGAACGCGGCCGACGTCGCCCCGGCGGGCTCTGCGGGCTCTCCGGGCTCTGCGGGCTCTGCGGGCGGGACCGAGCTCGCCGACGGCTTCGTGTACGACGGCTGGCGGTCCGGCAAGGGCACCCGCCACTTCAGGGGCACGATCCGGCCCCTCTGACGGACGGCACGCGGGCGGCCACGGCTGCCCGACGTCGCGAGGTCGCTCCGACGTCGTGCGGCTCAACGGACTCCCCTTTGAGGCCCGGGTTTCTTCGCTTTGGACGGCGCCAAAGCGAAGAAAGCCGGGCCTCAAAGGTGAGTTCGTGGGGGCCAGATCGACCCGGGCCTCGACGGCGGAGCGGTCAGGCCGGCGGGCGGAGCAGCGGTCAGGCCGGGGCGCGGAGGGCCAGGCGCGGGAGCAGGATCTGCTCCCAGAGGACCGCGCGCTTCGGGCGGAAGAAGCCCGAGTGCCCGATCCGGGTCAGGCCGTGGTCGGCGGCGCGCATCTCCACGAGCTCCACCTCGGCGCCCGGGAACTCGCGGCTCCAGTACCGGATCGACTCCGGGGAGATCAGCTCGTCGTCCGCGGTCCACAGGGCGGTGACCGGCGTCTCGACCTTCGCGAACCGGTCCCGCAGCTCGGGGAGCTCGCTGAACAGGTAGTCCGGGTGCAGGCACCAGCGGCCCCACTGGCGCATGACGCCGGCGGGCAGGTCGTCCAGGATCCGGAGCCGCCGGCCGGGGTAGTAGCCCGCCAGCGCCGTCGCGGTCGGTGCGATGACGCGCCAGAGCAGGGGCGACCAGGTCCGGATGGCCGGCGCCGCCTTGCCCCGCCAGCCGGTTCCCGAGGTCACCATCACGCAGCGGTCGACGCCGACGTCGGCCAGGAAGCCCAGGCTCTGGCCGCCGAACGAGTGCCCGACCCAGGTGAGCGGGACGCCGTCGGCGTCGGCCCGGGCGCGCGCGTGGAGCGCGGCGGCCTCGGCGTCGTGGTACCAGTCGAGGGCGGTGACCGTCGAGTCCCGCAGGGGGCCGTAGAGCTCCGGCTCCGAGCCGCGGTAGGAGAACGTGAGCACCGCGAAGCCGCGCTCGGCGAGCCACGCGGCGGTGTGCCGGTAGAACCGCATCGGCATGGCCATGGCCGGTGCGATCGCCACGACGCCGACGGGGGCGCCGTCCGGCAGGAACCAGCGGCCCGCGACCCGCTCGCCGCCGTCGGCGAGGAAGCTCACGTCTTCGGTGCTCACGTCCGGGAGGCTACCAACCGGCCCGGCTCCCGCCGAAGAGCGCACACGCCCACAGAACGTACAAAAGCATCGAAGTGCCCCCCTGGCGTATCCTCGCCACGGCACGGTGAAATTCATCCGGCGGGAGGATGACATGCTCAGTGACGTGCTCGGCCTGACCAAGTCGCAGTCGCTCGCGTACCGCGAGCTCGTGGCCTCACCATCGCTTGACGCCGCGGAGCTGGCACACCGGCTCGGGTGCGACCCGGGCGACGCCCTGGACGTGCTCCGCACGCTGGAGAACCACGGCCTCGCAGCCCGGCAGAGCGCGGACGACTCCCGGTTCCAGGCCGCTCCCCCCGAGATCGCGCTGGGCGCACTGCTCGCCCGGCGCAAGGACGAGATCCGCGCGGCGCAGGTCGAGCTGATCGAGCTGGAGGAGGACTTCCGGCGCTCGTCGGCGCTGCGGCCGGCGACCGACGTCGTCGACGTGGTGCGCGGGGCGGACGCCGTGAAGCACCGCATCATGCAGCTCCAGCTCGGCGCGCGCGAGACGGTCGAGTCGTTCACCAAGCCGCCGGTCTTCGTGATGTCCGCCGAGGACAACACGGCCGAGGACCAGGCCGTGGCCCGCGGCGTCCGGTACCGGGTGGTGGTCGACCGTGTGTTCCTGGACACGGGCATGATGCGGGTGGACGACGTCGCCGCGGCCATCGACAACGGCGAGGAGGTGCGGTTCTCCGAGCGGGTGCCGATCAAGCTGTTCATCATCGACCGGCGGCTCGCGTTCGTACCGATCCAGACCGTGGTGGACGCCGAGGACTCCGACCTCGCCCCCGACCTGGTGGGCGCGCTGATCATCCATCCCTCCGGGCTGCTCGACGCCCTCATCGCGCTGTTCGAGGCGGTGTGGCGGGACGCCACGCCGTTCGCGCGGCCCGGCGAGCCGGACGCCGGCGGCGAGCTCGAGTACCAGGACGCCCGCATCCTCGGGCTGATGCTCGTGGGCCTCACGGACCAGTCGGTGGCCAACCAGCTCGGCCTCTCGCTGCGGACGGTGCAGCGCCGCGTCAAGGTGCTCATGGACATCGCCGGCGTCTCGACGCGCATCCAGCTCGGCTGGCACGCCGCGCGCAAGGGCTGGATCTGACAGCAGCGCCGTGACAGCGTGTGGCCATGACCACACTGGCGTGCATCATCCGCCCCTCGACCCCGCCCTCCCGCGTCATCCCCCTCGCCCGCGCCGTCGAGGCCGCGGGGATCGAGGAGATCTGGCTCTGGGAGGACTGCTTCCAGACCGGCGGGATCTCCGCCGCCAGCGCGATCCTGGCCGCGACCGACCACGTCCGCGTGGGGATCGGCGTGATGCCCACGCCCCTGCGGACCGTCGCCCTGACCGCGATGGAGGTCGCCACGGTCGACGGGATGTTCCCGGGCCGGCTCATCCCGGGGATCGGGCACGGCGTGCAGTCCTGGATGACACAGGTGGGGGCGAAGGCGGCGTCGCCCCTGACCCTGATGCGGGAGTACGCGACGACGCTGCGCGCCCTGCTCGCGGGGGAGGATGTGACGGTGTCGGGCCGGTACGTGAACCTGGACGACGTGAAGCTGGACTGGCCGCCCGCCCGGCCCGTGCGGGTGCCGGTCGCCGCGACGGGGCCCAAGTCGCTGCACCTCGCGGGCGAGGTGGGCGACGGCGTGGTGCTGGAGGGTTCCGTGGGCCTGGTCGGGCTGCCTGCCGCGCTGGAGCGGATCGCCGAGGGCCGGGCTGCCGCCGGGCGCGAGGCGGACGCCTTCTCGGTGGTCCAGTTCGTGTCCGGGGGCACCGGACCCGGCGCCGCCGAGCGGCTGCGCGCCGAGCTCACCACGTGGGGCCAGGACGTGGCCGACGACGAGCGGCTGGCGGGCTACGCGATCTGGGGCGACGCCCTGGCGCTGGCCGAGGGCGTGCGCCGGTTCGGCGCGGCCGGCGCGGACACCGTGGCGATCCAGCCGACGGAGGACGACCCGGACCTGGAACGGCTCGCCGAGGTGCTGGGCGAGGCGCGCGAGCTGTTGAGCCGGGACTGACGGCGCGAGCCGACGCCGGGGGCCGACGGCGCGGCCCGGCGACCGGACATTCGGCCTCACCCAAAGGACGTTGAGCCCCGCCCGCACGTGCCGCAGCGTGGACCGGGCCGGGCGGGACGGTCCCTCCGGCCACGAAGGAGGTTCACGATGAACAAGCTCGTACGGGTGGCCGCCGCTGGTACCGCGGCCCTCCTCACGACGGCCGCGGGCGTGCTCGGCGCCGGGGCGGCCGCGGCCGCCGACCGGGAGTACGGCACGGACGGGACGCGGGTCACATCCGTCCCGACCGACGACCGCGACTTCAGCACGGACGGCACCAGGGTGACGTCCGACAACAAGGACTGGTCGGCCGGGACCGACGGGACGCGCGTGACGGTCACCCAGGACTGGCCGGCGGGCACGTCCGGGACGCGCGTGACGTCGGTCCCGGCCGACGACCGCGAGTACTGAGTCCGCACGGCACGACGCCGGGGTCGCACCGTCACGTGGCGGTGCGACCCCGGCGTCATGCGGGCCGGACGATCAGATGTCGCGCGGCGGGGCGAACGAGCCCGTGGTGCCGGGGGCGACGGCGGGCGTGTTGTTCGGCTCCGCGACGGGCCTGGCGGCAGCGGCGCCGTCCGACAGATTGCCCAGGAAACCCTCGACGCGCGACCGCATGGGGCCGATCAGCGCACCGCCGACGCCGACGATGAGAATGCCGGCGACCGTGGCCAGGAATGCGATGAGAACGGGCATTGTGACGGTGGTTCCGATGCCGATCTGGTTCACGGCGGCGATAACACCCAGCGCGATGATGAAGAAGGCCACCGTCTTCGCCACGAGCGGGCCGTAGGAAACGCGGCTCATGGTGTTCATGAGAAGGTCCTTCACCACATTCGCGATGGCGCCGGCGATCACCACGATGATGATCGCGACGACCAGGCTCGGGAGCCACGCCACGATCTGGTTGACGATCGCGCTCACCGGGTTGGTGGGCCCGAAGGCGCTCAGCGCGAGCTGGAGCGTGATGAGCAGGATGAAGTAGTAGATGATCTTCGTGAGCAGCGCGATCGGCTCGATGCCCGACCCGGCGAGGAGCCGGTTCGCCCCCGCGCGCTCGAGCACCTTGTTGAAGCCGATCCGCGTGAGGATCATGCCCACGAACCGGGCGATCGCCTTGGCGATGAAGTACCCGATGAGGAATACCACCAGGAACACGAGGAGCTTCGGGATGAAGCTCGCGACCGCACCGAGCGCGTCCGTGATCGGTGCCAGCCAGTCGACTGCGTTCGGCACGACGAGTGCCGTATTGAAGAATGTCATGGTGTTCTCCCCCTTCGAGATATTTCTGTGCACCTCGGGCGCACCGTGACGGCGCGGCGCAAAGGTGACAGCTCCGCACGAACATATGCCGCAGAAGCGCATTCTGCGCGGCAGAATTACACGGCGCGGAGTTCAATTCGCCCCTAGCGCCGGGCATCAACGCAGGTCACATCGTTGAATGCGATTCGTCAGAAAGCGTCTAGCCTGACGGGATGGATGCCCTGCACGAGCGGACCGCCGTCGAGCTACGCAACCTTCTGGCCGCCGGAGAGCTCACCCCCACCGAGGTGACCGAGCACTACCTCGACCGGATCGAGCGGCTGAACCCCGTTGTCGGCGCCTTCGCCACGGTCACCCCCGAGCAAGCCCGGAAACGGGCGGCCGAGCTCCAGGAGAACCGCGGGACGGGTTCCGGCGAGGGCACGCCGCCGCCGTCGGGCAGCCTGTGGGGCCTGCCCACCGGGGACAAGGACCTGTGGAACCGGGCGGGCGTGCCCACCGGCTTCGGGTCGCGCGCCTTCGCGGGGCTGCCGCCGGCCGAGGAGAGCGACGAGATCGTGCGGGTGCTCGACGACGCCGGGATCGTCAGCCTCGGCAAGACCGCCGCGCCCGAGCTGGGCTTCCCGGCCTACACCGAGCCGGTCGGCGCCGCCCCTGCGCGTACCCCCTGGGACCTGGGCCGCGGCGCGGGCGGCTCCAGCGGCGGGGCGGCCGCCGCAGTGGCGGCGGGCCTGCTGCCGTTCGCGCCCGGGTCCGACGGCGGCGGGTCGATCCGCATCCCCGCGGCGGCCTGCGGCGTCGTCGGCCTCAAGCCAACGCGCGGGCTGCTGCCCGCGGGCAGCGGCGTCGACTCCCTGGGCGGGCTGGTCGTGAACGGGCCGATCTCGCGCACCGTCGCCGACACCGCCCTGCTGCTGGAGGCGATGCTCCCGCGGCGCGCCGGGGGCGGCGTCGCGCACCCGTACACGCTGCGGGCGCCGTCGTACGCCGCAGGTGCCTACCTCGCGGCCGCGCAGCGGGCCGAGCTGCCTGCCGAGGAGGCCGGCGACCCCGGTCGCCTCGCCCGGATCGGCGTGACCACGTCGTCGGCGTGGGACGGCTTCTACGACATCGTCGTCTCCCCCGAGGCCCACGCCGCGCTGGACGCCGGGGTGGGCGCCCTGGCCGGCCGGGGGCACGAGGTCGAGGAGTTCGCGCTGGCCGCGGCCCCCGAGTACGCCCCGGCGTTCCGGACCCTGTGGATGGGCGGCGCCTCGGCGGTGCCGATCGACGACCCGGAGACCCTGGACAAGCTGGAGCCGCTGACGCAGTGGCTCATCCGTACCGGCCGCACGGTCCCCGCCCGGCAGCTCGCCGAGGCGGTGCGGACGCTCACCGGCTTCGAGCGCTCGCTCGTGGCGCAGGTCAGCGCCTACGACGCCGTCGTGACCCCCGCGCTCGCGCTCACCCCACGGCCGATCGGCTGGTACGACGCCGAGGATCCGGAGCGGAACTTCGAGCAGCAGTGCCAGTACACGCCCTTCACGTCGATGCTCAACGTCGCCGGGCTGCCCGCGATCACCGTGCCGACCCACTGGACCGCGCCCACCGCCGAGGCGCCGGCCGGGCTGCCGATGGGGGTGCAGATCATCGGCCGGCCGGGCGGCGAGCTCACGCTGCTGGCGCTGGCGGCCCAGATCGAGGCGGCGCTCCCCCGCCCGCAGGCGTTCCCGGTCTGACACTTCGGTGGTGGCCGAATATGGTTCCGCGGCCCGGCGACGCGTGGTTGGGTACCCCTAGTGGGTATCCAACCGCGACGGCGCCGCAGCGCCGGGACAGGGAGAACGGAACCATGGCCGAGACGTTCGAGACGACCGCGCCCGCGCGGCCGAGCCGGTGGACCGGGACCTGGCCCACCAACACCGCCTGGATCGTGCTCGGCATTCTGACGGGCTTCGCCCTGCTGGTGGGCGGGACGGCGATCGTGGGCGGCACCTGGCAGGACGCCGTCGCCGAGGACCCGACCACCGCGATCGGCGTCGCGACGCTGCGCTACCTGGCCGCCGCCGTGACCGGCGTCCGCTGGACGGCCTGGCTCGTCGCCCTCCTGGCGTCCGCGATCCCCGTCGCGTCCGAGCTGCTGGACACGCCGCGCTGGATCGCGTTCGTCCTGGTGGGGCTGGTCCTGGCCGGCATCGGGCTGGCCCGCGGACGCCGCGCGACGTGGCCGCAGGCCGCCGCCATGGCCGGTTTCTTCGGGGTCGCGACGGCGGCCCTGTTCCTGGAGCCGCGGCTCGGGCTGGCCCTCGCGGGCCTCGCCCTCGCCGCGCACGCCGGGTGGGACGTGGTGCACTACCGCCGTGACGTCGTGGTGAACCGTTCGCTCGCGCTGTGGTGCATCGGGCTGGACCTCACCATGGGCGGCATCTGCGTGGCGCTGGCGCTGTAGCCGTCAGTCCTCGTCCGGGAGGCAGCCGAAGGCCTCGTCGAAGCCCAGGGCTGCCGTCGCCAGCAGGCCCGCGAGGCCGGAGCCCTCGGGCACGGGGCGCGGGTCGTCGGTCACGACCCACAGCCCGTCGACGACGTCGTACCCAGCCTGCGGGCCGTCCTCGACCAGGCTGCCGACGGCGGCGATCAGGCGCTCGATCTCCTCGCCCGCGGTGCCGACGCCGACCGAGGCGCGCACGGCCCCGGCGTCGAACCCGAGCCGGCCGAGCAGCGGGTGCGCGCAGAAGCGGCCGTCCCGGACGCCGATGCCGTGCTCCGCGGACAGGTAGGCGGCGACGAGGCCCGGGTCGTACCCGGTCACGGTGAAGGTGACGACGCCGACCGGGTCGACGGCGTCGGCCCAGACCCGCACGACCTCGACGCGGTCGATCGCCTCGAGCCCGGACACGAGCCGGCGGCGCAGGGTGTTCTCGTGCGCCACGACCTCGGCCGGGTCGAGCGCGGCCAGCTCCTCGCAGGCCGCCGCGAGCGCCACCGCGCCGATGACGTTGGGCGAGCCGGCCTCGTGGCGGGCAGGTCCCTCGTGCCAGTCGGTGCCGCCCACGCGCACGCGGCGGACGGCGCCGCCGCCGGCGAGGTACGGCGTGCCCGCGTCGAGCCAGTCGCGGTGGCCCACCAGCACGCCGGCGCCGAACGGGGCGTAGGTCTTGTGCCCGGAGAACGCGAGGTAGTCCACGCCGGTCGACTCCAGCGAGATGCGGCGGTGCGGCACGAGCTGGGCGCCGTCGAGCGCCACGCGCGTCCCGAACTCGTGGGCGACGGCGACGATCTCGGCGATCGGGAGGGACTCGCCGGTCACGTTCGAGGCGCCGGTCAGGGCGAGGAGGGCGTACGGGCGGTCCTCGGCGGCGTCGGCCAGCTCCTCCCGGATCTGGGCGACGGTCTCGGCCACGGTGGCACCGCCGGTCAGCACGGTCGCGCCGGTGGTGCGCTGCCAGGGCAGCAGGTTCGCGTGGTGCTCGACGTCGAGCACCAGCACGCGGCCGGGCTCGCCGTCGGCCTGCGCGGGGACGCAGCCGGCGAGGAGGTTGAGGGAGTCGGTGGTGTTCCGCGTGATGATCGTCAGGTCGTCCTCGCGGGCGCCGACGAACGCGCCGATGGTGCGGCGCGCGGTCTCGTAGAGCGCCGTGCTCACCTGGGAGAGGTAGCCCGCGCCGCGGTGCACGCTGGCGTACAGCGGCAGCACCTGGGTGACGCGGTCGGCGACGGCCTGCAGGGCCGGGGCCGACGCGGCGACGTCGAGGTTCGCGTACGAGACCTGCGTGCCGTCCACGAGCGGGACGAGCGTCCCGCCGCCCACGACGGGGCGCAGCGGGGCGAGGTCGGTCACCGCGGTGGCACGGCTGAGAGTGGGAGCAGACATGGCGTCCTCCAGCACAGTCCTGGGGGAGGTTCCCCCGCGCTTGCCGCACGCGGGCTGCGCGCGGCCTGGTCGTCACCCGGGGCACCCCACCGCGGAGGGAGGGTTGCCGGCCAGCGAGCCGGGGCTTGACGCTGGCGCTCATGACCTGCGGCCATCCTGTGCTGCGGGCAAAACTCCTGTCAACGCATGTCTCAGATGCTGGTCCCACGTTCTGGGCGGGCCGCGGCATCGTCGTCACGGTAGCGAGAACCGGCTTTCCTACTGAATTGGTCGGGTTGCCTGTCGAGACACTGTTCCACCCACCGGACACCATGTCGTAGGGTTGGCAACGACCATCCCGAGCGGCCGAGTGACGTGGCACGACGACGCCGCAGCAACCCAGCGTTCCCCGCAGCAGCGGAGGACGGACGAGGGTGCTACCGCCACGACCGATGGAGGAGCATCATGAGCGACCCCGCGCGCGTCGAAGCACGACCGGCCGACGGCTACGCCGGCGACATCACGCCCCAGCAGGCCTGGGACCTGCTCGCCGGCGACCCGGACGCCACGCTGGTGGACGTCCGCACCGACGGCGAGTGGCGCACGATCGGCATCCCGGACACGGCCTCGCTGGAGAAGCAGCCCGTGTTCGCCGAGTGGGTGCAGGCCGGCGGCCGCCCCAACCCCCGGTTCCTGGAGGAGCTCAAGGCGGCTGGCGTCTCCGGCGGGCCCGTCGTCTTCCTGTGCCGGTCCGGCCAGCGCTCGATCGCGGCGGCGCGGCTCGCCACGGCGTCGGGCATCGCGCCGTCGTACAACGTGCTGGAGGGCTTCGAGGGTGCGCCCGGGGCCGACGGCGTCCGGGACCAGCAGGGCTGGAAGGTCGCCGGCCTGCCGTGGACGGCGGGCCCCGCGTGACCGTCACCGGCGCTTACCCGCCCGGCGCGAACCCCGGCGGTTCCGGCCGCAAGCCGCTCCCTGACGGCGTCCGCCCGGCGACGCTCGCCGTGCGCGGCGGCCACCAGCGCAGCGAGTTCCAGGAGACGAGCGAGGCGCTGTTCCTCACGCAGGGCTACGTCTACGACAACGCCGCGGAGGCCGAGGCCGCGTTCAAGGGCGACGTCGACCGGTTCGTCTACTCGCGCTACGGCAACCCGACGGTGCACACCTTCGAGGAGCGCCTGCGCCAGCTCGAGGGCGCCGACGCCTGCTACGCGACCGCGACCGGCATGTCCGCGGTGTTCACGTCGCTGGCCGCGCTCGTGAGCTCCGGCTCGCGGATCGTGGCCGCCCGGGCGCTGTTCGGGTCCAGCGTGGTGATCTTCGAGGAGATCTTCAAGAAGTGGGGCGTGCGCACCGACTACGTGGACGGGCACGTGCTGTCCCAGTGGGAGGACGCGCTCTCGACGCCCGCCGACGTGGTGTTCTTCGAGACGCCGTCGAACCCGATGCAGGACATCGTGGACGTGCGCGCCGTGGTGGACCTGGCGCACGCCGCCGGGGCGACGGTGGTGCTCGACAACGTGTTCGCCACCCCGCTGCTGCAGAAGCCGCTGGAGCTGGGCGCCGACGTGGTCGTCTACTCGGCGACCAAGCACATCGACGGGCAGGGGCGTGTGCTGGGCGGCGCGATCCTCGGCTCCACGGAGTACATCACCGGCCCCGTGCAGACGTTCATCCGCAACACCGGGCCGTCGCTGGCGCCGTTCAACGCGTGGACCCTGCTCAAGGGCCTGGAGACGATGCCGGTGCGGGTCGCGGCCCAGAGCGCGAGCGCCCTCGCCGTCGCGCAGGCCCTGGAGGAGCTGCCCGCCGTGGGCACCGTGCGCTACCCGTTCCTCGACTCCCACCCGCAGGCGGACCTGGCGCGGTCGCAGATGAGCGGGGGCGGCACCGTCGTGACGTTCGACCTGGCGGTCCCCGCGGGCACGGACGACGACGCCGCGAAGCGGCACACGTTCGCGTTCCTCGACGCCCTGCGGCTGGTCGACATCTCGAACAACCTCGGCGACGCGAAGTCCCTGATCACCCACCCCGCGACGACCACGCACCGCAAGCTGGGGGCGCCGGGGCGGGCCGCCGTCGGCATCGCGGAGACGACGGTCCGCCTCTCGGTGGGCCTGGAGGACGTCCAGGACATCATCGAGGACGTCCAGCAGGCGCTGTCCTCGGCGGGGTAGGCCGTCGGGGTCCGGCGGTCGACGCGACCGCCGGACCTCGACGCCTCGTCAGCTCCCGGCCCGGCTGAGGATCCGCGTCGCCTGGGTCTCGTGGCCCTCCAGGAGCGCCACGTCCGAGGTCGCGATCGCCTTGGCCGCCGCCGGCGGGACGCCTGTGGCGGGGTCGAGCACCTCGTTCTGCAGCGCGAGCCGCTGCTCGTCGTGGTGCGACGTGCGGCCGCCCGTGGACAGGCCCCAGCCGAACGGGAACAGCGGGTCGTAGTGCTTGTCCCCGACGTTCACCACCGGGTCGTCGGCCGACCGCGGCCACGACACCGGGAGCTTGCCCGTGAACTTCCGGTCGCCGAACAGCACGTCCGCGATGCCGGCGCCCTCCGTGCCCGGCAGCCACGACGCGACCAGCGCGTCGATCGACCGGAGCTGGTCGGTGAGCACCTGCGGCCGCCCCGAGACCACCAGGACCACGCAGGTCCTGATCTCGGCGCAGACCTTCTCCACGACCGCGGCGTCGCCGGGCTGCAGCGACATCGACTTCTCCTCGCGGGGCACCCCGCCGTCGGCCGGGTCCCAGGCCCACTCGGGCCCGCCGACGTCGCCGAACCCCTCGGCGTACGGCGTCTCGCCGACGACGACGATGCCGACGTCGGCGCCGTCCGTCGGCGCGGAGGCGTCCTCGCTGAACGTGACGTCGTCGGCCGCGGCCTGGATGCCCTCCAGGATCGTCGTGCCCGCGGTGACGTCGCCCGAGAACCCCTGCCACGTGCCGGTCCAGCCGCCGGCCTGGTTGCCCAGGTCGTCGGCGTTGCGGCCCGCGACGTAGATGCTCTCGTCGTCGTCCAGGGGCAGGGCGCGGTGGCTGTTCTTGAGCAGCACCTGCGACTCGGCGACGGCCTTGCGGGCGATCGCCCGGTGCTCCGCCGAACCGATGTCGTCGGCGTTCGACCGGTCCGCGAACGGCTCCTCGAACAGCCCCAGCTCGAACTTGGCGACGAGGATCCGGGACACGGCGTCGTTGATGCGCTGCTCGCTGACACGCCCGTCCTGCACCGCCGCGAGCAGCCGCGTGTGGAACCGCTCGAACTGCGACGGCTCCATGAACATGTCGATGCCCGCGTTCACGCCGGTGACGATCTGGTCGGTGGTCGGGGAGTCGTCCGCGAGCGGCGGGATCTGGTGGATCCCCTGCCAGTCGCTGATCACGAAGCCGTCGAACCCCTGCTTCTGCTTGAGCCACCCGGTGACCAGCTCGCGGTTCGCGTGCATCTTCACGGGGTTGCCGAGGCCGTCGTCGGTCCAGTCGATGCTGGAGAAGCTCGGCATGACGGACCCGACACCGGCCTTGAGCGCCGCCACGTACGGCGGCAGGTCCACCTGCTCGACGTGCCGCCGGCTCTGCTCGGTGATGCCCTGGTCGATCGTGTAGTCGCCCTCGCCGGTGCCGAACGTGGTGTCGCCGTCGCCGACGAAGTGCTTGGCGGTCGCGAGCACCGACGTGCTGCTGTCCAGGTCTCTGCCCTGGAAGCCGGTCACGGCGGCCGCGCCGAGCACGCTCGCGAGCGCGGGATGCTCCCCGAAGGACTCGTACGTGCGGCCCCAGCGGTCGTCGCGCACCACGCACACGCACGGCGCGAACGTCCACGGGATGCCGGTCGCCCGCGTCTCGGACGCGACCATGCGCTCGGCGCGCGCGACCAGCAGCGGGTCGCGCGTGGCGCCGAGCCCGATGTTGTGCGGCAGGATCGTCGCGCCGTTCAGGTTGCCGTGCCCGTGCACGGAGTCGACGCCGTAGATCAGCGGGATCTGCAGCCGCGTCGCGAGGGCCTGCGTCTGGAAGCCGTCGATCGCGTCCGCCCAGGCGTCGGGGGTGTTCTCGGCGGGCGTCGAACCGCCGCCGCTGAGCACCGAGCCGAGGCCGAGCTCCGCGATGACCGTCGGGTCGCTGGTGACGTTCCCGCGCTCCGCCTGCGTCATCTGCCCGACCTTCTCCGCGAGCGTCATGCGCTTCAGGAGGTCGGCGACCCGCTTCTTGGTGGACAGGCGCGGGTCCAGGTAGGGCAGGCCGTGCGCCCGCACGACGACGGCGGGCTGGCGGGAGACCTGCGCGTCCCGCGACTCCAGGGTCACGGGCACGGTCTCCGCGGTCTCGCCGGAGCCCGAGGCGCGGGTGGTGATCCGGACGGTCCGCTCGGTGCCGGACGGTGCGCCGGCGGGGAACTCGAGCGTGCCGGAGCCGGTCGCGTAGTCGGCGTCGGCGGTGGCCGTGCCGGAGCCGGTGCGCCAGCTGACGGTGACGGGGGCGGCGAGCGCGGCGCCGTCGGCGGCCTCGACCGTGACGGTGACCGTCGCGGTGGCGCCGTCGTCGACGAAGGTGACGGAGTCCGCGCTCACGACGGCCTCGGCGGCCGGGGCGGCGCGGGTGGCCAGAGGGGGTACGAACAGTGTCGTGGTGGCGAGAGCCGCCACGGAGATGAGTGCCGGTGTTCTGCGGACGCGGTAGTGCTGCGCCGCGCCTGAGATGGCGGACATCTGAGGTATTCCTCTCTTCTTTGGGAGGTGATTTACCGATCACACACCGCCCTCCGGCGAGGCACAAGCGCTGCTGACCGCTGGATAGGGTGATTCAGTGGACCTCATTACCCCCTTTGCGAGGATGCTCCGGGCTGACAACCCCGGCCCGATGACGCTCGACGGCACCCGGTCGTACGTGCTGGGTGCCCCCGGTGCGACGGGTCGCGTGGTCGTGGACCCCGGCCCGGACCTCGCGCCGCACCTCGCCGCGCTGGCCGACGCCGGCCCCGTCGACCTGGTGCTCGTCACCCACCGGCACGCCGACCACACCGGCGGGCTGGCCCGGTTCCGGGAGCTCACCGGCGCCCCGTCGCGCGGGATCTCGGCGGAGTTCTGCGCCGGTCGGGACGGCGGGGCGGGCACGGGCCCGCTGGCCGACGGCGAGGTCCTGGAGGTGGCGGGCCTGCGCATCGAGGTGCTGGCCACGCCGGGCCACACGGCCGACTCGGTGTGCCTCGTCGTGTCGGACGGTACGTCCACCGTGGTGCTCACCGGGGACACGGTGCTGGGCCGCGGCACCACCGTGCTCGCCGAGCCGGACGGTTCGCTGCGCGACTACCTGGCGTCGCTGGACCGGCTGAGCGCGCTGGACCTGCCCGACCCCGTGCCGGGGCTGCCCGGGCACGGACCGGTGATCCCGGACCTGCGCGCGGTGGTGCACGCGTACCGCGAGCACCGCACGGAGCGGCTGGACCAGGTGCGCTCCGCGCTCACCGCCCTCGGAGTCACGCTGCCGGACGCCGCCGCCCCGCTCCCAGACCCGCTGCTGGACGCCGTGACCGGCGCGGTGTACGCCGACGTCGACGCGTCGGTGCTGCCGGCCGCCCGGTCGTCGGTGCGGGCGCAGCTCGAGTACCTGCGCGGGACCGAGCGCTGAACGGCCTCCGGGGAAGACGTCACGCAGCCGAGGACGTAACGCAGAGGTAGCAGTGCTAGCTCAGCGTTACGTCCTCGGCTGCGTACCGTCTTCCCGGCGCCGTCCCGGAGGTGCGCTCAGAGCGCCTTGCCCAGGAAGAGCAGCTGGGCGTCGTCCGAGCCGTACGGCGGGTACGGCAGCACCGGCCGGTAGCCGAGCTTCCCGTACAGGCGCAGCGCCGTGGGCTGCCGGATACCGGTGTTGAGGTAGGACGCCAGGCCTCCGCGCCGTCGGGCCTCCTCCTCGAGGTACCCGACCAGGGCCGAGGCGACGCCCGCGCGGCGCACCGACGGGTCCACGAACACGCTCTGCAGCTCGAACCCACGGGACTCACCCGCCTCCGCGGCAGCGGCGATGCCGCCGACACCGCGCATCGGGTCGGCCGTGAGATGCTTCGGGCCCACCGGCGACGGCGCGAGGGTGGCGCAGCCGACGGGCCGGCCGTCCAGCACGGCCAGGACTGTCACCAGCGTGGTGCGCCCCCGCTCGACGTCGACGACGTCGTGGCCGCCGCGCGCCTCGACGACCCGCGCCAGCTCCGGGTAGAGCGGCTGAAGGTACACCCACATCGCGCGCCGCAGGGCGGCGGCGTCGGGGTCGTCCCAGGGGACCTCGCGGAGCACCGGGGCGGAGGCCGGGGCCGACGGGGTCTCGACGGGCCCGACGAGCGGGGACTCGGCCAGCGGTGCCGCGCTGTCGGGGACCAGCCACTTGCCGAAGCACCGCGAACCAGGCTCGTCCGAGAACACGCCGAACGACTCGACGGGGTCGTAGCCCAGCCGCAGGTACAGCCCGAGCGACTCGGGCTGCATGAGCCCGGTCTCCAGGACCAGGTGCCGCACGCCGGCGTCGCGGGCGACGTCCTCCGCGGCCTTCATCACCGTGCGGGAGAGCCCGCGCCCGCGGAAGCCCGGCGCCACGTACACGCGCTTGACCTCGGCGGTGCCGTCCGGGTGCAGGCCGCCCTGGTAGTCGTCACGGCCCGACAGGTCGCGCAGCGCGGCATGGCCGGCCGGCTCGCCGTCGACCCGCAGCAGCAGGGTCGCGAACACGTTCGACGGGTCCACCTGGTCGCGCGCGTCGGGCACGGGTGCGCCGTCGGCGTCCGTCGTCGCCGGCCGGCCGGGCTGCGTGTACCGCAGGTCGATCTCGTGCTGCTGCTCGGCGCGCAGGCGGACGGCGTCCGCGTGGTCCCAGCCGACCGTCTCGATCGTGAGACCCGCGAGAACCTCAGCGACCATGGCCGCCTGCCCGGACCTGTCCGGTGGTCACGCGTGGACCAGGGAGGACAGCACCGACGTGAAGAACGTCAGCCCGTCCACACCGGCGCGCGGCCCCTCGGCCGACGCCGGGCCGAAACCTGCCTCGACCGCGTGCTCCGGGTGTGGCATGAGCCCCACCACGTTGCCGCGGTCGTTGGTGATGCCCGCGATGTCGCGGCGCGACCCGTTCGGGTTCCAGCCGTCGTACCGGAAGACGACGCGGCCCTCGCCCTCGAGCTCGTCGAGGGTGCGCTCGTCGGCGACGAACTGGCCGTCCTGGTTCTTCAGCGGGATCGTGATCTGCTGCCCGCGGCGGAACTCGTTGGTCCAGGCGGTGCGCGCGTTCTCGACGATCAGCGACTGCTCCCGGCACACGAAGTGCAGGTGGTCGTTCTTGACCATCGAGCCCGGCAGCAGGTGTGCCTCGGTGAGGACCTGGAAGCCGTTGCAGATGCCGAGCACCGGCATGCCGCCGTTGGCGGCGTCGACCACGGCGGACATCGCCGGCGCGAACCGGCTGATAGCGCCCGCGCGCAGGTAGTCACCGTAGGAGAACCCGCCGGGCAGCACCACGGCGTCGACGTCCTGGAGCGACTCGTCGGCGTGCCAGAGCGAGACCGCCTCGGCGCCGGCCAGGCGCACGGCGCGCACGGCGTCGCGGTCGTCGAGCGTCCCGGGGAACGTGATGACGCCGATCCGGGCGCCGGCGATCCCGGGGGCGGCGACGGCCGCCGTCGGCTCGGTGGCCGACATCAGGCGCTCACCGGGGTGCCGGTCGCCTCACCCGGGACCGCGGCGGCGTCGGAGACCGAGACCACGTCCTCGATCACCGGGTTGGACAGCAGGGTGGCCGCGGCCTCCCGAGCGGCGGCGAGGATCTCAGGCGTGACCTCACCGTCCACCTCGAGCTCGAACCGCTTGCCCTGACGCACACCGGAGAACTGGGTGAAGCCGAGGCGCGGCAGCGCTCCGACGACAGCCTTGCCCTGGGGGTCCAGGATCTCGGGCTTGGGCATGACCTCGACGACGACGCGTCCCACGAAGGCTCCTTGAAGGTGAGGGAATTCCGGGACGAGTCTACTTGCGCGGCGGGGTGCCTCGCCGTCCGTGGACAGTGACCTGCGCCGCGCCGCCCGTCCGGCGGCGTCCTGCGGGTCACGCCGTCAGGTACTGGTCCGCCCAGGCGCTGATGATGCGGGCGGCGCGCTTGGCCTGGCCCGGCGCCGTGAGCAGGTGGTCGGCGCCCTCCAGGGACACGAACGACCGGGGGTGCCGAGCCTCCCGGAAGATCTCCCCCGCGTTCGAGATGTCCACGGTGCTGTCCGTCGGCGAGTGCATCACCAGCAGCGGCGAGCCCAGCTCGCGGATCTTCGAGCGCAGCTCGGCCCGCCGGACGTCCTCGACGAAGTGCCGCTTCAGCGTGAGCGCGCGGCCGCCCACCATCCACTGGGCGTGGCCCTCGTCGAACACCCGGCCCAGGACGGCGTCGTAGTTGTGCTCCGCGTGCCGCGGCTGCACGGGGGCGCCGATCGTCGCGACCGCCTGCACGCCCGGGACGTCGGCGGCGGCAGCGATCACCGCGGCGCCGCCGAAGGAGTGCCCCACCAGGAGGTGCACCGGCATGTCGTGGTCGGCCATGAACTCGGCGGCCCGCACGGTGTCGGCCACCTTGTGCGTGAACGAGCCGTCGCCCCAGTCGCCCTCGGAGTCACCCAGGCCCAGGTTGTCGAAGCGCAGCATCCCGATGCCCTCGGTCGCGAGCTGCTTGCAGATCCGCGCGGCGGCCGGCGAGTCCTTGCCCAGCGTGAACCCGTGGGAGAACACCCCCCAGCCCCGCACCTCGCCGTCCGGCCGGTCGATGATGCCCGCGAGGCGCGGCCCCGTGGTGCTCTCGAACGTGACGCGCTCAGCCACGACCACTCCCCTTCTCGACGAAGCGGCGATGTTAACGCCACCCGAGTTTCGCGGAGATGACGCCGACGCGCAGCGAGACGGGCCGACCAACCCCCTGACTCGGCGCACCGCGTGCGCCGAGTCAGGGGGTTGGTCGGACCACCCGGCTGATTCACGCGTCCGGGGGCGGTGAGTCAGCCGGGTGGGTGCGGCCGGGCCTAGCCGATCGCCGGGTAGGCGTTGGCGACCAGCATCTCGAACTGGGCCTGGAACCAGTGGCCCGACAGCGGGGCGTCCGCGAGGGCGCCCGTCAGCCGGCCGCCCAGCTCGCTGGACTGGTACGTCGGGTCGCACATCCGGTCCAGGCGCTTGCCCTCGTCGTTCGGGATCTCCGTGGACGAGCCGTCCGACTCGCCCGGGGGCTTGACCCAGACGTAGGCGTCGAGGTGCGACTCGGCGTGGCCGGACGGCGCGACCGTCGGCCGCTCACCGATGCCGGCGCCCGACGGGTTGCACCAGGCGCCGCGGTGGTTGCGGCGATCCACCTTGGACTCGTTGACGTAGGTGTTCAGGTCGGCGGAGGTGCTGACCGCCGTCGGACGCGCGGACCCGCCCCAGCCGTTGCGGCCGGTGTCGACAAGCATGCCGATGCTCGTCGGAGCGCCCTGCGCGACCATCAGGTCGTAGAGGTTCGCGGTCCAGTCGATCTCGTCGAAGTCGGGGTTCCACTCGAACCAGCCGGCGGACTTCACCTGGCCGCCGCCGACCTGGAGGTCGGGGTTGGTCAGGTACGTCTCCTCCAGCGGCGTGGTGTTCGCCGTGTTGGTGACGAACCCGGACACGGCGTTCCACCCGTAGGTGCTGCCCTCGATCACGTTGGCGAACTCCTGCGCCGCGCCGCTGGAGTTGTTCGGCCAGCCGAGCCAGCCCGAGTGGGCCGCGTCGATGTAGGAGTACACGTTGCCGACCTCGTACAGCTCGGAGATCGCGTACTGCACGCCCTCGCGGTAGTACGGGGCCGCCGCGACGCAGTCGGCGTCGGACTGGTTGGTCACGAGGTTGGGCAGCGAGTCCGGCTCGATCGTCGCGACGATCCGCAGGTTCTCGTACTCGGGCTGGTTCAGCAGCGCGACGATCGGGTCGATGTACTCGGTCTTGTACCGGGTCATGCCTGCCGCGGTGGCGGGCAGCTCGCCGTTCGATGCGAGGGCATGGCAGTCGCGGCCGGGCAGGTCGTAGATGACCACGTTGAACACCAGGGGCGAGCCGCCGGACTGCGCCACCGCCTGGTCGAGGTGCCACTCGAGGCCGTGCTGCCGCTCGGTGCCCTCGATCGCGGCGATGCGGTCCATCCAGACCGACGTCGGCTCGTCGGCGATGGCGCGCATGTCCGCCGCGAGGGCGGCGTCGCCCACCTCGTCGGCGGCCGTCTCGACCAGCGCCGACCAGTCCGGGTTGACGTACTGCGCGGCCCCGACGAACGGGTTGTCCTCGAGCGCGACGGCGGGAGCGCTCCCGACGGCGACGAGCGCGGGAACCGCGAGCAGGACGCCCGCTGCCGCTGCCGCCACGGTGCGGGACCTGCGTGGGGACGTGCCGCGTGTGCGGCGAGGTGCTGATGACACGGTGACCTCCGTTGGCCGGACCGAGCGCGCGCCGCGCCGGCCCCTGGGCCGGACGACGGTCCGCGCACCACGGCGGCTCGTTCCGCCGCGGCATGGCGCAACTTTGCCTACCGTTTGGCTGCGGCAGAACCGTCTTAAACGATTAGCCGCCGGGCGGCGGCGCCGTCGAACCGCGCACCACGAGCCGCCCCACCGCCACGGTGCCCGACGGCGGCTCCGCGCCCGGGGCCCGGTCCGCACCCGGCCCGGACCCGACGGCGCGCCGGCCCGGACCGGTGCCGAGCGCGGTGCGCAGCGCCCGGCCGGTGGCCCGGCCGAGCTCCTCCACGGGGTACGGCACGGCGGTGAGCGACGGCGTCGTCAGGTAGCACGCCGGCGAGTCGGTCCCGGCGACCACCGACAGGTCCCACGGCACGCCGAGGCCCAGCCGCCGGGCGACGTCGAGCACGAGCCCGGCGGTGGCGTCGTCGTCGGTCACCACCGCCGTGGGGCGGTCCGCGGCGGCGAGCAGCGGGCGCAGCGCCGCCGCCGCGCGCTCGGGCCCGTCGCCCGCGACGGTGCGCAGGTCGAGGCCGCGCCGCGCCAGCGCCGCCTCCAGGGCGGCGGCCCGGCGCGCGGGCGAGACGAGGCGCTCGGACCCCGCCACCATCGCGACCCGCCGGTGCCCCAGCTCGGCCAGGAAGCCGCCCACCTGCTCGAACGCGTCGCCGTCGTCGAGCACCACGTGCTGCCAGGTGGCGGGCGCGGCGTCCGGCGCGGTGCCCACCACGACGGCCGGCGCGGGCAGGGAGCGCAGGGCGGCGAGGCGCTCGTCGTCCGCCCGGACGCCCGTGACCACGAACGCGGCGTAGCGCCGCTCGGTCCACCAGCGGTCCATGAGCTGCGCGGCCTCGGCCGTGGAGCCGGCCACGTGCACGGCGAGCGTGAGGGTGTCCGGGCCAAGGGTCTGGAGCGCGCCGGTCACGAGGTCGAGCGGGAACGCGGCCCGCGTGCCGAACGGCTGGTCGTGCACCACGACCAGCGCCGCGGCGGCCGGGCCGCTGCGCAGCGAACGGGCGGCCGTGGCGGGCCGCCAGCCGAGCTCGTCCGCCGCGCGGAGCACGCGCTCCCGGGTCGCGGCGGAGACCCCGCGGCGCCCGTTGAGCGTGTACGACACGACGGCTGTCGAGACGCCGGCGGCCCGGGCGACGTCGACGATGGTCGGCCGTCGCGCAGGGGTCGAGTAATCGGACACTTCAGGATGGTTCGGTCGCGACGTTGGGACCATAACCACGTAGCATGCACCCTTGGGTGAATTTTGCACAGCGTCAACGAAGACGGGTGTATAAGCATGCTTAACGGAAAGCGCAGGTATGTGATCGGGGTGCTGTCCCCGGTCGTCGGTGGTTACTACTTCGGACGGCTGCTCGCCGGGATCGCGCGCACCGTCCGCCCGGAGGGGCACCGCGTGGTCGCGGTGCAGACCTATCCGGCGGACCTGGAGCGCGAGCAGTTCCCGGACCGCCCGCCCGGCACCGCGGCCGTGAGCCTCGGCCAGCTCGACGGCGTCATCGTCATCACGTCGGCCGTCAACGAGGCGACGCTGCTGCGGATCGAGGCGGACGGCACGCCGGTGGTGCTGGTCAGCGAGCGCACCACCAGCATCGACGCCCCGGTGGTGACGCCCGACAACGAGGGCGGCACGCGGGCCGCGGTGGAGCACCTCATCGCGCACGGGCACCGGGAGATCGGGTTCCTCGGCAGCCTGCGCCAGGCCGACATCGTCGAACGGCATGCCGCGTACGTCGCGACGCTCGCCGCCCACGGCATCACGCCCCGGCCCGAGTGGCTCTACCGCACGGCCGACAACCAGGAGGCGAGCGCGGCGACCGTGGCGCAGGCCGTCGTGGGCGGTCCGGGCCTGCCGACGACGGCGACCGTCGCCGCCACCGACCGCAACGCGATCGGGTTCTCCCGCGTGCTGCGGGCCCAGGGGCTGTCCCTGCCCGGTGACCAGGCGATCGTCGGCTTCGACCACTCCGAGGCGGGCGCCCGCGTGCGACCGCGGCTCGCGTCCGTGGACCCGCACCACGACCAGGTGGGCGAGCTGGCCGTCTCCCTGCTCCTCGCCCGGATCCGGGGCGAGCGCGTGGCGGGCCAGCACCTGTCGCGCTCCACGCTGGTGACCCGCGAGTCCTGCGGCTGCGTCGACGCGCGGGCGGGCGCACTCCTCGAGGGCCTGCCCGCACAGGAGGGCTCGACGGCGTGGCGCCGCTTCGGCGAGGTGGCGCGGGCGACGTTCGACGGCGCCGAGGCGCGCCTCGGGCCGGGTGCCGACCTGGACTCGTGGATGCGCGGCGTGCAGCGACTCTTCCGGGGCGCGGCGGCGCTGGGCCAGCCGCCCACGCAGGCGACGCTCACGAGCCTCGCCGAGAGCACGCGCGTGCTGCGCCCCCACCCCGAGGCGCTGGAGCAGCTCATCCCGGCGCTGCGGTCGGTGGAGGAGGAGTTCCGGGAGGAGGTGCGCACCGGCCAGGGGACGGCCGGCCCCGGCGGGGAGCAGGCGCCGTCGGCCAAGGGCGGGGCCGGGGGCGGGACCGGGGCCGGGGCCGCCCCCGCGGGCGCGCCCCGCGCCCCGAGCCGGGCCGCCCGTGCCCGCGCCGTCACGCGGACCGCGACCGACGTGCTGGTCGCTCTCAGCGCCGGGTGCACCCAGACCCTCCTGGCCCGGTCGGGACAGCTCGAACGGACGATCACCGACCAGTACGAGCTCGACCTCGACCTGCTGCACGCCGACGGGCGCGCGATCCGGGCGCTGACCTGGCTCCCGCGGGGGCACCGCAGCCCGGCCACGCTCGCCCTGTGGACGGACACCGAGGGTGCGCCCGGGTCAGCCGGGTCGGCCGGCGCGGCGTCCGGACCGCCGTCCGGCCCGGTGGACGCGGCGCGGACCCTGGAGATCGTGGGCACCACCGCCACGTCCCGCCAGGCGACGGCGCTGGTGGGCAGGCGCATGCCGGTGGGCACGTTCCCGCCGCCCGCGCTCTCGGGCGATGGGGTCGTGTTCGTGGTCCCGGTGACGTTCGGGCAGAGCGACTGGGGCATGCTGGCGATCGGCGGGGGCGTGGACACGCGCGCCACGAGCTCGCGCGACAAGTACGACCACTGGGCGGCCATGGTCGCCGTCGCGCTGGACCGGGAGGACCGGCTGACGTCGCTCCAGCGGCAGCGGGCCGCGCTCGCGGAGGCCGCGGACCGGGAGCGGGCGCTCGTGCTGGACCTGCGCACCGAGGTCGAGCGCAACGCGCTGGTCCAGGACGTCGCCCTGGAGGGCACCTGGGACTGGGACATCGCGACCGGGCAGGTCTTCTACTCGCGCACCTGGCGCGCCCTGGTCGGCCTGCCCGACGACGCCGCGTGCACCGGCATCGAGGAGTGGACCGGGCGGGTGCACCCCGAGGACGTCCGCACCGTGCAGATCGCGATCGCCCGGCAGCTCGCGGGCGCGGCGGAGCCGCTCGACCTGGAGCACCGCCTGCTCGCCGCGGACGGCCGCGAGATGTGGGTGCGCTGCCGCGCCACCACCGTGACCGACGACGCCGGCGTGCGCGCCCGGATGATCGGCGTGCTGATCGACGTCACCGGCATGCCGGCGCGGGAACGGCGGGGCGTGGCGCGGTGAGGTGCGGCAGGCGCCGTCCTACGGGACGGTGACCTCGCCGCGCTCCGCCTTCAGCGCGATGTCCGTGCGGTGGTGCGAGCCCTTGAGCTCGATCCGCGCCACGCCCTCGTAGGCCCGACGGCGGGCGTCCGCCAGGTCGGTGCCGAGCGCCACGACGGACAGCACGCGGCCGCCCGCGCTGACCAGCTCGCCGGTCTCGGAGAGCCCGGTGCCGGCGTGCAGCACGTGCACCCCGGGGAGCGCCTCCGCGTCCTCGATGCCGGTGATCGGGTCGCCCGACCGGGCCGACGCCGGGTAGCCCTCGGAGGCGACGACCACGGTGACGGACGCCTCGGGGCGCCAGCGCAGGGGCTCCAGGTCGGCGAGCCCGCCGCGGGCCGAGGCGAGCAGCACCTCGGAGAGCGGCGTCGCGAGCCGGGCCAGCACGGACTGGGTCTCCGGGTCGCCGAAGCGAGCGTTGAACTCCACCACGCGGGTGCCGCGGCTGGTGAGCGCGAGCCCCACGTAGAGCACGCCGGAGAACGGCGTGCCGCGGCGGGCCATCTCGTCGACGGTGGGCTGGGCCACGCGGCTCAGCACCTCGTCCACGAGGCCGGACGGCGCCCAGTCGAGCGGGGTGTACGCGCCCATGCCGCCCGTGTTGGGGCCCTCGTCGTCGTTCCCGACGCGCTTGAAGTCCTGCGCGGGGACCAGGGGGACCACCGTGGTGCCGTCGCACACGCAGAACAGGGAGACCTCGGGGCCGTCGAGGTACTCCTCGACGACCACCCGGCCGTTCTCGTGGGACAGGCAGGCCGCGCCGTGGGCGAGCGCCGCGGCGCGGTCGTCCGTGACGACCACGCCCTTGCCGGCCGCGAGGCCGTCGTCCTTCACCACGTACGGGGCGCCGAAGGCGTCGAGCGCGGCCTCCAGCTCGGCGACGTCGGTGCACACGTGCGCCATCGCGGTCGGCACGCCGGCGGCGGCCATGACCTCCTTGGCGAACGACTTGGAGCCCTCCAGCCGGGCAGCCTCGCCGGACGGGCCGAAGACCAGGATGCCGGCCGCGCGGACGGCGTCCGCGACACCCGCCACGAGCGGCGCCTCCGGGCCGACGACGACCAGCTCCGCGCCGAGCCGCTCGGCGAGGGCCGCCACGGCGGCCCCGTCGAGCGGGTCGACCTCGTGCAGCGTGGCCGCCCCGGCGATGCCCGGGTTGCCCGGCGCGGCGTGCAGCTCGTGGGAGGCGGTGCCGGAGACGTTCTCCCGGTCGAGCGAGTGGACGATGGCGTGCTCGCGGGCACCTGTCCCGATGACGAGGATCTTCACGGTGGCAGAGGTCCTTCTCAGCGCTGGTGGATGAGGTCGTGGACGGGGATGATCTCGTCGCGCTTGGGCCCCACGCCGATGGCGGAGATCCGGGTGCCCGACATCTCTTCGAGCGCCTTCACGTAGGCCTGGGCGTTCTTCGGCAGGTCGTCGAAGGACCGCGCGCGGGAGATGTCCTCCCACCACCCGTCGAGCTCCTCGTAGATCGGCTTCGCGTGGTGGAACGCCGTCTGGTCGGTGGGCATCTCGTCGTGGCGGACGCCGTCGACGTCGTAGGCCACGCAGACCGGGACCTTCTCCATGCCGGTGAGCACGTCGAGCTTGGTGAGCACGATGTCGGTGAGGCCGTTGATCCGGGTCGCGTAGCGCGCGATCACGGCGTCGTACCAGCCGGTGCGCCGGGCGCGGCCCGTGGTGACGCCGTACTCGCCGCCGGTCTTGCGGAGGAACTCGCCCTTGTCGTCGAACAGCTCCGTGGGGAACGGCCCCTCGCCCACGCGCGTCGTGTACGCCTTGATGACGCCGATCACGGAGTCGATCCGGGTGGGCCCGACGCCGGACCCGGTGACCGCGCCGCCCGCCGTCGCGCTGGACGACGTGACGAACGGGTAGGTGCCGTGGTCGATGTCGAGCATCGTGGCCTGGCCGGCCTCGAACAGCACGTTCTTGCCCACGTCGAGCGCCTTGTTCAGCTCGACGGCGGTGTCCGTGACCATGGGCCGCAGGCGGTCGGCGTGCTGGAGCAGCTCGTCGAGCGTCTCGTCGACCGTGATGGCGCGCCGGTTGTAGACCTTCACCAGCAGGTGGTTCTTCTGGTCCAGCGAGCCCTCGATCTTGGCGCGCAGGATCTTCTCGTCGAACAGGTCCCACATGCGGATGCCGACGCGGTTGATCTTGTCGGCGTACGACGGGCCGATGCCACGGCCCGTGGTGCCGATCCGGCGCTTGCCGAGGAACCGCTCCGTCACCTTGTCGATGGTGCGGTGGTACGGGGCGATGATGTGGGCGCTGCCCGAGACGAGCAGGCGGGACACGTCCACGCCGCGCGCGATCAGCGCGTCCAGCTCCTCGAACAGGACCTCGATGTCGACCACCACGCCGTTGGCGATGACCGGCACGACGCCGGGCGACAGGATGCCCGACGGCAGCAGGTGCAGGGCGTACTTCTCGTCGTCGATGACGACCGTGTGCCCCGCGTTGTTACCACCGTTGAACTTGACCACGTAGTCGACGCGGGAGCCCAGGAGGTCCGTCGCCTTTCCCTTGCCCTCATCGCCCCACTGGGCCCCGACGAGCACGACGCCTGGCATGGATCTCCACCTTCTCGAATTCCTAGGGTTGCCCCGCAGAGTGCGCTCCGTTGGCGCCCGCGGGCCGCGCCCGAGTCTACTTCGTGGTGGGCACCAGGGCGCGAACCTCGTCCACGGACGTGCCGGAGTCGCCCAGGAACGTGGCGCAGCGCTCGGCCTCGGCCTCCTCGCCGATGCGGTGCGCGGCCTCCGAGAGGGCCAGCAGCGCGCGGAGGAAACCCTGGTTGGGCACGTGGCCGGCCGGGATCGGGCCCTGCCCGCGCCAGCCCGACCGGCGCAGCGCGTCGAGCCCGCGGTGGTAGCCGGTGCGCGCGTAGGCGTACGCCTCCACGTCGCCCGCGGCAGTGCCCGCCGTCAGCGCGCGCTCGGCGAGGACTGCCCACACGAGGGACGACGCCGGGGCCTGGGCCGCCACCGCGACCGGGTCGCCGCCGTCGGCCAGCTGCTCGCGCGCGGTCGGGTGGTCGTCGGACAGCAGCGTGGGGGCAGGGCCCTGGAGCAGGTTCTCGTGGGAGCTCATGCTCGAATTGTCACACCCCGACGACACCTCGGGCGGACCTGGCGCGCACTTGGGACAACACGGGACAAAGAGGTCGCACAGGATTGCCCTTGATGCCAACCACAACGGTGAATTTTGCCTTTCATCCGGTGCGATCGAGCAACAGTCGTTACGCTCGACACATGATCGAGATCGCGACGTCTCCCACGACGACGACGCTCGTGATCGCCGGCGACCTTGACCTCGCCGAACGAGACCAGTTCCCGGAGATCGCAGCGCGCGTGGTCGGCCTGCGCCGGCAGCTGCTCGTCATCGACATGTGCCGGGTGACCTTCATGGACTCCACCGGGGCCGCGTTCCTGATCTCGCTGGCCGACGCCGGGCGCAAGCGCGGCGGCGCCACCGTGATCCGCGGGGCCGACGAGCGGGACCTGTTCGTGCTCGAGGTGTGCGGGGCCATGGAGCTCTTCCGCGTGGACGACGAGCACTCGTGCGAGCCGGCCGCCCCCGACTCGGGGTTCGCGGTGATGACGTCGCGGGACGACGACACGTCGCCGTTGTCCCACCGCGACGCGTCCACTGCGTAAAACGTTTCCCAAACGTCTCGCGGACGCGGCGCACGGTGCCCGAAGGTCTCGGGAGACCCTGGCGGGGTGACCAGGGGTCCACCCCGCCGGTCCGCTACTTCGGCGGTGTCGGCTGACGGCGCAGCTTGGCCCAGACCAGCTTGCCCGAGCCCGACGGCCGCCAGCCCCACTCGGCCAGCCGGTCCACGATCTGCATGCCGAACCCGCCCAGGCGGTTCGGGTGCCCGTCGGTCGCGACCGGCGGCGCCGGGTTGTTGTCCTCGACCTCGATGCGCAGCCCGTCGCCCGTGTCGTACAGGCGCAGCGCGATGTGCCCCCAGCCGTGCAGCACGCCGTTCGCCACCAGCTCGGAGACCACCAGCTCGGCCTGCGCCGACTCCTCGATGCCCCACGCCTGGCAGGTGCGCAGCACGGCGTGCCGGGCCCGGCCGATCGAGGACGGCTCGCTCGGCAGCATCCAGCGCCGCCAGCGCGGCGACAGGGCCGTCTCCGCGGCGTCGCCCGCCGGGTCGGGGATCCGGACGACGACGATGGCCACGTCGTCCTCGGGCGCGTCCGCCAGGCGTGAGAGCAGCTCCTCGCCCACGCCCGCCGCGTCGCGGGCCGTGATCGCCGACGCGGTCTCCAGCAGGGCCTCCAGGCCCAGCCGCAGGGACCGGTCGCGGCGTTCGATGAGGCCGTCCGTGTAGAAGAGGAGCGTGTCGCCGGGGTGCAGCTTGGCCTCGCCCGTGGTCCGTTCCCGGGAGCCGAAGCCGACGAGCGCGCCGCCGCCGTCGTCCAGCTTGATCACCTCGCCGGCGCGCAGCAGGAGCGGCGGCAGGTGGCCCGCGCGCGAGTAGCCGATCGTCCAGGTGTCCGGCTCCTCCTCGCGCTGCAGGGAGGCGTACACCATGCTCGCCGAGCGCGGGATGCCCATGCCGGCGACGAGCTGGTCCACGCGTTCGAGCACCCGGCTCGGCGTGGACAGCTCGAACGCGTAGGAGCGCACCACCGAGCGCAGCTGGCCCATGGTCGCGGCGGCCTCGACGTCGTGCCCGACGACGTCGCCGATCACCAGCCCGACCAGCTCCGGCGAGATCTGCAGCACGTCGTACCAGTCGCCGCCCACCTGGGCGTGCTCGGCGTTCGGGGCGTAGTAGGTCCACACGTCGAGACCCGCGACGTCGGCCTGCTCGGGGAGCATGGCGCGCTGCAGGGTCTCGGCGAGGCGGTGCTCGCGGGCGTACATCCGCGCGTTGTCGATGGCGCTGCCCGCGCGGCGCGCCACGACCTCGATCACGGTGCGCAGCGTGTCGGGCTCGTCGGCCTCGACGTAGTCGCCCGGCTCGTCCTCGTCCGGCACGATCACCACGAGGCCGAGCACGTCCCGCCGCCCGGCGACGGGGTGCACCACCACGGAGTCCGGCGCCTTGCCCAGCTCGTCGGCGAGCCGGAGCGTCAGGTCGCGCTGCAGCCAGCCCGACGCCGAGTGCGGCGCGTGCGGGATGTCGAGGTGCAGCGTGACGGGGCCGTCCAGCACGCCGTCGAGCACGTCCTGGACCGAGTCCACGACCTCGAGGATCGGCATGGGGCCCGTCGTCACGGAGTCGCCGAGGGCGTCGGTCTGCGGACGGCGGCGCTGCGTCTTGTCCGCGATGTTGTCGCCCTCGATGTACCGCGCGTGCCGGCGGCCCCGGCCGCTCGGCGGCGCGGCGACGTCGACGCCGGCGGCGTGCTTGAGGCCGTCGTCGTTCACGTAGAAGCCCGCCCAGCGCACCATCGACTGGAGCAGCTCCGCGATGTCGCGCAGGGCGTACGGGTACTCGAGGTCCGTCAGGATCTCGGTGGTCTGCGCGATGAGGTCGAGGTCCTCGCGCTGCTGCCGCTCGATCTCCAGGCTGGCGAGCTGGGCGGCGTGCCGCTCCATGTGCTCGGAGACGTCCACGCTGAACCCGACCCAGTGGGTGATGCGGTCGTCGTGGCCGGCCCGGGCCGGGGTGAGCGTGAGCTGCGCCCAGCCGGTCGTGCCGCCCCGCAGGTGCGACCGCACCGTCGCGTGCACCTCCTGGCCCGCGTTCACCAGCTCGGTCATCCGCTCCAGGTCCTGCGGCTCGACGAGCATCTCGCCGAGCCTGCGCACGGTGTACCCGGCGAAGTCGCTGAAGCGCACGCCCGCGTAGCGCTCGAACGCCTGGTTGGCCCAGAGCATGGGCATGCCGTCCTCGGTGGGACCCGTCAGGAAGACCGGGAGGCCGACGGACACCGCGGCGCGCAGCACCACGTCGCCGACCGACGGCGGAAGGGTGCGCGGGATGCCCGTCCCCGAGAGCCGCGAGCGGGGGTCCGCGCCCGACACCCGGTGGCTGCCGCCCGACGGCGTGCCCGACGGGATGCTCGGCGGCACGCTGGCGGCCGGCGGCGGCACCGCACGGCCGTTGGCGTGCCCGCTCCCGTTCCGGTTCGCCGAGTCGTCCGACGAGGCGTTCACGGGTGCGCCGGATCGTGCGTTCGATGATGCGTTCGGGGTTGCGTTCGGCGTGTCGCCGGAAGTTCCGCCGATGATGCCGTTCGACATTCCGTCCTGGGTCGGACCGAGGCCGAAATTGGAAAGGCCGGGGTGCCGGGGCGCCGGAGAGGACGGTGTCGGACCGGATGAATCGGTCAAAATGCCCTCCCTACGGTATCTAATGCTCGAGGTGCTGTTCCAGCAGGACATTCAACCGTAGATTGGGACAGTCCGAGATCTGAACCTCAACCTCTATCATCGGACCGATACAGCGTCACGACCACTGCTCCCGGAAGGAGAACCGTGCAGGACGGAACCTATGACCCGCCGCGCGGTCCGCAGGGCGGGAGCCCCCAGGACCCCGGACATCAGACCCCCGAGATCGGCGATCCTGCGAGCATCCACGTCATCGTGGGCCGCTCGCGCGCACGGATCGTCCTCTCCGGGGAGATCGACGCCGACATCGGCGGCGACCTGCACGAGGCGACGGCCGCGGCCGAGGAGTCTCGTCTTCCCGTCGAGATCGACGCCCACCACGTGACCTTCATGGACTCGTCCGGCGTCGCGTTCCTCGCCCGGCTCGCGAGCCGCAGCCCGCACCGCGTGCGTGTGCTGCGGGCGCCCCCGACGGTGCGCTTCCTGCTGGAGGTCACCCGGATCGGCGACCTCCTCGACATCGTGGACGAGGACCCGGGCTTCGAGCTCGACGACGACGGTCCGTCGGGCCCGCCCTCGGGTACCACCCCGGCCCCGGCGAACGTGGGCGGCCCGCCGACTTCCTGAGGAGCGTCGGTCAAGCGGCGTGATCGGTAAAAGGTCGGGTGATCGGCAGCGCGGGCTGCCGATCACCTGACCTTTTGCCGATCACATGAGCGGGGTGCTCACATCTTGTGGCCGGCCGAGCGCAGCTGCTGGCAGGCCTCGACGATGCGGGCGGCCATGCCGGCCTCCGCCGTCTTGCCCCAGGCGCGCGGGTCGTAGGCCTTCTTGTTGCCGACCTCGCCGTCCACCTTGAGCACGCCGTCGTAGTTCTTGAAGAAGTGGTCGGCCACCGGACGCGAGAACGCGTACTGGGTGTCGGTGTCGATGTTCATCTTGATGACGCCGTTGTCGACGGCGGCGGCGATCTCCTCCGCCGTCGAGCCCGAACCACCGTGGAACACCAGGTCGAACGGCATCTCCTTGCCGATCTCGGCGCCGACGGCCTTCTGGATGTCGAGCAGGATCTCCGGGCGGAGCTTCACGGCGCCCGGCTTGTACACGCCGTGCACGTTGCCGAAGGTGAGCGCCGTCAGGTAGCGGCCCTTCTCGCCGGCGCCGAGGGCCTTGATCGTGGCCAGGCCGTCCTCGGGGGTCGTGTACAGCTTGTCGTTGATCTCGGCGGTGTGGCCGTCCTCCTCGCCACCCACGACGCCGATCTCGATCTCGAGGATCGTGCGCGCGGCCTGCGACAGCTCGAGCAGCTCGGCGGCGATCACGAGGTTCTCCTCGATCGGCACGGTGGAGCCGTCGAACATGTGCGACTGGAACGTCGGGAGGCCGCCGTTCTTGACCTGCTCCGCCTCGATGGCCAGCAGCGGCTTGACCCAGGAGTCGAGCTTGTCGGCCGTGCAGTGGTCCGTGTGGATGGCGATGTTGACGCCGTAGCCCTTGGCGACCTCGGTGGCGTATGCCGCCAGCGCGAGGGAACCCGAGACCCGGTCCTTCACCGTCGAGCCCGACGCGTACTCGGCGCCGCCCACGGAAACCTGGATGATGCCGTCCGACTCCGCCTCGGCAAAGCCCTGAAGTGCGGCAGTAACGGTCTGCGACGAGGTGATGTTGACCGCGGGGTAGGCGAACTTGCCGGCCTTCGCCCGGTCGATCATCTCGGCGTAGACCTCAGGGGTTGCGATGGGCATCTGCGAAACTCCAAACGAATGATGAGGTGGGCGGTCGCAAGCGTGTCCAAGGCCGCCCGGGGATGCACCATCGATCTTGCCATGATCCACAGGCAGTCGTGTGCGGTCGTTCGACAGTCGAACGGCCGAAACACTGTGGTTCTCGACTTTTGGAGGAGTCCGGACGGGCTGCGTGCGGGCCCCGGTCGAGCTCCGATCGAGCTCCGGTCGGGCTCCGGTCAGGCTCCGCGCGAGGTCAGGTCGCCGGGTCGTCGACCGGCCCGTCCTCGGGGTTGCGGCTGCGGATCGGGGTGAAGAAGGCGACGCCGACCACACCGAGGTAGACGACCGCGACGGCGAGCAGCGGGCCCGAGGCGCCGAACCGGTCCGCCGCGGCCGTGAGCGCGGCGGCGCCCAGTGGCGCGAGGCTGTGGTGGATGGTCCAGAACGCGGCGGTGACACGCCCGAGCAGCGCGTCCGGCGTGATCATCTGCCGCAGGGACATCGAGGAGACGGCCGCGAGCATCAGCCCGAACCAGAACCCGAGCACGGCGGTGCCGATGACCAGCACGTCCTGGCTCAGCGCGAGGACGGCCGCCGCCACACCGCACAGCGTCATGGCGGCGAGCCAGAGGGTGCCGAAACCGAGCGTGCGGCGCAGCCACGCGGACAGGACCGCCGCGACGCACGTCCCCACACCGGCCGCGGCCATGACGTACCCGACCACGTTCTCGCCCTGCCCCAGGCCGTACCGCACCTGGTAGATGATCACGTCGGTCATGCCGAGGGTGAAGAAGGTGGTGATCGTCAGGAAGACGGTCAGCGCCCGGAGCACCGGATGTCCCCACAGGAACCGGGCTCCCGTCACGAACCCGGTCCGCAGGTCGCGGCCGAGGCCCGGCCGGTCCGCCGGCGTGGCGGTGGGCGCCACCCGCGAGAGGCGGACGGCGAGGAGCCCGAGCGCCGAGATGCCGAAGGTCGCCGCGTCGATGGCGATGGCCGCCGTGACCCCGTACGCCGCCGCGACCAGCCCGGCGAGCGCCGGCCCGCCGATGCTGGCCAGCGAGGCCGTGGCCTGGAGCCTGCTGTTGGCCTCGGCGACCCGGTCCCGGCCCACGATGTTCGGCACGGCCGTGATGTACGTGATCTGGAAGAGCTGCCCGAACACGGACGCCACGGCCGCGACGACGAAGAGCAGCCACACCTGCGGCTCGATCGCCCAGCACACGGGCACGGCCGCGAACAGGAGCAGGCGCGCCACGTCGCACGCGATGAGGAGCCGACGGCGGTCGAACCGGTCGACGATCGCCCCGCCCACGAGCCCCATCAGGAGCGACCCGGCCGCCATGACGGCGGTCAGCAGGCCCATCTGCACCAGCGAGCCGGTCGCCTCCAGCATCAGCAGCGGGAACGCGATCACCGAGAACGAGTCCCCCAGCACCGAGAACGTCTGGGTACCCCAGAAGACGAGGAAGTTCCGGTCGCGCGTGAGGGTTCGCCGGTTCACCCGACGATCCTGTCCGAGCCACGAGCCCCGGGCAACGGAGTTTCTCTGGTGTCCGTCGACCGCGGCCGGCTCAGAGGCCGAACGTTCGCAGCGTCGCCACGGTGACCGAGCCCAGCGTGACCAGGACCGCGAACGTCCATTCGGCCGGGGTCAGCCGGGCCTTGCCAACCTCGACCTGGCGGGTCAGGTTCTCGGGCGCACGGACCTGCCGGCGGATCCGTTCGAGGTCCTCCGCGAGCCTGACCATCGGGCTCGTCTGCTGCACCAACCTGACCTGCCAAGGGCGCTCGATGAGCCCGACCGTCGTGGACCCGCCCTCCCGGTCCGTCACCACCAGCCCGGTGTCGTCGGGCCGGACCTCCGCGACGTCACCCCAGGAGTAGTCGTGCCGCCTCCCCTCCGAGCGGATCGAGAGCCTGACACCGTCCGCCCGGACCCTGTTCCCGTCACCGACGAGGATGACGAAGCAGAGTCCGACGGTGAGTGCCGCGGCCACCCATCCGTCGACCACCCGGCCCTCCGTGTGCAGGAACAGCTTGTCCACGGGGTAGTGCGCGAAGACGTAGGGGACCCCCACGAGGATCGGCAGCAGGACGGCGCGCGACACCCAGACGGAGATGCGGGAGGGCCAGACGTACGGCAGACGCACCCCACCGTCGCGCACGGGGCGGGCACCGCGGCGACCGGCACCCCGCACCGGGATCCGGCCGACCGGGTACTCCGTGACCATGCGCGCTCCTCCTGCTCGGCGGCCGCGTGGCCGTGCAGGCAGGACAGTAGCGGCTCGGCGAGGCCTGCGAGCGCCCGCCTCAGGCGTGCTGCCGCATCCAGGTGTGCATGGCGATCGCGGCGGCCGCGCCCGCGTTGATCGAGCGGGTCGAGCCGTACTGGGTGATGTGCAGCACGACGTCGCACGCGGCCTGCGCCTCCGCCGTCAGGCCCGTCGACTCCTGGCCGAACAGCAGCACGCACTCGCGCGGCAGCGCGTGCCCCTCGATGGGCACCGACCCGGGCACGTTGTCGATGCCGACGATCGGCAGGCCGCCGGCCCACTCGGCCAGCGCCTCCGCGTCCGGGTGGTGCGTCACGTGCAGGTACCGGTCGGTGACCATCGCGCCCCGGCGGTTCCAGCGGCGTCGGCCCACGATGTGTACGCCCGCCGCGTTGAAGGCGTTGGCGGTGCGGACCACCGAGCCGATGTTGAGGTCGTGCGCCCAGTTCTCGATCGCCACGTGGAAGGGGTGCCGTCGGGTGTCCAGGTCCGCGACGATAGCCTCCACGGACCAGTACCGGTACTGGTCGGCCACGTTCCGGCGGTCGCCGGCGGCGAGCAGCTCGGGGTCGTAGCGGGGGTCGTCGGGGAGGGTGCCGGGCCAGGGTCCGACGCCGACCTCGGGCTCGGCTGCGGGCTCGGCGCCCGGCGTCGGCGGGTGCTCAGACACGGTCCACCCGGGCCGATCCGTGTGCGGGTGCTGTGACGGTTCCCGGGGCGGAAGACGTGCTGGTCATGCCGGTCATTGTGCCCCGCTACGCTCGATGCATGCTGACGACCGCACTCCCGGAAGTCGTGTCCGGACTGGCCGCCACCTCCGTCCACGCCGCGCCCGTGCCGCAGCTCCTGGGCATCGACTGGATGGACCCGAACTACCTCATCGAGCGGTTCGGGGACGCCGCGCTGGTGGGCATCGCGCTCGTCATCTTCATCGAGACCGGGCTGCTGTTCCCGATCCTGCCCGGCGACTCGCTGCTGTTCACCGCGGGTGCGCTCGTGGCGCAGGGCACGCTGCAGATCAACCTCGCGGTGCTCTGCCTCATGCTGTTCGCCGCCGCGTTCCTCGGCGACCAGACCGGGTACCTGATCGGCCGCAAGGCCGGCCCCAAGATCTTCGACAAGCCGGACTCGAAGCTCTTCAAGCGGTCCTACATCGACCAGACCAACGCCTACTTCGACAGGTACGGCGGCCGCACGATCATCGTCGCGCGGTTCGTGCCGATCGTGCGCACCTACGCCCCGGTCGCGGCCGGCGTCGGCAAGATGTCGTACCGGCACTTCGCCACGTACAACGCGATCGGCGCCCTGCTGTGGGCGGTCGGCGTGACCCTGCTGGGCTTCGTGCTCGGCAACTTCACGTTCGTCAAGGAGAACATCGAGGCGCTGCTCGTCCTCATCGTGCTGGTCTCCGTGATCCCGATGGTCGTCGAGATCTGGCGGGCCCGGCGTGCGGAGAAGGCGGCCGCGACGACGGCCCCCGAGGAGCCCGCGCCGTCGGACGCCGCCGCCCTGACTGGCGCACCGCGCGACCCGCGCGCGTAACCACGGCCCCTCCGGGGCAAGCACCACTCCTCGAAGAGGGTTACGGAGCGGTAGCAGTGCTACGTCTCCGTAACCCTCCCCGGGCAGCAACCGTTGCCCCGGCAAGACATTAGGCTGGCGCCCATGATCGAGCGGACCACCGAAGCCTGGCTCACGGACATGGACGGCGTGCTGGTGCACGAGGGCACGGCCCTCCCCGGCGGACCTGAGTTCATCAAGGCACTGCGGGACAGGGAGCTGCCGTTCCTGGTCCTGACCAACAACTCGATCTTCACGCCGCGCGACCTGCGTGCCCGGCTCGCCTACAGCGGGATCGACGTGCCGGAGGAGAACATCTGGACGTCGGCGTTGGCCACGGCGCAGTTCGTCGCCGACCAGATCCCGAACGGCAGCGCGTACGCCATCGGCGAGGCCGGCCTGACGACGGCGCTGCACCAGGCGGGCTACACGCTCACCGAGTCCGACCCCGACTACGTGGTGCTCGGCGAGACCCGCACGTACTCGTTCGAGGCGATCACCAAGGCGATCCGCCTGATCGTCGACGGCGCCCGGTTCATCTGCACCAACCCGGACGTCACCGGGCCGTCGCAGGAGGGGCTGCTGCCCGCGGCGGGGTCGGTGGCCGCCATGATCACGGCGGCGACGGGCCGGCAGCCCTACTACGTGGGCAAGCCCAACCCGGTGCTGTTCCGGTCCGCGCTCAACCTGATCGGCGCGCACTCGGAGTCGACCACCATGGTGGGCGACCGCATGGACACCGACATCCTGGGCGGCATGGAGGCCGGCCTGCAGACGTTCCTGGTGCTCACGGGGTCGACGTCGATGGAGGAGGTCGAGAAGTACCCGTTCCGTCCGAGCCACGTGGTGAACTCGATCGCGGACATCGTCGACCTGGTCTGATCCGGCCGGGCCCGGCCCGGCGGGAGCCGTCAGGTCAGGCCGGGGATCCCGAACCCGTCGATCGTCCCGCCCGACTCGAAGCGCGGGCCGCCCTTCTCCATGGGCAGCACGATGCGCGCGACGTCGGCGACCCGCTTGGCGCGCTCGGTCAGCGACGTCGCGTCCGTGCGGCCCGGACGCCACAGCAGCACCGACGGCCCCTCGATACGCAGCCGGGAACCGTGGAAGTCCGGCAGCATCACGATGTTCGCGAGGCGGGCGTCCAGGGCGCGGCGCGCGAAGAACTCGTCGGAGGTGCGCACGAGCCACTGGCCGTCGAACGCGGGGTTGTCGATCTGGACGTCCTGCGCCCCGAAGAGCTTCTGCCACTTCTCGCGGAGCCCCTCGGGCGACAGGTCGACCACGGGCTCACCCGGGAGCGCGTCGAGCGCCACGACGTGCGCCGTACGGCGCAGGCCGATACGACGCGTGTCGCCCTCCGTGCCGGACCGCCAGGTGTAGGTGAACGAGACCATGTCGAAGCCGTCGACGTTCCCGCGGACCACGTCGCGCGCCGTCCGGTCCAGGCCGACCCCGAAGGGCCGCCCGCTCCACCGCTGGGCGAGCACCGGGTCGGTGCCGACGTACTCCCAGCCGTTCGCCTCGGCCCAGCGCTCGACGTCCTGCGCGCGGCCGCGCCCCATGACACGTACCGCAGCGATGGTGAAGACGACGACGCCGACCACGAGCAGGACTAATGCGACAAATGGCCCCATGAACTTAAAGATACAGTAGGGCTAGGCAAAAGTCTCCACGAGGGAGCGATATGGGGACGGCCTGTTTTGTGCTAGGAGCGCCCCACCTCCGGCTCAGGCGAGCCCGAGATCCTCGAGGCCGTAGAGGTAGTGGTACGGCACCCCGAGCGCCTCGATCTTCTCGCCCGCACCGGTGGCCCGGTCGACGATCGTGGCCACACCCAGCACCTCGGCGCCGGCGGCCCGGGCGGCCTCGATCGCCGCGATCGGCGATCCACCCGTCGTCGTCGTGTCCTCCACGACGACCACCTTGCGGCCCGCGATGTCCGGACCCTCGATCTGGCGCTGCATGCCGTGCGCCTTCGCCGCCTTGCGCACCACGAACGCGTCGAGGTCCTGCCCGCGCGAGGCCGCCGCGTGCAGCAGCGCGTCCGCGATCGGGTCGGCACCCAGCGTCAGCCCGCCGACGGCGTCGATCTCGGCGGTGCCGAGCCCGACCTCCTCGAGGTGGTCCAGCAGCACGTGCCCCACCAGCGGGGCGGCCCGGTGGTGCAGCGTGATGCGGCGCAGGTCGACGTAGTAGTCGGCCTCCTTGCCGGAGGAGAGGGTCACCTTGCCGTGCACCACGGCGAGCTCCTTGATGAGCTCGGCGAGCTGCTCGCGCGGGGTCGGGGAGAAGTCAACGTTCACGGTGCAAGGGTACGTCGCGCGTCCCGGCCGCAGCCCCGCGCCACCGGGACCGGGACCCGGCCCCGGACCTGCATCCGGACCACGGTCCGGGTTGCCGTCCGACTCTGGGAAGGTTCTGCTGTGAGCATCATGGACAACGCGGTGTACGTGGACGGCAGGCGCACGGCCAACCCGACCAGCATCGAGGAGACCTGCGAGACGACCCGCGAGCGCGGCGGCATCGCCTGGGTCGACCTGTCGTGGCCCGAGCCGGCCGAGATCGAGGCCGTCGCCGCGGAGTTCGACCTGCACCCGCTGGCCGTCGAGGACGCGATCCACGCGCACCAGCGCCCCAAGGCCGAACACTACGGCGACGTCCTGTTCGTGGTGCTGCACCCCGCGCGCAGCGTGGACGACGACGGCGACGGGCACGTGGACCGCGTCGAGTTCGGCGAGGTGCACGCGTGGGTGGGCCCGGACTTCGTCGTCACGGTCCGGCGGTCCGTCACCCCCGACCTCGACGCGATGCGCGGCCGGCTGGAGCGGGAACCGGACCTGCTGCGCCTGGGGCCGGTCGCGATCCTGGCGGCACTGCTGGACGAGGTCGTGGACACCTACCGGCCCGTCGTCACGCGGCTGCGCGGCGACATCGACCAGATCGAGGACCAGCTCTTCTCCCGCGACCCGGAGGTGTCGTTCCGCATCTACGAGGCGACCCGCGAGGTGATCGGGCTCCAGCGTGCCACCGGCCCGCTGGTCGAGATGCTCCAGGACCTGTACGACGGCAAGCGCAAGTTCGCCGGCCAGCAGTCCGCCGCCGCGCACCCGGACGACGCCGCGCACCCGGACGGCGACGTCCAGGACCAGCGCTGGGTCGAGCTGCTGCGGAGCCTGCGCAACGTGCTCGACCACGCGATCAAGCTCTCGGGGACCTCGGACACGTTCCGGTCGCTGCTGACCAACGCGCTCGACGTGCACTCGACGCTGGTGACGCAGGAGCAGAACGAGGAGTCGCGCCGCATGACGGAGAGCAGTCTCAAGCAGAACGAGCAGATGAAGAAGATCTCCGCGTGGGCGGCCATCCTCTTCGCGCCCACGCTGATCGGCACGATCTACGGCATGAACTTCACGCACATGCCCGAGCTGCACTGGACCTTCGGCTACCCACTGGCGATCGGCGGGATGATCGGCCTGGGCGGGATCTTCTACGGGATCTTCAAGCGGGCCGGCTGGCTCTGACGGCGGGGCCGCTCCCCGGCCGGCCGCCCGCGCCGCCCCGTCAGCGGTAGCTGCCGACCGCCCGCACTGCCCAGCGCGGCATGATCCGCAGGGCCGCCGAGGCGACCTTGTAGCGCACCGACGGCGTGGAGAGGACGACGCCGCGGCGCACGTCCGCGAGCGCCGTCCGGACCACGTCCTCGGCCTCCAGCCAGCCCCACTCCGGGATGATCGAGGACTCGCCGATGCCCGCGCGCGCATGGAACTCGGTGTGCGTGAACCCGGGGGCCACCACGGTGGCCGTGACGCCGGTGCCCTTGAGCTCGGCGGCCAGCGACTCGGTGAAGGTGCGCACGTACGCCTTGGCGGCGGCGTAGGAGCCGCCCGCGGTGAGGGCGGCGACGGACCCGACGTTCAGGATCGCGCCGCGCTCCCGTTCGAGCATCTGCCCGACGGCGGCGTGGCTGAGCTCGACGACGGCCTTGACCATGACATCGATGCCCCGGCGCTCGGTGGTGATCCGGCCCGTCGCGAACGGTGAGCTCGTGGCGAACCCCGCGTTGTTCACGAGCAGCCCGACGGGCCGCAGGTCGCCGTCCTCGGGCCGGCCGCCGACGACGGCGAGCCGCCGGGCGACCCGCGCGACGTCGTCGGGCACGGAGAGGTCCGCCGGCAGGACCTCGACGGCCACGCCCGTGGCGTCCCGGAGCTGGGCGGCGACGTCGGCCAGGCGCCGGTCGTCGCGCGCCACCAGCACCAGGTCGTGCCCGCTCCCTGCGAGCTGCCGTGCGAACTCGAGGCCCAGGCCGGCGGACCCGCCCGTGATCAGTGCTGTACCCATGGGGGGCACCCTAGGCCTCCTCGGCCCGCTCCCGGCGCTTGAGCCAGAGGCCGACGACCAGGAGCACCACGATCGCGACGTACGCGGTCGCGGCGAACGGGCTGCTGACGAGGTAGGTCAGGTCGCCCTGGCTGATCGCGAGGGAGCGGCGCAGCCGGTCCTCCGCCATCGGGCCGAGGATCATGCCGACCACCAGGGGCGCCACGGGGTACCCGTACCGGCGCATGAAGAACCCGGCCAGGCCGATGAGCACCAGGAGCAGCACGTCCACGGGCGAGAAGTTCAGCGCGTAGGAGCCCAGCGCGCCGAACAGGAGGATGCCCGCGTACAGGTAGTGCCGCGGGATGTGCAGCACCTTGACCCACATGCCCACCAGCGGCAGGTTCAGCACCACCAGCATGAGGTTGCCGATGTAGAGGCTGGCGATCAGCGCCCACACCAGGGCGGACTCGCTCTGCAGCAGCAGCGGGCCGGGCTGGATGCCGTAGGACTGGAAGGCGACGATGATGATCGCCGCCGTCGCCGTCGTGGGCAGGCCCAGGGTGAGCAGCGGGACGAGCACGCCCGACGCCGCCGCGTTGTTCGCGGCCTCGGGACCGGCCACGCCCTCGATCGCGCCCTTGCCGAACTGCTTGCGCCGCGGGCCGGCGAGCCGGCGTTCGGCGGCGTAGGACAGGAAGGTCGCGACGTCGGCCCCGCCCGCGGGGATGGTGCCCACGGGGAAGCCGATGGCCGCGCCGCGCAGCCACGGCTTCCAGGACCGGCGCCAGTCGTCGCGCTTCATCCAGGTGCGCCAGCCCTTCTCGACCGGGATGATCCGGACCGGGCCGTGCCGCATCCGCGAACCCACGTACAGAGCCTCTCCGACGGCGAACAGCCCGACGGCGACGATCACGACGTCGATCCCGTCGGCCAGGTTGAGCACGCCGAACGTGAAGCGCTGCTGGCCGGTCAGCGTGTCGGTGCCGACCAGACCGAGGAACAGGCCGAGGGCGAGCGCGGCGAGGCCGCGCGGCACCGAGGACCCGAGCAGCGCGCCCACGGTGACGAAGGCGACCACCATGAGGGCGAAGTAGTCGGGCTCGCCGAGCTGCACCGCCCAGCGGGCGATCACGGGCGCCAGGAACGTGAGCGCCACCGTGGCGAGCGAGCCGGCGACGAACGAGCCGATGGCGGCGGTGGCGAGCGCGGCGGCACCGCGCCCGGCGCGCGCCATCTTGTTGCCCTCGATCGCCGTGACGATCGACGCGGACTCGCCGGGGGTGTTGAGCAGGATCGACGTGGTCGACCCGCCGTACATGCCGCCGTAGTAGATGCCGGCGAAGAGGATGATCGCCGCCGTCGGCTCCAGCGTGTACGTCAGGGGCAGGAGCAGGGCGATGGCCATGGCCGGACCGATGCCCGGCAGCACGCCCACCGCCGTACCGATGAACACGCCGAACAGCGCGTACAGCAGGTACATCGGGTGCAGCACGGTGGCGAACCCGTCGATCAGGGCCGAGAAGTTATCCACGGAGGAACGGCACCCCTTCCAGCAGCGGGCCGGCCGGGAGCGACAGCCCCAGCAGCCCGCCGAAGATCACTTGGATGACCAGGCCCAGCACGAGCCCGACCAGTGCGGCGCGCCACCAGGGGCGGGCGCCGAGGATGACCGCCGCGCCCGCGAACAGGAGCGCGGCGGCGAACGGCCAGCCCACGACGTTGATCGCGAACACGTGGACCACCAGGGTGACCACGAGCAGCACCACGGTGAGCCAGTCGGTCCGGACGGTGGGGTCGACGTCCTCGCCGCCCTCCTCCTCGCCGGCCCGGCCGCTCAGGACCAGGACGGTCAGCACGACGCCGGCGGCGACGAGCATGCCGCCCACCAGGTACGGGAACGCCCGCGGGCCGAGCGTGTTGGTCGAGCCCGGGACCGTGATGCTCCCGGCCGCCACCAGCACGTAGGCCCCGAGGGCGGTCGTGGCCAGGGCGAGCACGAGCTCGCCCCACCTGCGGCGGGGCCGTTCAGCCACCTCGGCCACCTCGGGCGCCTCGGGCGCCGTGCCGTCCGAGGTCACCGGACGAGCCCGATGTCCTTGAGCACGGCCAGGGACTCCGCGATGTTGCCCTCGAGGTACGTGTCGAACTCGTCGCCGGCGAGGAAGGCGTCGTCCCAGCCCTTCTCCTCCAGCGTGGCCTGCCAGGACTCGGACTCGGCGAGCTCGGTGACCGTGCTGGTCAGCGCCTCCCGCTGGGCGTCGTCGATCGTGCCCGGGGCGACCACGCCGCGCCAGTTGGTGAGCACCACGTCGTACCCGGCCTCGGTGAGGGTCGGCGTGTCGGGCAGGGCCTCGACGCGCTCCTCACCGGAGACGGCGAGCGCCCGCAGCTCGCCCGCGGCGACCTGCTCCGCGTACTCGCTGACCCCCGAGATGCCCGCGCTCACGTTGTTGCCGAGCAGCGCCGCCAGCGACTCGCCGCCGCCGGAGTAGGCGATGTAGTTGAGCTTGGTGCCGATGTTCTCCGACGGGATGCCGCCGGCCTGCATCAGCATCCCGGCGAGGATGTGGTCGGTACCGCCGGCGGAACCGCCGGTGATCGAGACCTTCTTGCCGTTCTCCTTGATGTCGGCCACGAGGTCGTCGACGCTCTTGTACGGCGACTCCTTCGGCACCACGATGACCTCCTGCTCCTCGGTGAGGCGGGCGATCGGGGTGGTGTGCTCGATCCGGGCCTGCGACTGGTTGGTCTCGACGGCCCCCACCATGACCAGGCCCATCACGAGCAGGGTGTTCGGGTCGGTGGCGTTGGCGATGTTCGCCAGGCCCACCGTGCCGCCCGCGCCGTCCACGTTGGTGACCGTGGCCGAGCCGACCAGGCCCTCCTCCTGCAGGTCGGCCTGCATGGCGCGGCCGGTCTGGTCCCAGCCGCCGCCGGGCCCGGCGGGCACGACGATGCTGAGCTCGTCGATCGCGGCGTCGCCGCCACCGCCGTTCGACTCCAGGACCGAACAGCCGGCGAGCGCCAGTGCCAGGACGATTCCGACGGGGGCAGCCCCGGACCGGATGATGCGCATGTCTCCTCCTCGAGCGGATGCGTGTGCGGACGGTCGGGGCCGGCTACGCCGCCGGTCCTCTGTCCGTCCGGGCGAGAGCGTAGGGAGCGGCGTCCGTATCGCCCCGGTTCTGGTCGCAACGAAGGTTGTGGTCGTTTCGGTCACGCCGTGCGGCTACCGCGCCGACGACGAACCGGTGCACACTGGCCCCCGTGAGAAGAGCGATGACGCTCCGGGTGCAGCTGCTGGCGCTGCAGGTCGTCATCGTGCTCGTGCTCGTGTGCACGACCGGGCTCGTGGCCTCCACCCTGCAGGAACGACAGCTCCGCGAGGCCTACGTCGACCGCATGTCCGGCGTGGCCCAGTCGGTCGCGCGCCTGCCCGCGATCCACGACGCGTTCGACGACGAGGACCCGGCCGCGACGATCCAGCCGATCGCCGAGGTGATCCGCGAGGCCTCCGAGGTCACCTACGTGGTCGTCACCGACGAGCACGGCGTGCGCTACTCCCACCCCGACCCGGAGCAGATCGGGCAGCGGGTCTCGACCGACCCGTCCGTGCCGCTGTCCGGCAAGGTGTGGACGGGCACGCAGACCGGCACCCTGGGCACGTCGTGGCGCGTCAAGGTGCCCGTCTTCGGCGACGCGGCCGACGACTCAACGCCCGCTCCCGTCATCGGCACCGCCAGCGTGGGCATCCTGGAGTCCGAGCTGCGCGCCGACCTGACCGACGACCGGGGCTGGCTGCTCGCCGCGCTCGCCGCGGCCGCCGTCGTCGGGGTGCTCTGCGCGGCCTGGGTGACACGCCTGGTGCGCCGCAGGATCTACCTGCTCGAACCCGAGGACATCGCGACCCTGCTGGAGACCCGCGGGCTCACGGACGCCCTGCGCTCCCAGTCGCACGAGTTCGCCAACACCGTGCACGTCATCTCGGGGCTGCTGGAGCTGGGCCGCACGGAGGAGGCGGTCGCGTTCATCGAGCGCTCCGGCCACGGCGGGCTGCTCACCGCGTCCGCCGTCGCGCCGGGCGTCCGGTCCCCCGAGATCGCCGCGCTGCTGCTGGTCAAGGCGATCACCGCGCGGGAGCGGGGCGTCACGCTCGACGTCGCGGACGAGTCCGCGCTCGACGCGCCGACGACGCCGGACGGCTCGGCGCTGCACACCGACGCCCTCATCGTGCTGGGCAACCTGATCGACAACGCGGTGGACGCCGCAGGGCCGGACGGCCGGGTCCGCGTGCTGCTCGGGACCGAGGGCGCGCGGCTGTGCCTACAGGTCGACGACGACGGCCCGGGCATCCCCGCGGCGCTGCACCACCAGGTGTTCAAGGCGGGGTTCTCGACGAAGGTGCCCGGCGACCGGGAGCACAGCCGGGGCATCGGCCTGGCCCTGGTGCGGCGCGTGGTGGACCGGCGCGACGGCGAGGTGGTGCTCGGGACCGGCGACCTCGGCGGGGCGTGCGTGCGGGTCGAGCTGCCGGTGCCGGTGGTCGTCGCCGCCGGGCGGGCTCGGGCAGGGGCCGGTGCTGCTGCCGGTGTTGGTGCCGGCGGTGTTGGTGCCGGTGTTGGTGCCGGCGTTCGTTCGGGTGCCGAGGCTCGGGAGGCCCGGCCGTGACCGGGCAGGCACGGACGCTCGTCGTCGAGGACGACCCTGTGGTCGCGACCGTGCACCGGGGCTTCGTGGAGAGCCACCCCCGGTTCGTCGTCGTGGGCGAGGCGCGGACCGGCGCGGACGCGCTGCGCCTCGTGTCCGCGCTGCGCCCCGACCTGGTGCTGCTCGACCTGCACCTGCCGGACATCGGCGGGCTCGACGTGCTGCAACGCCTGCGGATGCTGCCGGGGCCGCCGGTCGACGTCGTCGCCACGACCGCCGTCCGCGAGCTGGACAGCGTGCGCCAGGCGATGGCCGGCGGAGTGCTCGCGTACCTGGTCAAGCCCTTCACGTCCGCCGCGCTGCGGGAGCGGCTCGACGAGGTGTGGCAGCGGCGCGAGGACGTGCGCCGGGCCCAGGACACCCTCGACCAGGACGAGGTGGACCAGCTCCTGGCCGGGCCGCGCTCCGCCGACCGGCTGCCCAAGGGCCTCTCCGGCCGCAGCCGCGACCTGGTCCGGGCGGCGCTGGCGCGGTTGTGCGCCGGGGCCGCGGACGGCGCGGGGGCAGGGCCCGGGGCAGGGGCGACGGCGCCCCGCGACGCCTCGGCGGCCGAGGTCGCCGAGGCGGTCGGGATGTCGCGCGTCAGCGCCCGCCGCTACCTGGAGCACCTGGTCACGGAGGGGTACGCCCAGGTCGCGCCCCGCTACGGCGCGACGGGCCGCCCGGAGAACCGCTACCGCCCGGCGTGAGCCCGCCGCCGCCGCCGTCGGCGTCCGCCGTCCGCCGTCCGACGCGCAACGCGCAACGCGCAACGCGCAACGCGCAACGCGCGACGCGCGAAGTGCGCTTCTGCCCCGTCATCAGGCCCGGAATCGGGGCGGATACGGGCCCAATGACGGGGTAGAAGCGCACTTCGCACGTGACACCGGCAGCCCCGGCGTCAGACCGGGGCCGTCAGCGGGTCCGTCTCCGGCTGGACCGGGCCGGTCGCCGTCTCGTAGGCGAAGCCCTCCCGCACCCAGTACTCGAACCCGCCGATCATCTCCTTGACGTCGTAGCCGAGCTTCGCGAACTCCAGGGCGGCCTTGGTCGCGCCGTTGCAGGCCGGACCCCAGCAGTACACGACCACGGGCTTCTCCCGGTCGACGGTCTGCTCGGCCCGCAGGCGCACCTTGCCGCCGGGCAGGTGCACGGCGCCGGGGATGTGGCCCTGGTCCCAGCACGTCGGCGAGCGGACGTCGACCAGCGTGAACGGGCTGTTCGCGGCCAGCGCCGCGTGGACGTCGCTGACGTCGGTCTCGAAGGCGAGGCGCCCCGCGAAGTGGGTGACGGCGGCGGAGGTGTCCTGGGAGATCGTCATGGCCCGAGTCTGCGGACGCCCGGCTACCGGAGACAAGAGTCCGGATGCGCAGGGTTTCTGAAGCATCCGTAAGGCCGGCTACTCCGAGCGCCCGGCCGCCGCCTGGAGCAGGTGCGGGTGCTGCGCCTCCACCACGTTGGGGTGCGCCCGCACCCGGCTCTTGAGCCAGTTGTCGCCGAACACCGCGTGCAGCGGGTTCGCGGGGTCCAGCGTGACGCCGGGCGCGGCGGCGCGGAGCGACTCCGGCAGCTCGACGTCCGGGATCGTCGCGTCGAGCGCGGGCCCGTGGAAGTACGGGATCGAGATGCGCTCGGTGCCCGCCGGCGGGGACACGACGCGGTGCAGGGTCGCCTTGAGGTAGCCGTCCGTCGCGATCTCCAGCAGCTCGCCGATGTTCACGACGAACGCCCCGGCGGGCGGGACGACGTCGAGCCACTCGCCGTCCTTCTCGACCTGGAGGCCCGCCTTGCCGTCCTCGACGGAGAGGAGCGTGAGCACCCCGAGGTCCTTGTGCGCGCCGACGCCCTGCGCGGGCGCGGCCGCCTCGACCCCCGGGTAGCGGGCGATCTTCAGGTGGGGCGAGGGCCGCTCGAACACGGCGTCGAACGTCTCCGACGGCGCGCCGAGCGACTCGGCCCAGGCCCGCAGCAGGCGGGTCGCGACGCCGTCGAGCCGGCTCAGCCACTCCTCGGCGACCTCGCGCAGGGCCGGGAGCGCCTCCGGCCAGAGGTTCGGTCCCTCCAGGACCCAGTAGTCGGGAACGCCGGGTCCGGCGGGCACCGCCGGCCGCTCGGCGCCGATGTCGATCTGCTCGCGCTGGTCCACGCGGCCGAGCGTGCGTTCGCCGCCCATCCGCGTCCAGCCGCGGAAGTGGGGGCTGTGGACGTTCTCGATCGCGCGCTTCTGCTCCTCGGGGAGCGCGAAGAACTCGCGGGCGGTGGCGTACGCGCGGTCGATCAGGTCGCGCGGGACGCCGTGGCCGACCAGGGAGAAGAAGCCGACCTCGTGGGTGGCGCGCCGCAGCTCGTCACGGAAACGGGCCTGGTCGTCGCGGTCGCCGTCGAGCAGCGAGAGGTCCAGTACGGGGATGCCGGGCATGGTGAGGGTCCTTTCGAGGGTGCCGGGTGGGTGCGCCGACGGCGGCCGCCCCGACATCCACAGACACCTCCGCCAGGTGCTCCCGGCCTCCGGACGGAGGAGTGCGGGAGCCCGGCGCGTGCGCACGGGGATGCGATGTGAGCAGGAGCTGCTGTCGGCGGCGCGAGGAGACGCGCCAGGGGGTCGCCCGGTGGGCGACCGCTCAGCGGCGACAGCAGGTACAGAGGAAGGTGCTCACGATGTGAGACACGGTAGCACCCGGACCCGCGGAACGGCAGGGGTCCGCCTCAGTCGGTCACGACCTCGCGCAGGAACCGGACGACCCGGCGGGCCCGGAACATCAGCGCGTACCCGATCGCGATCACGTGGCCCACCACGCGCATCGTCTCGTTCACGGCGCCCTCGAGCAGGGTGTCCTCGTCGTCGACCACGCCGTCCCGCGCCGAGCGCAGGCTCAGGATCTTGGCCCGGTCGTCGGGGCCCAGCTCCTCCAGCAGCTTCGGCACCGCGGAGAGCGACTGCGCGAACGGCGCGTTGCGTTCGAGCACGGGCTTGATGATGTCCTCGGGTTCGAGGAACTTGCCGGCGATGATCACGACGGCGACGATCGAGCGGCGTCGGGCGTACTCCGCGAGCACCGCGCCCGCGCCGGCGGACGCGCCCATGAGGGCAACCCGCTCGCCCCGCTGCTCGAACTGCTCGACCAGGGCGTCGAGGCGGTCCAGCCGCTCCTCGAACGAGGCGTCCGACGACCAGCGCACGCGGAACATCGTCGTGCGCACGCCCAGGGCGCGCCAGGTGCGCAGCGCCTCGCGCTGGAGGTGCACCAGCGGCGGCATGCGATCGCCGAGCCCGGGGACGTAGATCAGGCGGATCGGGGGCTTGCCGTGGTGCGTCGCCCGGGCGTCGGGGAGGCCGTCGTCGGGCGCGGGCAGGTCGCCGTCGCCGCTGGTCACGTGCTCGCTCATCTCGCGCAGGAGGCTACACCGGCGCGGGGCTCGGCACGTGTCAGACGTACAGGTCACCCGGGGTGACCTGTACGTCTGACACGTGCGCCGGAAGCTGCGTCAGCGGTCCAGGAAGGGCACCAGTCGTGGATCGTCGAGCTCGAGGGGCTGGACGGAACGCGCACGCGCCTTGAGCGTCTCCAGGTCCGCGCCGGCGTCCAGGAGCCAGAAGCGGGCACCGTCCCTGTCCCACTTGAGGCTCGGCGGGTTGGACCCCGTGCCCTGCAGACCCTTGCCGTAGAGAGCGGTGCGACCGTCGAAATCGACCGCCTCGTAGTCGCTCCCGTCGGCGATGCCGGCCTCGATCGGCGTCGTGACCGGCCACGTCACCCAGAGGTACGAGTTGACGTCGTCGTGGTACATCCGCCAGAGGTAGAGCGTGGTGCCGGGTTCCACCTCCGGTGCCTCGACCTGCTCGAAGCCGTCCGGCACGGGACCCGTCGCGGAACCGTCCGGGCCGTAGGTGAGGGACTGCAGGATCGCTCGGAACTCCTCGGTCGAGATGCCACCGGCCTGGGCGGTCCAGGGATCTCCGAGCTCGTCGATCCACTGCACGTAGTGGTCCCCCGACGGGAGTGTCCCCACCTCCGCCTGGTCCAGCGAGGCGCGCGGAAGAGGGACGTCCACCCCCATCTTGCCCGCGTACACGGCCACGGCCCGCCCATCTGCCGCGTCGGCGAACACCACGGCGGCGACGCGCCCCGCGCACTCCACCGACGCGCTGTGCACCCTCGGCGCGGCCGTCACCGGGACGTCCGGCAGCGTCCAGCCGTGGTCGAGCACACCGGACCACTCGGACGGCGGGATCACCGGGGAACCGTCGAGGCTGGAGCTGGGTCCGTCGCACTGTGCGGACGAGTCCTCCTCCGGGGTGGCCGACGGCGAGGCGGTGGAACCCGTGCGGGGATCCGGCTTCACCATCTGCGGGCCGACGTCCGCCGGCTGCGCCCTGTCGTTGACCAGGACCGCCCCCACACCGATCCCGAGCAGCAGCCCGGTGGCGGTCAGCAGGACCAGGACCCGTCCCACGCCCCAGGTGCGGCGCGAGTCCGCCGCGACGAGACGTTCCCGGCCGCCCACGGTGATCACCCCGTCCGCCTGCTCGTGCCGCCGCCCCCGCTCGAAGGTCGCGCGCGCGACCTCCAGGCCGGTGTCGTCCACGGCTCCGTCCGGTGCGAGCTCCAACAGGTCGTCGTACCGCGTGCGGTTCATCGTGCCCTCCTCACGGCCGGGTCGGCCACGGTGCCGGCGGGACCGGCCTCAGGTGCCCGGCGTCCTGCGTCGGACGCGGACGACGTCGACGGCTCCACGCTCTCGGACTCCAGCCGGCGGCGCGCCCGCGACAACCGCATCTTGAACGCCGCGACCGAGCATCCGGCCACCCGCGCGGCGTCGGCCGGCGCGAGCCCGTCCCACCCGGTGAGCAGCAGGGCCTCGCGCTCCTTCGGCGCGAGCCGGAGGAGCGCCGCGATCATCGAGTCGCGGCGGCTCACGGTCACCACCGTGTCCTCCACCGCACGGGCGACACGCGCCAGGCGGACCAGCTCCCCCTCGGCCGCGCTGCGCCGTCGGGCGGCGCGGCGCTGGTTGCGCACCACGTTGCGCGCGGCTACCAAGAGCCAGGGCAGCGGGTCGCCGGGCAGGGTCGCCAGGCGCCGCCACGCGACGAGGAAGGTCTCCGAGACCACCTCCTGCGCGTCGTGCGGCTCCACGTGGCGCAGGGCATAGGCCTGGACGCGCCAGGCGTACGCGCGCCAGAGCTCGGTGATCCGGTCCTCGTCCGACGGAGGATCGCCGTCGGGAAGACTTCGTAAGGTCGTCACGTACTGGAATGTCCGCTCGCGCGCCGGGGTAACAGGTCTCGACGATCCCACCGCGAGACCGCGGACGCGTCAGACGCCCGCGCCCGTGGCAGACGTACAGGTCACCGGGGGACCTGTACGTCTGCCATGGGCGGCGGTGGGGCGGCGGGTCAGCGGACGGCGTACGCGCGCGTCACCGTCTGCTTCACCGTGCCGCCCGACGCGTCCCGCGCCTCGACCCGGAGCGACACGTGCTCGGTGCCGCGCGGCACCCGTACCGTCCCGGTGAACGTCCCCGGCCGCCGGTCGGCGAGGGGCACGGCGTGCCAGGTCGCGCCGTCGTCCGCGGACCACCACAGACGGGCGGACGTGACCCGGTGCTTGGCGGACCGGCCGTCCGGGGTGCCGGCCGTGACGCCGTCCGGGGCGCCGGCCTGGTGCCCCGCCGTGAGCGTGACCCGCGTGCTGCGGGGTGCCGCGTTGCGCACGTCGAGGCCCTTGACCACGTAGCCGACGTCGAGCACGGCCGGGCCGGCATCCGGCGCCGCGCGGAACCGCCACTCGGTGCGCGTCCGCGTGGACAGACCCCACCATGGCGCGTCCTGGCTCGCGTCGAGGACCACGCGGTGCGCGGCACCGCCCGCGGGGATCGCTACCTCGGCCGAGGGCCGCTTCTGGTCGAGCACGGCCTCGCCGTCCTGCCAGACCCGCAGACGCATGCTCTGCCCGCCGAAGGACTCGAACGGGTGCCCCTCGGCGTCGCTCCAGGGCACGAGGCGGAGGCCGAGCGTGTCGTCGGTGATCGTGAACGCGCCCGACCCCGCCCGCGTGCTCAGGACGGCGCCGCCCACCGTGGTCCGGGCCTTCTCCCGGGGCGCATAGGTGCGCGCCACGGCGTCGAAGTAGCCCTGCTGCGTGTCGTCCGCCGAGCCCGTGTACACCTGGTGGCCCCAGGCGACGCCGTTCGCGCTCAGGTACTCGGTGCGCCGGCCCGGGATCGTGACCGGGCTGCCCACGGCCGAGCCCCACTGGTGACCCGGCGCGGTGCTGACCCGGGCGCTCTCGGCGTGGTGGTCGGCGCCGAGGGACGCGTAGGTGGTCGTGACCGCGGCCGTGTCGCGGGCTGTCGCCCGGAAGCGGAACGTGTCCACCACGTCCTGCGTGTACAGCAGGTCGTAGGTGTACGACGGCGCCCGGCCCGCCGCCACCGGCTGCTCCAGGACGAAGTGGGTCTGCAGGTCGTACGTGCCGACCGTGACCGGCGCGTCCGTCGGCGTCGCGTACGCCTTCGCCTCGTCCCCCACCACGGTGCCGAACCCGTACGGGTCGTCGCCCGCCGCCGTGGTCCGGGTGTCCTCCAGCGCGATCCACCGGACCTCGGCGGGCCGGTGGGTGGACACGGTGAGCTCGCGCGCCTCGCGGGCGTCGAGCACGACCGTGGTGTCGTCGGCGACGGTCACCTCCGGCCGGAGCACGGCGGACACCTCGGAGACGACGTACTCCTCGTCGGTGGTCCACAGGAAGCCCGTGACCGAGTACCGGCCCGGCGGCACCCGCAGGTCCAGGCCCTCGGGGCCGATCTCCTGGTGCTCGTCGAACAGCGTCGGGTCGTCCACGTTCACGATGCGCACGCTCGACGACCCGGTGTGCGGCTCGCCGTCACGCCCGAGCGTCCGGACGTCCAGGTCCGCGAGGTCGGGCTCCTTGTACCAGCCGAGGGGCGTACGGATCTCGCGACCCTCGGCGTCCGTGGCCGTGATCGCGCCCGAGTAGCGGCGCTCGACGGCGCCGACCGTGGGGTCGACGCCGACGTCGACCGTCGCCGTGCCCCCGGCGGGCACCGTCAGGGACGCGGCGCCGAGCGTGACGGCGCCGGCGGGCAGCGGCTCGCCGTCCTGGTCCGACGCCTCGACCGCGAGGTCCAGCGTGACCTCGGCCGCGCCGGGGTTCTCGTAGGTGAGCGTCCTCGTCGAGGTGCCCTCCTGCGGGTACTCGAAGCCGCCGAACGACAGCGACGCGGGCGTCGGCACGACGGGCAGGGCGAGGGCGGCGGGCACGAGGACGCGGCCGGCGCCCTCGTCGAACGCACCGCCGCTGGTGTGCCGGGCCGAGCCCATGAGGACCGCCTTGAGCTGCGGCCCCGTCAGCTCGGGGCGCGCCTGCTTGAGCACGGCGGCCGCGCCGGCCACGTGCGGCGTGGCCATGGAGGTGCCGCTCCAGGCCGTATAGGGGCCGGTGTCCTCCCCCTCGTTGGTGCCGGCGGCACGGGCCGCGACGATCTCGACGCCCGGCGCCGTGATGTCCGGCTTGATGGCGTAGTCCCTCAGCCGCGGCCCGCGGCTGGAGAAGTACGCGACCTGGTCGTCGTCGTCCACGGCGCCCACCGTCAGGGCCGAGTCGGCGGCCCCCGGCGGGACGACGGCGCCGTACAGGCCCTCGTTGCCCACAGCCACGACGAACAGCGTGCCGTACCGGTCGCTCAGCGTGTCGACGGCCATCGAGAACGGGTCCGTGCCGTCGGTGTAGCGCTCGGACTCGCCGAGGCTCATGTTCACCACCTGCGCGCCGGCCTCCGCGATCCACTCCATGCCGTCGATGATCGACGACGCCTCACCGCCGCCGAAGTCGTCGAGCACCTTGCCGACCAGGAGGTCGGCGCCCGGCGCCACGCCGCGGTTGTCGCCGTCCGACGCCTCGCCCGAGCCCAGGGCGATCGAGGCCACGTGCGTGCCGTGGCCGTACCGGTCCACGGTGTCGCCGGAGCCGGTGAAGTCGCGCGCCCCGACGAGCACGTCGTCGAGGTCGGGGTGGGTCGCGTCGATGCCGGAGTCGAGCACGCCGACGGTCACCCCGTCGCCGGTGTACCCGGCGTCCCAGGCGGTCGGCGCGCCGATCTGCGGCATCGAGTCCACGTCGAGCGCCTCGACGTGGCCGTCCAGCCAGACCTTCACGGCCGGCGTGGCCGGCGCACCAGGCGCGGACGGCGCCGCCGAGCGGGCCGCGGGAGCCAGGTCCAGCGTCGCGAGCAGGTCGGCGGCCGCGGCCCGGTCCAGGTCGGCCGAGACCGCGCCGACCGACGGCAGGCTCCGCTCGGGTTCGAGGCCGAGCGCCGCCCAGTCGAGCTCGTCGCGCTGCGCGAGGCGGGCCGAGGCCGCGGCGCCGGTCCCGTCCGGGGTGGCGGACGCGGTGGCCGCCGCGTCCGCCACCGCGGCGTCCTGCACGATGACGGGGACCGTGTCCCGGTGCCCGTCGTCGTACCCGGCGGCGACGAGGCCCGTGACGTCGAACAGCGCCGGGTCCAGGCGGTCGGGCACGAGGCGGGCGACGTCGCCGGGGATCACCTGCACGCGGTCGCCCTGGACCAGCTTCTGGAAGGCGATCCCCTCGCGGCCCGCGGCGGGCCGCACCGTGACGGACCTGCGGCCGTCGGGGTACCGCCCGACGTCGACCTGGTCCCCCGTGATCAGGGTGACGGTCGCGGACGACGCCGGTGCGGCCGCCGTCCCGCCCGCCGCACCGGCGTCCGCCCCGCCGGACCCCGTCCCCCCGGACGACCACGCCGGTACCCCCGTACCCAGCGCGACCGCCACCGCGATCGCCGCTGCCGCTGCACCCGTTCTGGCGCGCATCTGCCTGTCTCCTTCGTGAGGACGCCGGCGGTCGAACACCGCCTTCACGAGGGCAGACGCCGCGTGCGCCCAGTTCGTTGGGGTTGCGGCGGCGGGTCAGCGGACGCCGTAGGCGCGGACCACCGTCTGCCGGATCGTCGTACCCGCCCGGTCCTTGGCCCCGACACGGAGCGAGACGTGCTCCGTACCCGCCGGGACCCGTAGGTCAGCGGCGTAGACGCCCGCGCCGGTCCGGTGCAGCGCCGCCTTGCGCCAGGTGGCACCGTCGTCCGGCGACCACCACAGCCGGGCCTCGGTGACCTTGCCGCCCGAGCTGCCGGCCTGGTGCCCGACGGTCACGGTGGCCCTGGTCCGCGCGGGTGCCGTGTTCGCCAGGTCCATGCCGTCGACGTCGAGCGCGACGTCCAGCACGGGCAGGTCGACCGGATCGGCACCGAGACCCGCGGGCTCCGCGTGGAAGGTCCACTCGGTGCTCACCCTCGTGGACCGGTTCCACCAGCTCAGGTCCCGCTCACCGTCCAGGACGACGCGGTAGTCGGCTCCTCCGGCGGGGACGGGGACGTCCGCCCGGTAGCCGTCGACGTCGACCACCTGGGCGCCGTCCTGCCACACCGCCAGGTGGTCGGACAGCTCGTACCCCGAGGACGTGTGCCCGTCGGCGTCGGTCCACCCCGGGACGACCAGGGCGAGCGAGTCGCCCTGGGTCTGGAACAGGCCGTCCGCGCGGAGCCGGGCGTTGATCACCGCACGGCCGATGGTCTCCGTGACCTCCTCGCCCGGCGCGTACACGCGGCCCTCGTCGTAGAAGTACACCGCCTCGGAGCCGTCATCCGGCACGATGCTGGAGCCACCGAACCAGCTCACGTCCGGGCTGACGTACTCGGTGCGGACACTGCCCGGGTCGACCGCCCGACGGTACTCGGGACGATTGATCCACCACCTCCCGGGGGCCTCGGCGAACCGTGAGCCCCGCACCTGGGCGCCAGGACCGAGATCGGCGTGACCGACCTGGACCGCCGCGGTGTTCTCCGACGTCGCCGCGAACGCGGGCGTCTTCACGGAGTCCTGGACGTACATCAGGTCGTACACGTACGCGGGAGCCTGCTCGCCGGTGGTCGGTGCGGCCAGGGCGAACCCCACGCTCAGGTCCAGGCCGCCCTCGGACGCCGGACCGGTCGGCGTCAGGTAGACGTCGGTGTCACCGGGAACGGTGTTGCGGCGCCCGTTGAGGTGGCCGTCGGGCACGTCGGTCCGGAAGACGCCGACGGTGACCGACTGCCGGTCCGCCGGCCGCTCGGTGGTGACGGTGACCGGCTCTGCCCGGCGCGCGTCGAGGAGCACGGTGGTGTCCGCCGTCACTTCGATCTCGGGCTCGACGGCCGTCGTCAGCTCGGTGATCTCGCCGTCCGCGTCCTGCTCGTACAGGTCACCGAGGATCGAGTACGTCCCGGTCGGGACCCGCAGGGTCTTCCGGCCGCCGTCGAGCTGGACGGAGTCGTTGAGCACGGTGCCGTCGTCGACGTTCAGCACGCCCGCCTCGCCGTCGTGCGCCTCGCCGTCCCTGCCGACCGCCTCGATCGTCAGGTCGTAGCGCTCGGACTCCTTGGACCAGCCGAGGGCGGTGCGGATCTCGCCGCCGCCGACAGCGGCAGCGACGACCGCCCCCGAGGACCGCCCGGCCCCGCCGGTGGTGCGGTCCACGGTGACGTCCACGGTGGCGGTGCCCTGCGCGGGCACGGTCAACGAGGCCGCCGAGAGGGTGAGCGCACCGGTCGGCACGGGCACGCCGTCCGGGCCGGTCGCGTCGACCTCGAGATCGAGGGTGACCTCGGCGCCCGTCGGGTTCTCGTACGTGAGGGTCCGCGTCTCGAACCCCGTCTGCGGGAACCTGAGGGTGCCGAAGGAGAGCGACGCGGGCGAAGCCTCGACCCGCTGGGCCAGGGCGGTCGGCAGGTAGATCCGGCCGGCGCCCTCCTCCCAGACCGTCCCGGAGGTGGGCTCGGCCGAGCCCATGAGGATCGCCTTGATCTCCTGGCCCGTGAGCTCCGGCCGGGCCTGCTTGAGCACCGCGGCAGCGCCCGCGACGTGCGGGGCGGCCATCGACGTCCCCGAGGCGGAGACGTGGTCGTCGTCCACGACCGTGCCCATCGCCGTGCCCGCCGCCCGGGCCGCGACGACGGCGGCGCCCGGGGCAGTCACGTCCGGCTTGAGGCCGTCGTCCCCGGCGCGCGGCCCGCGGCTGGAGAACCAGGTGACCTCGTCGGAGTCGTCGACAGCCCCCACCGTGAGGGCGGACGCGGCGGACCCGGGCGCGGTCACCGTCCCGTTGCCGTACTCCCCCTCGTTGCCCGCGGCGACGACGAAGAGGGTGCCGTGCTCGGCGCTCAGCGCGTCCAGGGCCAGGGACCCGGGGTCCGTCCCGTCGCTGTAGTTCCCGGGCTGGCCGAGGCTGAGGTTGACGACGTCGGCTCCCTCGCCGGCGGCCCACTCCATCCCGTCGATCATCCAGGACGTCTGGCCGTAACCGTCGTCGTCCAGGACCTTGCCGACCAGCAGGTCGGCGTCGGATGCCACGCCGCGGTTCACGCCCCCGGACGCGTCTCCGGAACCGAGTGCGATTGAGGCGACGTGCGTGCCGTGCCCGACGCGGTCGGCGGTGCTGCCCGATCCGGTGAAGTCGCGCGCGCCGACCTGCACGTCGTCCAGGTCGGGATGGGTGGTGTCCACGCCCGTGTCGAGGACCGCCACGGTCACGCCCTCGCCCGTGTACCCGGCGGCCCAGGCCTCGGGCGCGCCGATCTGGGGCGTCGAGTCCGCGTCGAGCGCCTCGACCGGCGCGTCGAGCCAGACCTTCAGGTCGGATGCCGGGGCGGACGACGTCCGGGCGTCCGCCGGCGGCTCCTGGAGGGCGGACAGCAGGGTGGACGCCGCTGCCCGGTCGAGGTCCGCCGCCACAGCGTCCACGGACTCCAGCTCGCGCTCGGGCTCGATGCCCAGGTCCGCCCAGTCGGGTTCGGCCGACGCCGCCCGCGCGCCCTTCGCCGCCCCGCCGGAGCCGGGCGCCGCCTGGACGATGACGGGGACGGTGCCCGAGGACTGGTCCCGCTCGGCGTCGGCCAGGCCGGTGACGTCGAACAGCGCCCGGTCCAGACGGTCCGGGACCAGCCCGGCCACGTCCGTCGGGATGACGTACAGCCGGTCGTCCACCAGCCGCTGGAGGAATACGACGCCCTCGCGCCCCGCCCCGTGCTCGATGCCGACCAGCCGGGGGTGACCGGCGGACCGGGTCAGGGTGACCCGGTCACCCGTGATCAGCGTGACGGTCGCCGGGGTGGACCCGCTCGTGGCCGGCCGTGGGGTCGCCGCGGACGTCGGGGCTCCCGGTGGGTTCGCCGGGACCGCGGCGGAAGCCGCCGCGCCCCCGCCCGCCAGGACTGCGGCGAGCACCACTGCCGCACCTGTTCTGACACGCATCTGCTGTCTCCTTCGCCAGGGATGGGCGGCAGGTGCCGCCCGCAGCAGGGCAGACGAACAGGGAGGTCAGGAGGTTGTGGACGAGCTCAGCGGAGCAGCGGGGTCGCCGCGCGCAGGCGCCGCGTGTACTCGTGCGCCGGGTCGTCGTAGACCTGGGCGGTGGGCCCCTGCTCCACGATCAGCCCGTCGTGCATCACGGCGACGTGGTCACAGACGTGCCGTACGACGCCGAGGTCGTGCGACACCAGCAGCAGCGTCAGCGCGTACTCGTCGGCGAGCCGCGCGAGCAGGTCCAGCACCTGCCGCCGCACGGAGACGTCGAGCGCGCTGACCGGCTCGTCCGCCACGAGGATGCGCGGCCGGCACACCAGGGCCCGCGCGATCGCGATGCGCTGCCGCTGCCCGCCCGAGAACTGGTGCGGGTACCGCTCGGCCGCGTCGAGCGGCAGGCCGACGGCGTCCAGCATCTCGCGCACCGCCTCCCGCCGGGCGGCCGGGGTCCGGGGGCCGCCCTCCCGGACGTTCGCCGGGTTGAGCAGCGGCTCCGCCACGATGTCACCCACGGTCATGCGGGGGTCCAGGGAGCCGTACGGGTCCTGGAACACGAGCTGCAGGGCGGCGCGCAGGTCGCCGAGGTCGGGCGCCGTCGTCGGCCCGCCGCCGAAGCGCGCGCGGCCCGACGCAGCGGACCCCACCGAGCCGGTGTCCGCAGCGCCGGTGTCCGCAGGGCTCAGGTCGACGCCCGCGCTGATGACGCGGCCCGACGTCGCCCGGTCCAGCCCGGAGATGATGCGCAGCAGCGTCGACTTGCCCGACCCGGACTCGCCCACGATGCCGAACCGCTGCCCCGCGCGGACCTCCAGCGACACTCCCCGCAGGGCGTGCACGGTCTCGCCGCGGCTCGCGTAGGTACGGGTCACGTCCTCGACGCGGATGAGGGGGCCGGGGCCCGACGACGGTGGCGTGGTCGCGCTCGGCGCCGCGCCGGCTCCTGGCTCCGCGGCGGCCTCCGCCGGCCCGGTGGTCTCCGCCGCCAGCGGTTCGAGGGCGGACGCCGCGAGCAGCCGCCGCGTGTACTCGTGCCGGGGGTGCGCGAACACCTCGGCGACCGGCCCCTCCTCGACCACGACGCCGTCGAGCAGCACCACCACCCGCTCGCACACCTGGGACACCACGGCCAGGTCGTGCGTGATGAACAGCAGCCCGGCGCCCCGGTCGCTGACCAGCCGCGTCATGAGGTCGAGCACCTGGCGCTGGACGGTGACGTCGAGGGCCGTGGTCGGCTCGTCGGCCACGAGCACCGCCGGGTCGTTCGCCAGCGCCATCGCCAGCACCACCCGCTGCCGCTGCCCGCCGGACAGCTCGTGCGGGTACCGCCGGGCCGCGCCGTCGGGCAGGCCCACCTCGGCCAGCAGGTCCGCCGCCCTGCGCGACGCCGTCCCGTGCGGGACGCCGTGCACCGTCATCGCCTCCGCGACCTGGCGGCCCACGCGCATCAGCGGGTTGAGGGCCGTCATCGGCTCCTGGAAGACCATCGAGATCTCCCTGCCGCGCAGCCGCGCCAGCGCGCGCTCGCCCCGGTCCAGGAGGTTCCCGTCCACCCCGGCGAGGCCGACGTGCCCGGTCGCCGAGACGCCGTCGGGCAGCAGGCCCAGCGCCGCGAGTGCCGTCATGGTCTTGCCCGACCCGGACTCGCCGATCAGCCCGACGCGCTCGCCCGCGGCGACGCGCAGCGAGACGTCGGACAGGAGCGCCCGCCCGCTCCGGGTGCGGACGGTCAGCCCGCGCAGGTCGAGGGCGGGCCGCGCGGCGGCCTCGTCCGGCTCGGGGCCGACGCCGGAGGCGGCGTCGGGGCCCACGTCCGGGCCGGCGGCGACGTGCTCGGCCGCGGGCCCGGTGTTCGCCAGCCGCGGGTCCAGGACGTCGCGGAGGCCGTCGCCCAGGAGGTTGAAGCCCAGCACTGCCACCGCGATGGCCACGCCCGGCACGATCGCGAGGTGGTCGGCCACGCCCAGGAACTGCTGCGACTCCTGCAGCATGCGGCCCCACGACGGCGTGGGCGGGGGCGTGCCGAGGCCCAGGAACGACAGCCCGGCCTCGGCGAGCACTGCGATCGCGAAGTTCACGGAGCACTGCACCAGCACCGTGCCGGCGATGTTGGGCAGCACGTGCCGTGCTGCGATCGCGAGGTTCCCCCGGTTCGCCGCGCGGGCGGCGAGCACGTAGTCGGAGCGCATCACCTGCAGGGTGCCGCCGCGGGCGACGCGCGCGAAGGCGGGGATCGAGCCGATGCCGAGCGCGACCATCGCCGTCACCGTGCCCGCGCCGTAGACCGCGCCCAGCACGATCGCGAGCAGCAGGCCGGGGAACGCGAGCAGGATGTCGCTGCCCCGCATGAGCACCGCGGCGGGCCGCCCGCGGCCCGACCCTTGGAGCATCCCCGCGAGCACGCCGACCGGCACGCCGACCACGGCGGCGATCCCGACCGCCACGAGCCCGACGAGCAGCGTGATCTGCGCACCGGCCATGACCTGGGAGAACACGTCGCGGCCGAACCGGTCGGTGCCGAACCAGTGCTCGGCGCCCGGCGGCAGCAGCCGGTCCGTGCCGGCGTGCTCGGGGTCGTACGGGGTACAGACCAGGGACACGAGCGCCGTGACCAGCACGAGCCCGACCAGCACCGCGCCGATGACGAGCTGCGGGTGCACGCGGCCCCGGCGTCGGGCCGGGCCGGGCCGTCGGGCCGCGCCGCTCATGCCGCCCTCCTCAGCCGGGGGTCCAGCAGGGTGTAGGCCAGGTCGACCAGGAAGTTGAGCAGCACCACCAGCACCACGAGCACTGCCACTATGGACTGCACGGCCAGCAGGTCGCGGTTGCCCACGGAGTCCAGCAGGAGGCTGCCGAGACCGGGCACGGCGAAGACCCGCTCGATCACCACGGCGCCGATCAGCATGGACGCGATCTGCACCCCGACGACCGTCACGATCGGCACGCCCGCGTTCCGCAGCCCGTGCCGCACCAGCGCGCCGGTGAACGTGAGGCCCTTGGCGCGGGCGGTGCGCAGGAAGTCCTCGCGCATGATCTCCAGCACGGCGCTGCGCACGTACCGCGTGATGATCGCGGCCTGCACGGAGCCCAGTGCGACCGCGGGCAGCAGCACGTGCCGCCAGAACTCGCCGAGCCCGTCGACGGGCGCCGTCCACCCGCCCGACGGCAGCCAGCCGAGCCGTACCGCGAACAGGGACACCAGCAGCACGCCCACCAGGAAGTTCGGCACGGCCACCCCGACCTGACTCACCGCGGAGAGCGTCACGCCGCCCGCGTTCCGGTGCCAGACGGCGGCCAGCGTGCCCAGCGGCACCGCCACCACCAGGGCGATCAGCATGCCGAGCAGCACCAGGATGCCCGTGACCTGCACCCGGTCCGCGACCAGCGGCGTCAGGTCCTGCGACGTGACGTAGCTCGTGCCGAGGTCACCGGTGAGCAGCCCGCCGACCCAGCTCAGGTACTGGACCACCAGGGGGCCGTCCGTGCCGTGCTCGGCGCGCCAGGCCGCGAGCGCCTCCGGGGTCGCGTCGATCCCGAGGGCGACGACGGCGGGGTCGCCGGGCAGCACCCGCAGCAGCACGAAGATTGCCGCCGTCGCCACGAGCAGCGTGGTGGCAAGCTGGGCGACGTGCGACGCGAGGTGTCTGGCCACGGCGTTGTCCGGCGGGGCGCCGGATCAGCTGTCCGACCAGCGCAGGCCGGTCAGGTCCATGGACTCCGTGGTCGCGTTCGCCGCGATACCCGTCAGGGCGGCGTCGGCCACGACCGTGTTGGGGAAGAGGAACAGGGGGTCGCTCGCGGCGTCGTCCACGATCATCCGGGCGACCTCCTGCATGCCCGCGACGTACTGGTCGGGGCTGCCCTCGTCCGCCCGCTCGGCCACCTGCGCGAGCTCCGGGTTGTCGTAGCCGATGTAGTAGTCGGGATCGCCGAAGATCGTGAGCATGTCCCGGGCCTCGGTGTGGAGGATCACGGACATCTCGTAGTCGTGCTCGGTGAACACCTTGTCGAGCCAGACGGCGGGGAACTCGGCCGGGACGATCTTCGCGTCGATGCCGACGTCCTTGAGCTGCGAGACGACCACCTGGGCGACGGCCTCCGCGTAGGGGCGGGTCGGGACGTCGAACGTGATGCTCAGGTTCTCGGCGCCGGCCTCGGCCAGCAGCTCGCGCGCCCGGTCCGGGTCGTACGGGTAGGAGCCCGTGAGGTCCTGGTAGTAGGGGTCGGTGGGCGGCACCATCGAGCCGATGAGCTGGCCGTGCCCGGCCCACGCCGTGTCCAGGACGGCCTTGCGGTCGATCGCGTACATGACCGCCTGGCGCACGCGGACGTCGTCAAAGGGCGGCTTGGCGTTGTTCAGCGAGAGCAGCACCTCGCCCGTCGAGGTGCCGTCGATCACCTGGAGGTCCTCGTCCTGCTCCAGGCCGGAGATCAGGTCCGGGGCCTGCATGTTGTACGCCATGTCGACGTCGCCGGCGCGGACCGCGTTGGCCTGCGCGTTGGCGTCGGCGAAGTAGCGCACGGTGACCTCGGTGAGCGCGGGCGCCTCGCCCCAGTAGTCGTCGCGGGCTGCGAGCGTGACGTGCTCGCCGGTCGCGACCTCCTCGACCGTGTAGGGACCGGTGCCGACCGCCTCGGTGGCCAGGTCGACGGACAGGTCGTCGGGGAACATGGCGCCCACGGACGTGCCCATGTCGAACAGCCACGCGTTGCTGGGGTGCGCCAGCGTCACGACGACCTCGGTGTCGCTGACCGCCTCGACGCTCTCGACCACGTCCATCTTCGACTTCAGGCTCAGCGTCCAGTCGTCCTGGACCCGCCCGACCGACGACACCACGTCGTCCGCGGTGAAGGCGGAGCCGTCGGAGAACGTCACGCCGTCGTGCAGCGTGAAGGTGTACTCCGTGCGGTCCCCGTTGATCTTCCAGGACTCGGCGAGCTGCGGCTGCACCTCGCCCTCCTGGTCGATGGTCACCAGGCCCTCGTACACGTTGTTCATCAGCAGCTGGGGGATCGCGGAGCCGGACGTCGTGGTGAAGTCGAGGTTGGTCGGCTCCCCGGTCAGCCCGACGACGACGTCGGTGCGCCCCGCCGAGGCACCACCGGACGAGCTCCCGGCGCTGCATGCCGTGACCAGGGCCGCTGACGTGAGGACGACGACGGCGCCGAGGGCACGACGCCCGGTGAGGATCTGCACACGACCAGGGTAGTCGGGGTGAAACGGCTCGATAATCAGGGTCCGAGAAGTGCGGCGGGAATCACAGCGACGCCGTCCTGGCGGCGGTAGGCGTACTTGCCGGTGGTGATGACAGCCATGTCGGTCAATGCGTCGCCCAGCTTCTCCTTCAACCAGAGAAGGTGCCTGACGTCCTTGTCCCCCGGAGACGCCGTGAGCTTCACTTCGAGCGCGACCAGCCGTCGGCCCTGGCCCTCGACGATCAGATCAACCTCGTGCCGGCCCTTTGCGTCGCGAAAGTGCGACACGGACGCCTCAGCGGCCTGTGCATAGACCTGAACGTCCAGGGTGACCAGTGACTCGAACAATGCTCCCAACATCGAACCACCCCCCAGCGCCGCGAAGTCGCCCCGCCCAGTCATGAGCGCATCGACGTCCAGCTTGAGCAGGTGCGCGGCAAGCGCAGGATCTGCCAGCTGGTGCTTGCTCGCCTGCCCGAGCTGGGACAGGGGGTTGACGACCGGCATCCACGCCGGGGTCGGGTCGAGCAGCCAAAGGCCGGACAGCGCGTCCCGGTAGACCATCGTGGCGGACTTCCCAGGCTTCTCACCTTGGTTCGGTGTCGCCGCGTCGAGGATCTCGACGTACTTCGCAGTCGAGGACGACGCTGCGCCGTAGGCAGCGAGCCACGCGCGCAGGTTCTCGGGACGGCGGACCGGGTATCCCTGCTCGGCGAACTCCCGATCCACGATGTGCGCGATGTACCCCTCGATTGCTTCCCGACGGAGCCCTGGGGTCGGTTCCGCACGAATCCCCGGAAAGCCTGAGGCGACGATTTCCTCGACGTAGTCGCCCAGTACGACGCCCGTCTCACCACGGATGCCCGCTGCGTCGCCGCGCAGAAGCTCGGTCAAGCTGACGACCGGCGAAGCAACGCCACGTTCGAGCAGGCTCATCGGCCGCATACGCATGCCGATGATGCGCCCCGCGCCAGAATGCACGGTCGCGCCCCGAGGCGCGGAGCTACCCGTGATCAGGAACCGACCTCGTTGGGCATCGTCATCCACGGCTCGACGAACCCTGTCCCATGACTCCGGCCACCGCTGCCACTCGTCGACCAGGACTGGACCAGGCAGGGTCCGGAGGAGATCTGGATCAGCCATGAGGCGCTGGCGTTCATTCTCCTGGTCAAGGCGCAGAACCGTCGTCGCGCGGCGGCGTGCCGTCTCCGTCTTACCGACGCCCTTCGGCCCGTAGATCGAGGTCGCGCGCAAGTGCGGTTGGAGTTCATCGAGACGGTCGTCCATCACCCGCCGTTCGTAGTCGGTCACACCCGCTCCGTTCGCTAACAGTCGTTGACTCCAACTTCTATCACGCCAACACTCCGCCCGCTACCGGTCGCTGAATCCACCGCCTATCGGTCTTCTACTCCACGTGCCATCGGTCAGCGTGTACGTTGGCGCCGAGGACGGCCACCAATAGGCTGTCGGCGTGCGCCTCGCTACCTGGAACGTCAACTCGATCCGCACGCGGGTCGACCGTGTGCTCGCCTTTCTCGACCGGTCGCAGACCGACGTCCTGGCGATCCAGGAGACCAAGTGCCGGGACGACCAGTTCCCCACCGCGGCGTTCCAGGCCGCCGGGTACGAGGTGGCGCACTTCGGGCTGTCGCAGTGGAACGGCGTCGCCATCGCGTCGCGCGTCGGCCTGGACGACGTCGCCACCCAGTTCCCCGGGCAGCCCGGCTTCGCCAAGGCGGTCGCCGACGACGGTCCCGATGCCCTGCTCGACGTCGCCCCACCGGTCGAGGCGCGGGCGATCGGCGCGACCTGCGGCGGCGTCCGCCTGTGGAGCCTGTACGTGCCGCACGGCCGGGCGCTCGACGACCCGCACTACGCCTACAAGCTGGCCTGGCTGGAGTCCCTGCGGACCGCCGCGAGGACCTGGGCGGACGCCGGCGACGCCGTCGCGCTCACGGGGGACTGGAACGTGATCCCGCTGGACACCGACGTCTACGACGCCGCCGACTTCGCCGGCAAGACCCACGTGTCCCCGCCGGAGCGGGCCGCGTTCGAGGCCTTCGGCGACGCCGGGTACACGGAGCTGACCCGCAAGTTCCTCCCGGAGGAGCACACCTACACCTACTGGGACTACCAGCAGCTCGCGTTCCCGCGGAACAAGGGGCTGCGGATCGACTTCTGCTGGGCCTCGCCCGCGCTCGCCGGACGCGCGTCCGGCGCCGCGATCGACCGCGACGAGCGCAAGGGGAAGGGCGCGTCGGACCACGTCCCGGTGATTGTCGACCTGACCGATTGATCCGTCCTGTGACGGCCGTGATGTGGGCAGGTTCCACCCCCGATGGGGAAATCCTCGGGTGAAGTTGTCCCCAAATCGAGTGCGGTCGAAACGGTTGCCGTTCCGGTAGCGGGGTCGTTACAGAATGTCGGTAAGTTAACCTGCATGACGTCGACGCCCGACCAGACCCCGGCCGCCACTGAAGTCGCCGAGATCCCCGTCTCGGATCCTGTAGCGAAGGCGTCCACGGTCGAGTCGGAGCCGGATCGCGCGCCCGGCGGCCTCGGCGGCAAGGACGACGGCGAGGGCGACGCGGAGGCCGCGGAACCGTCCGGCGAGGCTTCTGAGACCGCGGAACCCGAGGGCGCCGAGCCCGTGCCCACGGAGGCTTTGGACGACGCCGGCGACGAGGTCGCCGAGGCGGCTTCGGGCGCGGACGACGCCACTGCGGACGCGCCTGCCGACGGCTCGACGGGTTCGGCCGCGGACGACGCCGTCGAGGACGACGACGCCGGTGACGCCACGGCGGCGGACGACGAGCCGTCCGCCGCGAGCCCGGCCGAGCCGGAGCCGGTCACCGAGCCCGCGGCCACCACCGCACCCGAGCCGACCACCGTGCCGGAGCCCGAGGACGTGCAGCCCGCGGAGCCCGCACCCGAGCCGTCCCCCGCGGCGGCGGACCGGGTGCGCCGGTACGAGGCGCCCACCGAGGAGATCCGCGTCGTCCCCGCCTCCGCGCGACCGGCGGCGCAGCCGGCGACCCCGGCGGCGTCCGAGCCCGAGGCGACGCCGGAACCCGAGGAAGCACTGCCCGCCGACGCCCAGGACGCTCCGACCGAGGCCACAAACACGGCGCCCGCCGACAGGACCGACGACAAGGCCGACGCCGAGTCCATCGACGAGGCCGCAGACACCAAGGCACCGTCGACCACCGCGCCGGCCGTCGACGAGACGTTCGACTTCAAGGCCCTCTCCTTCGCGGCGATCGCCGCGGCGCACAAGAAGGCGCTGGGGCCCCGCACCGTCGCGGCCGAGGACGAGGCGTCGGGGGACGACGCCGGCCAGAGCCCCGACACCCAGAGCCCCGACGCCCAGGCTTCCGCCGGCTCCCCCGCGGACGCGCCGGACACCCCGGACGCGCCCGCCCCCGCGGCCCAGGCAGCCGAGCGGGAGGACACTCCCGCCGAGCCCGCCGCGGCGGACGACGACCCGGACGAGCCCGGGACGAGCACCCCGGCTACGGAGGACGACTTCGCCGCCGCCTCGGAGCTCTTCGCCTCCCCCGCGACCCGCACCCCGCCGGCCACCACGCCGCCCAGCCCCTTCCCGACGCCCGCCGCGCCGCAGCAGCACCCGCAGGGCGGGTCGCCGCAGGCGCCGTCGGCCCCGCAGCAGCCGCCGTCGCCGTTCCCGGTGACGCCCGGGGCTTCGCCGCACTCGTTCCCGGCCGTCCACGACTACGCGCCCGAGGCGTCCTACGCGGGCTGGCGTCCGCCCACCGAGGCCGACGAGTCGGCGAAGCGGCGGCGGTACGCCCTGATCGCCGGGGCGACGCTGGCCGTGGTGGCAGTCGTCGCGGTGATCGCCCTCATCGTGAACATGGTCGGCAGGCAGCAGTGGGAGCCCATCGAGGCGATGATCGCGGAGCCCCAGGAGGTGCACCCGCTGCAGCTCGTGCTCGGCTCCTGCGTGGAGAGCGTCCCGCCGGACGGCGAGGTCTCGGAGGTGCTCGCGGTCCCGTGCGACGCCTCGCACACCGCCCAGGTGGTGGGCCGCACCGACTTCGCCGACGCCGCCGTCTGGCCGGGCCGGGACGCCGTCGACACGCGCATCGCGCAGGTCTGCGGCACCAAGCAGCTCGGCCCGAACGCGCGCACGAGCCCGGTCGCGGACTCGGTGAGCTACGTGGTCTGGGGCCCCAGCGAGGACTCGTGGGCCGACGGCGACCGGGTCGGCCTGTGCCTGGCGACCACCGCGGAGCCGATCACGCAGGATCTGCTGCAGTAGCGGTCGAGGCCGTCGGCACCCGGCCGTCGCCGCCGTCCAGCAGCGTGCGGCCCAGCGGGGTGAGCGCGTGGAGCACCGTGTTGCGCTCGCGCCCGCTGGAGACGAGCCCGGCGTTGCGCAGCACGGTGGCGTGCTCCGAGGCCGACGCCGGGGAGATCGCCAGGCGCTGCGCGAGCTCGCTCGTCGTCGCCCCCGTGCCGAGGGCCCGGAGCACCGCGGCCCGGGTGCGCCCGAGCAGCGCGGTGAGCTGCCGCCCGCCGTCGGCCTGCGCCTCGGGCCGGGTGCCGGTCCAGACCTGCTCGTGGGTGATGGGGTAGAGCAGCAGGGGCGGGAGCTCGGGGTCGGCCAGCGAGATCGGGGCCCGGTGGCAGAAGTACGACGGGACGATCAGCAGGCCGCGCCCCGCCAGGTGCACGTCCCGCTCGGCGGCGGTCGCCACGGAGAGCACGGGGTGCTCCCAGCGGATCGCGGGGTGCAGGGTGCGCAGCGCGTGCTCGGTACCGCCCTCCACCCAGGCCCGGGTGCGCGCCGCGCGGTCGACGTCGACTGCGGCGAGGATGCCGCTCCAGTACGGCCCGACCGCCTGCTCGTGGTACGAGCGCATCGCCACGCCGAGCCCGCGCAGGGCGGGCGCGGACCCGTCGGCGAGGTCCCGCATCCACAGGTGCGGCCTGCGCCCGTGCGCGAGCCGCGACATGTCGCGCCGGAGCTGGTCGCGCGGTGTGGACAGCACCGCGTCGAGGCCGGTCTCGAACGCGTCGGCGCCGGGCAGGAGCGGCTCCGCCCCGGTGGCGGGCGTGAGGAAGTCCGGCGAGTACCCGCGCGGCGGCGCGAGGCGCAGCAGCATCCGCGCCGCGGGCGGCATCCCGGACAGCACGCGCTCGCGCCAGGGGTCGAACAGCGTCGTCCCCCCCGCGCTGGTTCACCACGTGGGCGCTGAGCAGCGTCTCCCACAGGGGGTCCGGGCCCGGGGCGATCCGGACCCGGGCCAGGTCGTCCGAAGTGAAGTGGAACCGCAGCACCGGGCCTCCTCGACCGTCTGCCTCTCCTGATGGCTCCCGCCGGCTCGCCCCCCGCGCGCCCTGGACCGTGCCGGGCCGTGCGCGGCCGGCCGCGCACGGATTCACCCCGCACATACAGAGGGACGTACGGGATTTCCGGTTCTGGGCGATCGGGGGGCCACCTTCACAACACCGTCACATCCGGGTGCGCCCGCCACGCGGTGCGCACCCGGTGCTCCGGCTACGCGGTGAGCACCCGCCGTTCGAGGGCCAGGCCCTCCCCGGCACCGCGGTCCACGACCACCGTGTCGCCGTCGGACACCTCGCCCGCGAGCAGCAGCCGCGCCAGGCGGTCGCCGATCTCGCGCTGCACGAGGCGGCGCAGCGGCCGGGCACCGTAGGCCGGGTCGAAGCCCTCCAGGGCGAGCCACTCGCGGGCAGCCGCGGTGACCTCCAGGGTGATGCGCCGGTCGGCGAGCCGCTTCGAGAAGGCGTCGACCTGCAGGTCGACGATGCGGCCGAGCTCGTCGAGCGACAGCGCGTCGAAGACCACCACGTCGTCGAGCCGGTTGAGGAACTCCGGCTTGAACGCCGCGCGGACGGCGGTCATCACGGACTCGCGCCGCTCCTCGTCCGACAGCATCGGTTCCACGAGGAACTGCGAGCCGAGGTTCGAGGTCAGCACCAGGATCGCGTTGCGGAAGTCCACGGTGCGACCCTGTCCGTCGGTCAGGCGGCCGTCGTCGAGCACCTGGAGCAGGATGTCGAAGACCTCGGGGTGCGCCTTCTCCACCTCGTCCAGCAGCACCACCGAGTACGGCCTGCGCCGCACGGCCTCGGTGAGCTGACCGCCCTCCTCGTACCCGACGTAGCCCGGAGGCGCGCCGACGAGCCGGGCCACGGAGTGCTTCTCCCCGTACTCGGACATGTCGATGCGCACCATGGCGCGCTCGTCGTCGAACAGGAAGTCCGCGAGCGCCTTGGCGAGCTCGGTCTTGCCCACGCCCGTTGGCCCGAGGAACAGGAACGAGCCGGTGGGCCGGTCCGGGTCGGAGACGCCCGCCCGGGTGCGCCGCACGGCGTCGGACACCGCGGCGACCGCGGCCCGCTGACCGATCAGGCGCTCGCCGAGCACGTCCTCCATGTGCAGGAGCTTCTCGGACTCGCCCTGGAGCAGCCGTCCGGCGGGGATGCCGGTCCACGCCGCGACCACCTCGGCGATCTCGTCGGCGCCCACCTTGTCGGCGATCATCGGCGGCTCGGTGGTCTCCGGGCCGAGGCCGTCCGGCAGGTCCTCCGCGCCGGCTTCCTCCTCCTCGGCGGCCGCGAGCTCCTTCTCGACGACGGGGATCTCGCCGTACTGGATGCGCGCCGCACCCTCCAGGTCGCCCTCGCGGAGCTTGCGCTCGGCGTCCGTGCGCAGCTCGTCGAGGCGGGCGCGCAGGTCACCGACGCGGTTGTGCCCGGCCTTCTCGGACTCCCAGCGCGCGGTGAGCGCGGCCAGCGCCTCCCGGCGGTCGGCCAGGTCGGCGCGGAGCCGTTCGAGCCGGTCCTTGGACGCGGCGTCGGCCGACTCGGACAGCACGACCTCCTCCATCTCGAGGCGCGTGACGGCGCGCTGCAGCTCGTCGATCTCGATCGGCGAGGAGTCGAGCTCCATGCGCAGGCGGGACGCGGCCTCGTCGACCAGGTCGATCGCCTTGTCGGGGAGCTGCCGCCCGGAGATGTACCGGTCGGACAGCGACGCGGCGGCCACGAGCGCCGAGTCGGCGATCGTCACCTTGTGGTGCGCCTCGTAGCGCTCCTTGAGGCCGCGCAGGATCGCCACGGTGTCCTCGACGGAGGGCTCACCGACGAAGACCTGCTGGAACCGGCGCTCCAGCGCGGGGTCCTTCTCGATGTGCTCGCGGTACTCGTCGAGCGTGGTGGCGCCGACCATGCGGAGCTCGCCGCGCGCGAGCATGGGCTTGAGCATGTTGCCGGCGTCCATCGCGCCGTCGCCGCCGGCGCCCGCGCCGACCACGGTGTGCAGCTCGTCGATGAAGGTGACCACCTCGCCGTCCGACGCCGTGATCTCCTCCAGGACCGCCTTGAGGCGCTCCTCGAACTCGCCGCGGTACTTGGCGCCGGCCACCATCGAGGCCAGGTCGAGGGAGATCAGCCGCTTGCCCTTGAGGGACTCGGGCACGTCGCCCGCGACGACTCGCTGCGCCAGCCCCTCGACGACGGCGGTCTTGCCGACGCCGGGCTCGCCGATGAGCACCGGGTTGTTCTTGGTGCGGCGGCTCAGCACCTGGATCACGCGGCGGATCTCCGAGTCGCGGCCGATCACCGGGTCGAGCTTGCCGTCGCGAGCCTGCTGCGTGAGGTCGGTGCCGTACTGCTCCAGCGCCTTGTAGGTGCCCTCCGGGTTGGGGCTCGTGACACGGCCGGAACCGCGGACGGCCGGCAGGGCCGCGCGCAGCGCGTCGGCGGTCGCCCCGGCGTCGGACAGGATCTGCGCCGCGGACGACTGCCCGGCGGCGAGCGCGATGAGCAGGTGCTCGGTGGAGACGTACTCGTCACCCAGCCCCTGGGCCTCCTTGCCCGCCAGGTCGAGCACCGTCGCCAGGGCGCGGCTCGCGCTCGGCTGGGCCGTGCTGGACCCGCTGGCCTGGGGCAGCGCGACGAGGGCGGCGCGCACCTGCTGGCCGATGGCCTGCGCGTTCGCCCCGACGGCGTCGAGCAGGCCGACGGCCACGCCGCGCTCCTGCTGGAGCAGCGAGGCGAGCAGGTGGACCGGCTCGAGCTGCGGGTTGCCGGCGGCCGACGCCGACTGGATGGCGTCGCCGATCGCCTGCTGCGACATGGTCGTGAACTTGGTGTCCATGAAGCCTCCCGGGGCTGGTGAACGTGGGCGGAGTTCTACCTCGATGAAACCGTCTCAAAGTTGAGTCTATTCCGCTCAACTTGATAATCACTGTAGCGCGCCTCACCGACACTCGTACGGTGACCGCATGAGCACCCAGGTCATCGTCCTCAACGGCGGATCGAGCTCCGGCAAGTCGGCGATCGCCCGCGACCTCCAGGTCGTGCTGCCCGAGCCCTGGCTCTCGCTCAGCGTCGACACCCTCGTCGACGCGATGCCCGCCCGGCTGACGACCGGCGGCGACGGGATCGGGTTCGCCGACGACGGCGGCGTCGCCGTCGGGCAGGACTTCATGACGCTGCAGGACGCCTGGATCACCGGGCTGGTCGCCATGGCACGGGCCGGCGCGCACCTCGTGGTCGACGACGTCTTCCTCGGCGGCGCCGGGTCCCAGCGCCGCTGGCTCGACGCGCTGGGCGACGTGCCGGCGCTCTGGGTGGGCGTGCGGTGCGACCCGGCGGTCGCCGCGCGGCGCGAGGCCGCCCGCGGCGACCGGGTCACGGGCATGGCCGCGCAGCAGGCCGACATGGTCCACCGGGGCGTCCGGTACGACCTGGAGATCGACACCACGAGCACCGGGTCCCTGGACTGTGCGCGGACCATCGCCGCTCACCTGAGATCATCACGGGGTGACCGAGCAGACTGACGACTCCCTGACCCCACCCCGCGCCGCCCTCGTGGGAATCGTCGGCGGGTCCTTCTCGGGGCTGTTCGGCCTGGGCGGCGGCATCGTGATGGTGCCGCTCCTGACCTCGCTCGGTGGCCTCACGCAGCGCCGGGCCAGCGCCTACTCGCTCGCGGCGATCCTGCCGGCGGCGATCGTCGGCTCCATCCCGTACCTGACCCACCAGGCGGTCGACCTGATCTCGGCCGGGCTGCTCGTGGTGGGTTCCGTGGTCGGCGCCGCGTACGGGGCCCGGCTGCTCGCGCGCGTGCCGGAGACCCTCCTGCGCTGGCTGTTCGTCGGCGTGCTCGTGGCGGGCATCGTGCGCTCCCTGCTCGACGCGTTCGCCGACCCGCCGCTGGTCGACACCGCGCAGGGCGTCCCCAGCCTGCTCGACGGCGCGGGCATGGTGGGGCTCGGCCTGGTCATGGGCATCGCGTCGGGCCTGCTCGGCATCGGCGGCGGCCAGATCGCCGTGCCGGGGCTGTCCGCCCTGTTCGACTTCGCGCCCGCGCTCGCCAAGGGCACGTCGCTGGTCGCGATGATCCCCACCGCGATCTCCGGCACGTGGGTCAACGCCCGCAACGGCCTGGTGCACCTCAAGACCGCGGCCATCATCGGCCTCGTGGCGTCGGTCTTCTCGTTCGGCGGCGCGAGCCTGTCGGTCGTGCTGCCCGACAACGTCGCCTCGATCGCGTTCGCGGCGCTGCTGGTGTTCGCGCTGGTCCAGCAGGTCCGCAAGGCGGTCGAGAAGCGCTAGGCCCCGGCCAGCCGCGCCAGCACCGCCGCGCACTCCGCGGCGACGGCCCGGGCGATGTCCGGCACGGTGTCGTCGTCGTGCTCCGGGACCACCTGCTGCACCGCGCCCTCGGCGAGCAGGTCGACGGCGCGCACGTGCTGCGCCTCCGCCAGCTCGGCCGCGTGCGTGGTGTCCCCGTGCACGATGACGCTCGCCCCCTCGGGCGGCAGCGGCGACAGCCAGGCGTGCTCCGCCGCGATCACCGCCTGCGCGGGCAGCAGCGCGAGCGCCCCGCCGCCGCAGCCCTGGCCGAGGATCACCGACAGCGTCGGCACGGTCATGCGGGTGAGCGCGGCCATGCAGCGCGCGATCTCGCCGGCGAGCGCGCCCTCCTCGGCGGCCTGCGAGAGCTCGGCCCCGGGGGTGTCGATCACCGCGACCAGGGGCAGCCGCAGCTCCTCCGCCAGACCCATCGCGCGCCGGGCCACGCGCAGCGCGGCAGGACCCATCGGGGTGCTCTCGGTCTGCCGGCTCCGGTCCTGCCCGACGACCAGGCACGGCCGGCCGTCCAGCCGCGTCAGCGCGACCAGCATCGACTCGTCCCGCTCACCCTCGTCCGTGCCGGACAGCCGCACGGTCCCCGAGGCCCCGTGGCGCAACAGGTCGCGCACGCCCACCCGGCCCGCGGCGCGGGTCCGCAGCACGGAGTCCCAGGCGGACGTCGTCCCGGAGGGCTCGCCCGTCCGACGTGGCAGCGCGGACGACGACGGCGGGTCGACCAGCACCGCGAGCGCCCGTTCGACCAGCGCGGGCAGGCTCTCGGGCGTGACGACGCCGTCGAGCACGCCCTTGGCGGCGAGGTTCTCGGCGGACTGCACGCCGTCGGGCAGTGCCCTGCCGGTCAGGGCCTCGACGACGCGCGGGCCGAGGAACCCGATGAGGGCGCCCGGCTCGGCGACGGTGAGGTGCGCGAGCGAGCCCCAGGACGCGTAGACGCCGCCCGTCGTGGGGTGCCGCAGGTAGACGAGGTAGGGCAGGCCGGCGTCGCGGTGCGCCATGACGGCGCGCGAGATCTCGACCATCCGCAGGAAGGCGGGCGTGCCCTCCTGCATCCGGGTCCCGCCCGACGCCGTCGTGGCCAGGACGGGCAGGCGCTCCGCCGTCGCACGGCGGACGGCGGCGGTGATCCGCCGGGCGGCGGCCCGGCCGATGGAACCCCCGAGGAACCGGAACTCGTTGACGACGACCACCACGGGCCGCCCGCGCACGCGACCGCGGCCCGTGAGCACGGACTCGTCGGTGCCGGCCTTCTCCGCGGCGGCCGCCAGCACGGCGCGGTACTCCGGCGGGTGCCCGGAGGTGTCGACCGGCTCGTCCCAGGACTCGAAGCTGCCGGCGTCGAGCACCAGGTCGAGCAGCTCGCGCGCCGTCCAGCGGCGGGTCACGGACCGGCCTCCGGCCGACGTCCGCCCAGCCCACCGGGCCCACCCAGCCCCAGCCCGCTCGCCCCGCCGGCCGCGTCGAGCCAGGCCCGGATCCGGGCCGCGTGCTCGTCCAGCACCGGCGGCGCGCGGTGCTCGCGCCGCGTGACCTCGGCGCCGTCGGCGTCGAAGAACCGCAGCGGCGGGCCCGGCAGGGTCAGTCTGCCGAGGCTCGTGTGCTCCACGTCCACGAGCAGCCCCTGGCTCGCGGTCTGCTCCCATGCGTACACCTCGTCGAGCGTACGCACCCGGCCCGCCGGGATCCCGGCGTCGGACAGCTTCGTCAGCAGCGCGTCGGCGGCGTAGGGCTCGAACGCGTCCTCGACCAGCTTGATCACCTGGTCGCGGCGGGCCACCCGCCCGGAGTTGTCCCGCAGGCCCTCCGCGTCGGCGTCGAGCCCGAAGGCGAGGCAGAACTTCTGCCACAGCGCCTCCGACCCGACGGCGATCTGGACGGCGCCGTCACGGCAGCGGAACAGGCCGTACGGCGCGATGGAAGGGTGGTGGTTGCCCTGCGCACGCCCCACCTCCCCGGCGACCGTCCACCGGGTGCCCTGGAACGCGTGCACCCCGGTGACGGCGGCCAGCAGCGACGTTCGGACGACCTGCCCGACGCCGGTCCGGTGCCGCTCGTGCAGCGCCGCCAGCACGCCGTACGCGCCGTAGATCCCGGCGAGCAGGTCGCCGATCGGCACGCCCACGCGCTGCGGGTCGTCGGGGCCGGAGCCCGTCAGGGACATCAGGCCGGCCTCGCCCTGGGCGATCTGGTCGTACCCGGCGCGCCCGCCCTCCGGCCCGTCGTGCCCGAACCCGGTGATCGAGAGCACCACCAGGCGCGGGTTGCGCTCCAGCAGCGTCTCGACGCCCAGGCCGAGGCGGTCCAGGACGCCGGGACGGAAGTTCTCCACGAGCACGTCGGCGCGGTCGACGAGGTCGAGCAGGGTCGTCCGGTCTGCGTCGGCCTTGAGGTCGAGCGCGATGGACTCCTTGTTGCGGTTCGCGGAGAGGAAGTACGTCGACTCGCGGGCGTCCTCCTCGCCGACGAACGGTGGGCCCCAGCCGCGCGTGTCGTCGCCCCGCCCGGGCACCTCCACCTTGACGACGCGCGCGCCCAGGTCGCCCAGCATCATGGTGGCGTGCGGCCCGGCGAGGGCGCGGGACAGGTCGACGACGACGACGTCGGTCAGGGGTCCGGTCATGGTGCTCACCGTGCTCACCAGCCCGGCAGGACGAGGATGGCCCAGACCAGCAGCGGCCCCACGAGGGTGACGATGACGGCGTAACCGAGGATCTGCTTGTAGTAGGCCTGCTCGGAGATCGTGTCCGGGCGGTTGGCGAGCATCAGGGCTCCGTTCGTGGAGAAGGGGCTGACGTCGACGATGGTCGACGAGACGGCCAGGGCGGCGGCCATCGCCCAGGGGCTCACGCCGCCGGCGGCGATGAGCGGCACGGCGATGGGGATGATGACCGGCAGCAGCGCCGTCGACGACGCGAAGGCCGAGACGATCCCGCCCACGTAGCAGAGGACGAGCGCGCCGACGGCCGCGACACCGAGGCCCGCGGCCCAGGTGCCGATGTACTCGGGCGCGCCGGACGCGGTGAGGATCGCGGCATAGGTGCTCACGCCCGCGACCAGCAGCACGGTGGGCCAGGCGATCTGCTTGACGGCGTCCTTGTGCTGGTGCGGGGACAGCATGGCCAGCGCGACGGCGGCGGTGATGGAGACGAAGCCGATGTTCTGGTCGAACGCGAGCGCCGTCGTGGCGACGGCGGCGAAGGCGACGAGGGTCAGCACGTGGTCGCGGCGCACGCCGAGCCCGCGCGTGGTGGTCGAGATGCCCGCGCCCTGGCCGCTGACGGTGACGGAGGCGCCGCCCGCGTGCAGGTCGTCGACGAGGTGCCCGGACGCGTCGGCGGGGTCGACCCGCTCGTGCATGAGCTGGCGGCCGCCGAGCGCGAGGAACAGGACCACGGCCATCGCGGTGTTGATCGCGAGCGAGGCGATGAAGACACCCATCTCGGTGCCCTCGTAGCCGACGTCGGCCATGACCGAGTTGGTGATGGTGCCGTAGATGCTGATCGGCGAGAACCCGCCGCCCTGGGCGCCGTGCACCACGAACATGCCCATCATGAGCGGGTTGATCTTGTAGCGGCGGGCGAACCCGAGGGCGACCGGGCCGATGATGGCGCAGGCCGCGGGGCTGGCGGCGCCGATGGCGGTGAGCAGCGCGGTCACGGCGAACATGACCCAGGGGATGAGCGCCACCCGGCCGCCGACGGCGCGGACGGCCTGGGAGACGATGAGATCGACGGTCCCGTTGTTCTTGGCGATCGAGAACAGGTACGTGACGCCGATGAGCGTCAGGACGAGATCGGCGCTGATCCCGCCCAGCACCTCCTTCTCGTCCATGTGCAGGGCGAAGACGCCGACAAACCACGCCGCGACATAGGCGAGCGCGCCCATGTTGATCGGCAGGACTGTCCCGGCGACGAACAACGCGACGAGCGCGATGATCGCGATCCACTCAGGACCCATGAGAACTCCTCTGTCTCCATCGCGGCGGTCACCGTTGACCGACGAGGCACGATGGATCAGTGGCCTAGCCAATAGGCCAGTGTCCGTTCTGTCAAGTATCCTCAGGTGGTGACCCCGAAGGCTTCCGCCGAACTGCCGACCCCGCTGGCCCGCACCCGCCTCTACGAGCAGGTCGCGGAGCAGATCACCACGTGGATCACCCAGAACGGGCTGAAAGCCGGCGACCGGCTGCCCCCGGAGCGGGAGCTCGCCGCACGGCTCGGCGTCAGCCGCGCGACGCTCAGCCAGGCGCTGGTCGCGCTCGAGGTGGTAGGCGTCGTGGTGGTGCGGCACGGTGACGGCACCGTGCTCACCGGCAAGCTCGGCGAGAGCCGCATCGTCGAGGCCATCCGCGCACACGCCGACCGCATGCCCGAGATCATCGACATCCGGGACGCGCTGGAGACCAAGATCGCCGCCCTGGCCGCGCAGCGCCGCACCGAGGACGACCTCGTCGCGATCGACGCCTCCCTGGACGCGATGGCGGCGTCCATCGAGCACGGGGACCGAGGTGTGGACGCCGACGAGCAGTTCCACGCGGCGGTGACCGCCGCCGCGCACTCCGACCTGCTGGCCCGGACGATGCGGGAGATCGCCAGCCTGATCCGCGAGAGCCGCATCGAGTCGCTCTCCCAGCCCGGCCGGCCGCGCAACTCCCTGACCGGGCACCGCGCCATCGCGGACGCCATCCGCGCCCAGGACCCGCAGGCCGCCGCCGCGGCCATGCACGCGCACGTCGAGATGGTCAGCGACGTCGCCCTGCTGCGGGAGGACGAGCGGTGACCGGCTGGGAGCACCTCGCCGTGCTCGGCGCCGGCTTCGGCGCGGGCGTGCTGTCCACGACCGTCGGCGTCGCCTCGCTCCTCAGCTTCCCCGTGCTGCTGGCCGTGGGCCTGCCGCCCGTGGTCGCGAACGCGTCGAACACCGTGGGCCTGGTGCCCGCCGGGCTGAGCGGGTCGTTCGGCTACCGCCAGGAGCTGCGCGAGCACCCGCGCGTCGCGCTGATCGTGCTCATCACCTGCGCCGTCGGGTCCGTGGGCGGGGCGGTGCTGCTGCTCGCGCTTCCGCCCGGGGTGTTCGAGGCGATCGTGCCGTGGCTGATCCTGACCTCCTGCCTGCTGGTGGGCGTGCAGCCCTGGATCAGCCGGTGGCTGCGGCGCACCCGCGACGAGCCCACCCGGCTGCGGCACGGCATGTCGCCCGCGACCGTCGTCTTCTCGGTGCTGACCGGCGTGTACGGCGGCTACTTCGGCGCGGGCGCCGGCGTCATGATGGCCGCCGTGCTGGGGCTCGGGACCGACCTGGCGGTGCGGAACATCAACGCGCTGCGCACCGTCGCGCTGCTCGCCGCCAACGTGATCGCCACGGTCATCTTCGTGTTCGTCGCCGACCTGGACTGGCTGGCGATCGGGCTGCTCGCCGCGGGCTCCGTGGTGGGCGGGTACGTGGGCGCGCGCATCGGCCGCAAGATGCCGCCGAGCGTGTTCCGGGTGCTGGTGGTGGTCGCCGGCGTGGTGACCGCCGTCGTCATGCTCTTCTGACCAGGCTCGCGTGCATAATTTTTATGCACGACTCTTGTGCACAGAGATTGTGCACGCGTACTGTGCACACATGACCGATCCCCAGGACGACTTCCGCCTCACCCCCGAGGCCGTCAAGGTGCTCGCCCACCCGCTGCGGTCGCGCCTGCTCGGCGCCCTGCGGCGCGGCGGGCCCGCGACGGCCACCACGCTCGCGACCGCGCTCAGCACCAACACCGGCGCTACCAGCTACCACCTGCGCAAGCTGGAGTCCGTGGGCCTGGTCGGGGACACCGGCGACGGCGCCGGCAAGCAGCGCCTGTGGCGCGCCACCACGAGCTCCCACAGCTGGACGCCCTCGGAGCTCTCCGTCGACGAGGACGCCGCCACCGCACTGAGCTGGCTGCAGCGCGACTACCTGCGGCTCTTCAGCACCGAGTTCGGCCACTGGCTCGACGTCGCCGAGGCCTGGCCCAGCGAGTGGCAGGACGCCGCGGGCCAGGGCGACACCGGGCTCGACCTGAACGCCGAGCAGCTCACCGCGCTCCGCGCGGACATGGAACTGCTGTTCGAGCGGTACCGGGAGGCCGGGGGTGGCCCCGGCTCCCGCCGCATCACGATCTGGCAGGCCGCCTTCCCGCTGGAGGCGGACGACGTGCCGGGCACGGACGACGCCGGCACCTCGGGCGGCACCTCCGCCGGCACCTCCGGCGATGCCGAGGACGGGACGGACCGGTCATGACCCCCCTGACCCCGCACCGCGCCCGGCAGGTGTTCCTGCTGCTCACCCTGACCCGCTGGTTCCCCGTCGGGCTGGTCGTCACGGTCACCACGCTGCTGCCGATCGAGCGCGGGCTGTCGGTGCCGCAGGCCCTCACGGCGCTCTCCGTCGGCGGCTTCGTCGTGTTCGCGCTGGAGCTGCCCACCGCGGGCCTGGCCGACTCGCTCGGCCGGCGGCCGATGCTCGTCGCGGCGGCCGTGCTGCAGGTGGCGGCGGCCGCGGTGTTCCTCACCGCGCAGTCCTTCTGGGCCTTCGCCCTCGCCGCGGCGGTCACCGGCATCTTCCGGGCGCTCGACTCCGGCCCGCTGGAGGCCTGGTTCGTCGACACCGTGCACGCCACCGAGCCGGGGGCCGACGTCGACCGTCCGCTCGCCGCGCAGGGCACGGTGATGGGGGTGGTCATCGCCGCGGGCGCCCTGGTCTCCGGCGCCCTCGTCTGGTGGCACCCCGTGGCCGCGTGGTCGGCGCTCGTGCTGCCGTACGCGGTGTACGCCGTGCTCGCCGTGGTGCACCTGGTGGCCGTCGTCGTGCTGGTCCGGGAGGTGCCGCGCACGACGGGCGGCACGGGGGTGGGGAGCCGGCTGCTCGACTCGGCACGCCAGGCGCCCGGGGTGGTCCGCGACGGGCTGCGCCTGGCGCGGGACAACCGGGTGCTGCGCTGGCTGCTGATCGTCGAGGTGTTCTGGAGCGTGGGGATGGTGATCTTCGAGACCTTCCAGCCGATCCGGCTCTCCGAGCTCCTGGGCGGCACGCAGGCCGGGGCCGCCGTCTCGGGGCCGGCCGCGGCCGCCGGCTGGGCGGTCTTCGCGGGCGGCGCGGCCCTGACGGGCCTGGCCACGCCCCGGCTCGGCGTGGCCCGGACGGCCATCATCGCGCGCGTGCTCAACGGGCTGGGCACGGTGTGGATGGGGCTCGCGCTCGGTCCGGTCGGCCTGATCGCCGCGTACCTCGTGACCTACGGGCTGCACGGCGCGTGCGGGCCCGCCTATCAGGCACTGCTGCACCGCGAGGCCGAGTCCCGGAACCGCACCACAGTGCTGTCGATGGCGTCGATGCTCTCGTTCGCCGCCTACTCGCTGGGCGCGCCGGCCCTCGGCTGGACGGCGGGTCTGCTCTCCACCCAGGCGGCCATGGTCATCGGCGGGGTGTTCAGCACGCTGGGCGCCCTCTGCTTCCTGCCCGCGCTGCGCCGGGAGCGCCTGTTGTCTGGCCGCGCGCCGCGCATGTCGGGCACACTGGCCGGGTGAACGACTGGACCGAGGACGTGCTGGGTGCGGGCTTCGAGGCCCGCACGCTCCAGCTCCCGGGCGGCGCCGAGGCCACCCTGATCCGCTACACGCCCGAGGGCGGGCCGGTGGTCGGGCGCCCGCCCGTGCTGTACGTCCACGGGTTCACCGACTACTTCTTCCAGCGGCACCTGGCCGAGGCGGTCGCCGGGCGGGGCTACCCGTTCTACGCCGTCGACCTGCGTGGCCACGGCCGGTCCATGGACGCGTGGACGACGGCGGGCGGCGACGCCAACATGATCAACCGCCTGGAGCTCTACGCGCAGGACCTCGACGCGGCCGCCGGCGTGATCGCCGCGGACGGCCACACCGGGCTGGTGCTCCTGGGGCACTCGACGGGCGGTCTCATCACCTCGATGTACGCGAACGCGCGGCCCGGCCGGGTCACCGCCCTGGTGCTGAACAGCCCCTGGTTCGACCTCAAGGGGAGCTGGTCCGACCGCACCCTGGTCACCCAGGCCGTCTACGTGCTGGGCCGGGTCTCACCACGGCTGGTCGTGTCCCGGCTCGGCGAGGGCTACGGCCGGTCCCTGCACGCCACCAACGGCGGCGAGTGGGAGTACGACCTGCGGTGGAAGCCGTACGCGGGGTTCCCGGTGCGGGCCGGGTGGCTGGCGGCGATCCGCCGCGGGCACCGCGCGGTCGGGCGCGGGCTGGCCGTGCAGTGCCCGGTGCTCGTGTGCACCAGCGGCCGCACGGGGTCCGACGCCGGGGACGTCGCGGAGCAGCTCGGCACGGACGTGGTGCTCGACGTGGCGCACATGCACGCCCGCGCGCCGCGGCTGGGGCAGACCGTGGAGATCGCCGTCATCGAGGGCGGCGCGCACGACCTGGCGCTGTCCCCCAAGCCGGCCCGGGAGAAGTACCTGACCACGGTGCTGGACTGGCTGGACGCCACGGTCTGACGCCTCTGCACACCACGTCCAGACGCGCGAAACGCACATTCGGCATGAAACTGTGACCGTTCCCTGGCGTGCCGGGCTGTCCTCGTAGGGTCCGGCTCCGCCAGGCTTCCGCCCATGGAAGAGACGTGGGTACGTCACGCGCTGCGGCGGCTGCCCGACACCGTGTCCTGCCCGGCCTGCGGCGCGACCCTCCACGGGACGGTCTGCGGGACCTGCGCGCTCGACCTGGGCGGCCGGCGCGGGATCGAGGTGCACGAGGCCTCGCTCGCCGTCGAGCGGGCCATCCGCGAGCGACAGCGGGTCCTCGACGAGATGCGCGCCGAGCAGCCCGCGGCGGCTGAGTACGCGCGGCGGGCAGTCGCCGGGTCGGGCCTGGCCGGGTCAGGCCCGGTCGGCTCCGGTGCGGTCGGTTCAGGTGACGCGCGCCCGACGACGGCGGCCCCGGCCGCCCCGGCAGCGGCCGGGACGGCGGGCTCGTCCGGCGCGAACCGCGCGACGTCTGCCGGAGCGACGTCCGCCGGCGCGGTGGCCGCAGCCGGAACCGGTGCCGCGGCCGGCGCCGCCCCGTCGGCCGGCACCGTTGCCGGTCCCGCGCGGCAGCGCAGCACCGTGGCCCTCCAGCCGATCCTCGCCGGGGTCGGCGCGGCGCTGGTCGCCGTCTCCGCGGTGGTCTTCGTGTTCTTCACGCTCGCCGACCAGCTCGTGCTGCGCACCGTCGCGACGCTCGCGGTCACGGTCGCCTCCGTGGTGGCGGCGGCGCTGATGCGCCGGGCCGGGCTGCGGTCGTCGGCGGAGGCCGTGGCGACCCTGGCCGTCGCGCTGGGCTGGGTGTGCGCGGAGCTCGGCCTGGAGGCCGGGCTGCTCGGCGGCGTCGCGCCGTTCCTCGCGCGCGCGGCGCTGCTGGCGCTGCTCGCCCCGGCGCTCGTGCTCCTCGGCAGCCGGCTCCGGGTGCGGTCGTGGGTCGCCGCCGGCGCCGTCGCCGCACCGCTGGTGCCGGTGCTGCTCGCGGCGGGCCTCTCCGACGTCGGCCTGCCCCGGTGGGTCTGGATCCTCGCCGTGGTCGCGACGGGCCTGGTGGCGCACTACGCGAGCGGCGTCCTGCTCCGGGCCGGCGAACGGCTCGACACCACTCTCCGGTGGGAGTCGCGGGTGCTGGGCGTGGTCCGCACCGTCGCGCTGCCCGCGGCCCTGGTCACGACGTTCACGCTGCCCGACGTCGCCCCGCTGCCCTTCGCCGCCTGGTGGGCGGCCGTCGCGGTCGGCGCCGTCGCGATCGGGCACGCCCTGCGGGTGCGGGCCTGGGTCACGACCGGCCTGGTCGCGGCGCCGTTCGCGGCGTTCCCTGCGGCGCTTGCCCTCTCGGACGACGACGGCACACTGCCGTGGGCCGTCACCGCGGGCGCGCTGCTCGTCGCCCTGGCCGCGCTGGCGGGGCCGCCGGTCGCCCGCGTCTCGGGCCCGCGCGTCGGCTCGGCGCTACGGGTGGAGCTCCGGCTGCTGGAGGTGGCCCAGGCGCTGGGGGTGGGGCTGGCCGTCTGCACCGCGTTCCTGGTGCCGCCGGCCGACATCCTCGCCGGGCTCCCCGGGGACGCCGAGACGGCGGCCGTGCTCGCGGTCACCGCCGTCGTCACCGCCGTGCTGCGGCGCGGCACGCATCGCCGCTGGTGGACCTTCGCCGCCGGGGCGCTCGGCGCGGTCGCCGCCCTGTTCCTCACGGAGTGGGCGGACATCGAGTTCCTGTGGGTGCTGCCCGCGGCGGCGGGCGTCGCGTGGGCGGTGCTCGCCGTGACGCTGACCGTGCTGGTCGCCACGCGTGCGCGCGGGCTCGTGCCCGCCGCCCGCACGCGTGCCGACCTGCTGCTCGCGGCGTGGCTCGTCGCGGTGCTCACGGCCGTCCCGGCCCTGTGGCTGTCCGCGCTGCGCGTGCTGGAGGTCCTGACGGGCCCCCTCGGCGCCGCCCCCGCGCGGACGCCGGGCGATGCCCCGCTCGGCGGCCCGTTCCTGCCGGCGGACGAGCGCGGTCTGAACGTGCTCGGCGTGCTCGTGCTGGCCGCCCTGGTGCTGGCCGCGTCCCGGCTGGGCGTCGTGGCGGGCCCCGCGTCGCGGCCGCCGTCGGCCCTGGTGCGGACCGCCCGGGGCCTCGCGCCGTGGGCGACGGTGGGCCTCGCCGTCGCCGCGACGCTGCACGCCCGGCTGGCCGCGGTGACGTCGCTCGCATTGCTGGCGGTCCTCGCCGCCGTGCTGCTGGCGGCGACGGCCGACCCGGCGCGTTCCTGGCGCGGGCTGCGTGCCGTCGTGACCGGCGCGCGGGCCGGGGCCGACGGGCTGCGCCGGGCCACGCGGCTCACGGTGCGGCTCGGCGGCTCCGCGATGAGCCCGCAGGAGGGCCCGACCTGGCGTCCGGCCGCGCTGACCGGGGCCTGCGTCGCCCTCGTCCTGCTGACGGTCGGCTCGTGGCAGAGCCGCCCGACGGTGCTGGTCGCCACCGCCGTCGTCGTGCCGCTGGCGCTGGCCGCCCGCGCGGCCCTGCCGCGCGTCTCGCACCCCGCCCTGGTCGGCGGCGCTTACGCGTACGCGCTGGTCGTGGGCGGTGTCTGGCTGGGCTGGCTCGGGTTCGGCTGGGTCGCCGCCGTGTGCACCGTGTCAGCGGCGGCCTCGCTGACGGCGGTCGCGGTGACCGTCGGCACGCGCGTGGCCCGCACCCAGTGGTTCGCGGTGCTCGGCGTGACGGCCGTGCCGTTCGCGCTCGGGGTGTACACCGTGGTGCTCGACCGCACCTGGTGGTCCGCCGGGGCGGCCGCCGCGATGCTGCTCCTGGAGCTCGTGCTGCTGCTCACCCGGCGGACCGGGCTCGCGCCCGCCGTCCGGGTGCTCGCCGCGGGCCTGGTGCTGCCCACCACCGCGGTGGCGATCGTGAGCGCGGGCGCCATGCTGCTGCCGCTGAGCGGTTCGCCCGTGCTGCTGCCGGTGATCGCGGCGGCGGTCGCCGTCGTCGCGGGCGGCGCGCCGCGCGTGGCCGGCTTCCTCGCCCGCCGGGTGCCGGACGCCGGCGGCGCGGGCGCGCTGGTGCGCGGGATGCTCGAGCTGAGCGCGGTGGTCACCGGCGCGATCACGATCGGCCTGGCCTACGGCCGCCCGGCCGCCGGGCCCGACGTCGCGGTGGCCGTGCTGCTGCTCCTCGCCGTCGGCGCCGGGGTCGTGGCGCGCGAGCCCGACCGCACCCGCGTCTGGTGGGCCGCCGGCGCCCTCGCGACGGCGGCGGCCTGGACCGCGCTGGCCGACGGCGGCGTGCGGCTCGTCGAGGCCTACACCCTGCCGCCCGCCGTCGGCGCGGTGCTCGTCGGGGCGCTGCTCGCCCGGCGGGTCGGGACGCACGGGTGGCGGCTCGTCGCCGCGGGCCTCGTGCTCGCGCTGGTGCCGAGCGACCTGACGCTGGCCCTCGGCGCGACCCCGGGAGACTCGCGCGCCTGGGTCCTGCTGGTGACCGGCCTGGTCCTGACGCTCGCGGTCCTCGCGCTCCGGCGGTGGTCGGTCGTGTCGGCCGAGTGGTCCGCACGGGCCCGGACCCTGCTGGCGGGCGCCGTGCTGCTCGCGGGTGCGGGCCTGACCGTCGAGTCCTTGCAGGTGGCGGGGTCCACGGTCGGTGATCCGGGAGTCCGGTTCGCGACGGGGCTGGGCTGGGCCCTCGCGGCGGGTGCGCTCGCCCTCGTGGCCGTCGGCGGTGCCCGGACGGGCGCGCCGTCGGGCCGCCTGCGGCGCGCGATCGACACCGCGGGCCGCGTCCCTGCGCTGCTCTTCCTCACCGTGGGGGCCGTGGCGAACACCGAGCCGCACTGGGGCGCGATCATCACGCTCTGGGCGCTGGAGGTCGCGCTGCTCGTGCTCCTCGTGGTGGTCGCGCGGCGGTTGCTGCGCGGGCACACCACGGGTGTCCCGTCCTGGGCCGTCTGGATGGCTGCCCTGGCCGCGGGCATCGCGGCCTGGGTGCCGCGGGAGCTGCGGGTCGAGGTGTTCTCCGTGCCGCTCGGCGTGGGGCTCGTCGTGGCCGGCTGCTTCGCGCTCGGCGAGTGGGAGGCGCGCACCAAGGTGGGCGGGCCCGACTCCGCCCGGGTCCCGGAGCGCACCCTGGTGGGCTGGCCCGTGGGCTGGACGGGCTCGTGGGCCCTGCTGGGGCCCGGGATCCTGGCGCTGCTCGGGCCCTCGGTGCTCGCGACCTTCACCGACCCGCAGACGTGGCGGGCCGTGCTCGTCGTCGCCGTGGCCCTGACCGGGGTGCTGGTGGGGTCGCGCCGCGGGCTCGCTGCGCCGTTCCTGCTGGGGGTCTGGGTGCTGCCCGTCGAGGTGCTGATCGTGTTCGTCAGCCAGCTCGGGACCGAGATCTCCGCGGTGCCGTGGATGCTCACGCTCGCGGCGGCCGGCGGGGTGCTGCTCATCATCGCCACCCTGGACGAGCGGCGGACCGAGGGCTACGGGGGTGCGGCGGCGTACCTCCGGGACCTACGGTGAGCGGGTCCCGGCCGCGGGTCCCGGGCTCCGGACACGGCAGCCCGGGGCGCCGCGTGCGTGGTGGGATGGCGCGATGCAGCACGATCTCCGCCTCGCCGCCCACGGCGTCCGCCTCGAACCGCTGACGCGCGACCACGCGCCGGCCCTGGCCGCGCTGGTGGACACCCAGCTCTGGGCCGGCATGACCAGCGCCCTTCCCGGCACCGTCCCCGCGATGGAGGCGTACGTGGACGCCGCGGTCGCGGCGCCCGACCACCTCGCGTTCGTGGTGCTCGGGTCCGACGGCGCGGTGCGCGGCTCGACCCGGTTCTACGAGCTCAACACCGGGCAGCGCCGGGTCGAGATCGGCTCGACGTTCTACGGCCGGGACTGGTGGGCGGGCGCCACCAACCCGGCGTGCAAGCTGATGCTGCTGCGGCACACCTTCGAGGAGCTGGGGCTGCGCCGGGTGGCGCTGCGCTGCGACGCGCGCAACACGCGCTCGCGCGCGGCGATCCTCAAGCTCGGAGCGCAGGAGGAGGGCCGGCTGCGCGCGCACCGCGTGGCCCCCGACGGTTCCGAGGGCGACACCTTGTACTTCTCGATCCTGTCGGACGAGTGGCCCGGCGTCCGCGACGGCCTGGAGGCGCGCCTGACGGCCCTCACTGCCGTGTCCGAATCCCGCTAGCCGTCGCGTCCGGACGGGGCGCAGGATGGTGGGCATGACCGACGTCGAGCTCCGCGATCCCGCGTTCACCGAGCGCTACCGCGCCATCGCCGCGCGTGACTCCCGCTTCGACGGGCAGTTCTACACCGCGGTGCGTACCACCGGAATCTACTGCCGGCCCTCGTGCCCGGCCCGCACGCCGAAGACCGAGAACGTCTCGTTCTACCTGACGTCCGCCGCCGCGCACGAGGCCGGCTTCCGCGCGTGCAAGCGGTGCCTCCCCGAGGCCGCGCCGGGCACGCCCGCGTGGGACCTGCGCCGCGACCTCACGGGCCGCGCCATGCGCCTGGTCGCCGACGGCGTGGTCGACCGCGAGGGCGTGTCCGGCCTCGCACAGCGCCTGGGGTACTCCGAGCGGCAGCTCCACCGGCTGCTGGTCGGCGAGCTGGGCGCCGGGCCGCTGGCCCTCGCGCGGGCGCAGCGCGCGCAGACGGCGCGCACCCTCCTGGTCGGCACCTCGCTGCGCCTGGCCGACGTCGCGTTCGCCGCCGGGTTCGGCTCGATCCGGCAGTTCAACGACACCGTGGCCGAGGTCTTCGGCGCGACGCCGTCGGAGCTGCGCGCCCGCGCCCGGCGCCCGGCGCGGTCGGGTGCGGCCGGCTCACGCGCCGCCCGTGAGATCGGTCGGATGCCGCGAGATCGGTCGGTCGACGGACCGAGCTCAGGTCATCCGACCGAAGTCGCGACGACGGCGGCCGAGCCCGTGCGGATCTCGCTGACGCTGCCCGTTCGGGAGCCGTTCGACGCGCGCGGCGTGCTGGAGTTCCTGGCCGTGCGCGCCGTCGAGGGGGTGGAGTCGGCGGACCTGGGGGTCGGCGTGCTCCGGTACGCCCGGACCGTCCTCCTGCCGCACGGCCCGGCGGCGTTCGAGGTGCGGGTGCCCCGGCCCGGCAGCGGCCGGGTCGACCTGGACCTCGAGCTCGCCGACCTCGCCGACGCGCCGGTCGCCGTCGCGCGCGTGCGGCGGCTGCTGGACCTCGACGCCGACCCGGTCGCCGTCGACTCCTCGCTCGCGGCCGACCCCGTGCTCGCGCCGTCGGTCGGGGCGGTGCCCGGGATCCGGGTGCCCGGCACGCTGGACCCCGCCGAGCTGCTGGTGCGCGCGATCGTGGGCCAGCAGATCAGCGTCGCCGCGGCGCGCACGCACCTGTCGCGCCTGGCGAAGGGCGTGGGCACCCCGTACGTCTCGGCGTTCGAGGGACTCGGTCTGCTGTTCCCGACGCCGCGCCAGATCGCCGGTCCCCCGGCCCCACGGGCGGACGGGCGCGGGCGGGCGGACGGCGCGGTCGCCGACATCGTCGCGAGCAACGGCGTCCCGACACGCGCCGACGTCCCGTCCGCCCAGGACGGCGCCGCCTACCTCCGGCTGCCCGCCCGGACGCTCGCGACCGTGCTCGGCGCGGCCCGGGACCTCGCGGACGGGACGCTCACCCTGAGCGTCGGCGACGACCCCGACGACCTGCGCCGTCGCCTGGTGGCCCGGCCGGGGATCGGTCCGTGGACGGCCGGGTACGTGGCGCTGCGCGTGCTCGGCGACCCGGACGTCCTCATGGACGGCGACGTCGCGCTGCTCGCCGGGGCCCGCAACCTCGGGCTGGTCTCCGCCGAGGAGTCCCGGCCCCACCAGTTCAAGGAGCTCGCCGTGCGCGGCGCGGCCTGGGCGCCCTGGCGCTCGTACGCCGCGATGCACCTCTGGCGCTCCGCCTGACGTGTCGGACCCATAGGTCACCCGGGTGACCTGTGCGCCTGACAGCCCGAACTCTCGGAAGGAAGAACAATGAAGACCACGACCCTCATCACCCCCGACGGCCCCTTCAGCGTCGTCGTCGCGGCGGTGCCTGACGGGGCACTCCCCGCGGGCGAACCGCGGGAGCAGGTGCTCGCCGCCGGCTGGACCGACGACGTCGGCTCCCTGCTCGCGCTGGTCCACCCCACGCTGCGGCCGTCCGCCGTCGGCCAGGAAACGAAGCCGACGGAGAACCCGACGGGGCTGCTCGCCGAGGCCGCGGACGCCGTCCGCGCCTACTACGACGGCGACCACGGGGCGCCCGGGCGTGTCCCGGTGCTCCAGGCGAGCGGGCCCTACCGGACGCACGCGTGGGACGTGCTGCGCGAGGTGAAGGCCGGCGAGCGGCTGACGTACAGCGAGTACGCCGTCCGGACCGGGCGGCCGGCGGCCGTCCGGGCGGCGGCCGGGGCGTGCGCCATGAACGCGGCCGCGCTGTTCGTGCCGTGCCACCGGATCCTGCGCACCGACGGCACGCTCGGCGGTTTCCGCTACGGGCTGCCGATCAAGGAGAGCCTGCTGGCCCGCGAGGCCCCGGCAGCGTGACGTTGCGATCACAGCGTGACGTTCGAGGCCCGGGGTTTTTCTCTTTTCGGGGAGTCGAAAAAGAGGAAACCAGGGCCCTAAAGAGAATGCTCCGTATGCTTCGGTGTTCCTCCCCTCCCAAAACCACCCACAAAAC
>NZ_JBHWLR010000008.1:120636-122857 GCF_042731755.1 Promicromonospora sp. NPDC059942
GGGGGGCAGAGAGAGGAGGGTTGGTGGGCGGGGGGGCCCAGGGGGGTGGGGTGGGGGGATAAGGGGGGGAGGTGGGGGGCTGGGGTTTCTCCTCTTTGAGCGACGTCAAAGAGGAGAAACCCGGGCCTCGAAGGGGACTGCTGCGGCTGCTGCGGCGTCAGCCCTTGACCGAACCCGCCAGCAGGCCGCGCACGAAGTAGCGCTGCAGCGACAGGAACACGATCAGCGGCACGATCATCGAGATGAACGCACCGGCCGACAGCAGGTGCCAGTCGCCACCGCGCGAGCCCGCGAGCTCGGCGACCCGGACCGTGAGCGGGAACGTGTTGAGGTCACCCATGACCAGGGCGACCAGCAGGTCGTTCCACACCCACAGGAACTGGAAGATGGCGAACGCCGCCAGCGCCGGCGTGAGCAGCGGCAGCACCACTCGGAAGAAGACCTGCACGTGGCCGGCGCCGTCCATCCGCGCCGCCTCGACCAGGGACCTCGGGATCTCCTTCATGAAGTTGTGCAGCAGGAAGATCGCGAGCGGTAGCGCGAAGATCGAGTGCGACAACCAGATGGTCCAGAACGTGCCGTTGATGCCCAGGTCCACGTAGGCCGAGAGCAGCGGCACCAGCGTGATCTGGATCGGCACGATCTGCAGGGCGAACACCGCGATGAACAGGAAGTCGGCGCCCTTGAAGTCGACCCACGCGAACCCGTACGCGGCCAGCAGCGCGAGGGTGATCGGGATGAACACCGCCGGCAGCGTGACCACGAACGAGTTGATGAAGAACACGGCCAGGTTGGTGGAGCCGTCGAACAGCGCGGCCTCGTAGTTGCGCAGCGAGAACACGCCCTCGCCGGCGAACGCCGAACCGAACACGGTCCACCAGCCGCTCTGCCGGATGTCCAGCTCCGGGCGGAACGACGTGATCAGCAGGCCGACCGTCGGGATGGTCCACAGGATGGCGATGACGACGGCGAGGGTGCTCGCCCACGGGTTGGACAGCGCCTTGCGCGCCTTGCGGGCCCGGCCGCTGATGTCGGACTTCGCCCGGGGCACCTCGGGTGCCGCGTCGGCTGTCTTGACGGTGCTCATCGGACATCCTCCGAGAGGCGCTGCTGGCGCACGTTGTAGATGATCACCGGGATCACGATGACGAACAGCAGCACGGCCAGCGCCGCGCTCAGACCCGCCTCGTTCTGCCGGAACCGCTGGTCGTAGAACTCGAGGGCCACGATCGAGGTGTTGAACTGGCCCGCGGTCATCGTTCGCACGATGTCGAAGGTTTTCAGTGTTGTCATCGCGATCGTGGTGAGCACGACCACCAGCGCGGGCCGGATGCTCGGGATGGTGATGCGCCAGAACATGCCGATGCCGGAGACGCCGTCGAGCCGCGCGGCCTCGATGATGTCGTCGGGGATCGCCTTGATCGACGCCGACAGCAGCGTCATCGCGAAGCCCGCCTGGATCCAGATGAACACGACCATGATGAGGAACGTGTTCAGGGGCCGGCTGATGAGGAACTGCTGCGGCTCGCCGCCCAGCCAGACGATGAACTGGTTGAGCAGGCCGGTCTGGTTCACGCCCGCCGGCTTGAACTCGTAGACGAACTTCCAGATGATCGACGCGCCCACCATCGAGATGGCCATCGGCAGGAAGACCAGGCCCTTGGCCACCGCCTCGAAGCGGCTCTTGTCGACCAGGTAGGCGTACAGCAGGCCGAGGAACGTGGCCACGAGCGGGGCGACCAGCACCCAGAGCGCCGTGTTGCCGAGCACGATGAGGAACTTGGGCTCGGTGAAGGCCACCACGTAGTTGTCGAGCCCGACGAACTCCGTGCTGTTGCGGTTCATGAACGAGTTGATGACCGTGCGGATCGCCGGGTACACCAGGCCGAGCAGGAGCAGCAGCAGCGCCGCGCCCGTGAACCCGAAGCCGACGAACCAGCGCGTGGGGTTACGTGGCCGGTCGACCACGAAGAGGATGATGCCCATCAGCACGACGAACAACACGATCGCGATGAGCATCAGCAAAAGTTTGTGCACGGGGTCGTCCCCGGCATACAGCAGCCAGTCCATGGCTATCTCCTGTCGCGTCCTGGTCCGGTCGTCCTTGACTCGTCCCGCCCCTCAGCCTAGGACGGCGGGAGGAGGGGGAGTCGAGGCTCACACCCTCCCACCGCACCGGTGAAGGGAAAGAGAGAAGTCTTTCTGCTAGAACCCTCTAGCC
>NZ_JBHWLR010000008.1:122867-147723 GCF_042731755.1 Promicromonospora sp. NPDC059942
GTGCTTTCTTTTTTTGTTTTTTTTGGTTTTTTTTGGCCTCCCCCCCCCCCGAAGCGGAGGAGGGGGGGGGTGTGGGGCTCGACCCCCCCCCCCTCCCCGCGTCATGGTCGAGGGCCGGGCGTCAGTTCTTCGGCCAGGACTTCTCGATCGTGTCGGTCACCTGCTGGCTGCTCTCGTCGCTGGCGAACCACTCGGTGATGCCGTTCCAGAACGAGTCCGTACCGACTGCGGCCGGCATGAGGTCCGAGGCGTCGAACCGGGCCACGGTGGCCGGGTCGGCGAGGATCTCGGCGGAGAGCCGGTCGAAGTCCGTCGCGAGCAGCGCCGGGTCCAGACCGTTGTTGGCGCTCACCCAGCCACCGGCCGGCGTGGCGGCGGCCTTGGCGTTGGCCCAGTCAGCGCTCGACAGGTAGGTCTGGAAGGCCTGCACCTCGGGACGGTCGGTGAACGCGCCGATGAACTCGCCGGCGACCAGCGTCGGCTTCTCGTCGGCGGTCATGGCCGGCAGGTAGAACGCGTAGACGTCGCCGTCCGGGCCCACCTCGGTGCCCTCGGGCCACTGCGTCTGGTAGAAGTTCGCGGCGCGGTGCATCCAGCAGTTGCCGTCCAGGATCGGGTAGCCCGCGTCCGTCCAGGTCGCGGTGGCGATCGAGTCGACGCCGCCCAGGCCGCCGTTCACGTAGTCCGGGTTCTTGAGGATCTCGCCCGCGGTGTCGAACGCGTCGACGATCTGCGGGTCGTTGAACGGGATCTCGTGGGTGTACCACTGGTCGTAGACGTCCGGGCCCGCGGTGCGGAGCACGACGTCCTCGATCCAGTCGGTGCCCGGCCAGCCGGTGGCGTCACCGGACTCCACGCCCGCGCACCAGGGGCGGGTGGCGCCCTCGTTGCCCTCGGCGATGGTGGCCGTGAGGTCCATCATCTCGTCCCAGGTGGTCGGCACCTCGTACCCGGCGTCGGCGAACATCTTCGGCGAGTACCAGACGTACGACTTGACGTTGGAGCCCAGCGGCGCGGCGTAGAACGTGCCGTCGACCGTGCCGTACTCCTTCCACTCCGGGGCCCAGCCCTCGTCGACGTTGGCCTCGACCTGCTCCGGCGCGGGGAGGACCGCGTCGTAGTCGTGGACGAGCGTCTGGAGCAGACCGGGCTGCGGCAGGATCGCGATGTCCGGCGGGTTACCGGCCTGGACGCGCACGGGAAGCTGCGCCTCCATCTCGCGCGAGCCCTCGTAGTTGATGGTGACGCCGGTGCACTTCTCGAACGGCTCGTACGACTTCGTCTGCGTCTCGGCCTCCGGCTCCACGATGGTGGTGTAGACGTTGACCTCCTTGCCGTCGAGGTCACCGAACTCGTCGTAGGCGGCGCAGTCGATCGCGGCCTCGGTGGCCTCGCCACCGCCGTCCCCGCCACCGCCGTCGTCGCCGGTGTCGGCACAGGCCGCCAGGACCAGGGCCAGGCTCGCGCCGGTCGCCGCCAGGGCGATCGCTCGGCGCTTGGAAGCCATCCGGATAGTCATCTCGTGCTCCTCCACTGCTTCGTGGGCTCAGAACCCTCTGACTTGCGGGTACGGACCGGCAGACTGCCGGGTTGCCCGACCTCAACGCAACCGTGGTTCTCGATCCAATGCAAGCCCATACAGCATCACCTTGCATTACGAAATCGTTGCAATCCCACCGGTCGTCCAAGACTGGCGAAACGCCGGGTACGCCGGACGCAAGGTGGCCGCCCACGCCCGCACGGCGGGTGGACGGCGGGACGTAGGCTTGTGCCGCCAGATCCCTGGTGCCCCTACGGAAGGACGGACATGATCGAGCTGAGGACGCCGCGCGAGATCGAGGAGATGCGCCCGGCGGGACGCTTCGTCGCCGACGTGCTGCTCGCCGTCCGCGAGGCCGCGGGCGTCGGGGTGAACCTCCTCGAGCTCGACGAGATCGCGCACAAGATGATCCGCGACCAGGGCGCCGAGTCGTGCTACATCGACTACCACCCCTCGTTCGGCGCGATGCCGTTCGGCAAGGTCATCTGCACCTCGGTGAACGACGCCGTGCTGCACGGCCTGCCCTACGACTACGCGCTCCAGGACGGCGACCTGCTGTCGATCGACTTCGCGGCGTCCGTGAACGGCTGGGTCTCCGACTCCGCGCTGTCCGTCGTGGTGGGCGAGCCCGACCCGGCCCGCGTGGCGCAGGACACCAAGCTGATCCGCACCACCGAGGTGGCGCTGGAGGCCGGCATCGCCGCCGCGCAGCCCGGCAAGAAGATCGGCGACATCTCCTCGGCGATCGCCGAGGTGGCGCACGCCGCCGGCTACTCGGTCAACACCGACTTCGGCGGGCACGGCGTGGGCCGCACCATGCACGGCGACCCGCACGTGCCGAACAACGGCCGGGCAGGCCGTGGCTTCCCGCTCAAGCCGGGCCTGGTGATCGCGGTCGAGCCGTGGTTCCTGGAGACCACGGACGAGATCTTCACCGACCCCGACGGCTGGACGCTTCGCTCGGCGGACGGTTCGCGCGGTGCCCACTCGGAGCACACGATCGCGATCACGCCGGACGGCCCGCTGATCCTCACCGCACGTTGATTCTCACGGCGCGCTGATCGTTGTGTCAGACGCTCAGGTCACCCCGGTGACCTGAGGGTCTGACACGGCGCTAGATCAGGGTCTTCAGCGCCTGGATCACGCCGTGCTGCGAGATGTCGCCCACGGTCTCGTTCGCGATCGCCTTCACGGCGGCAGGAGCGTGGCCCATCGCGACGGCGCGGGCGGCCCAGCTCAGCATCTCGATGTCGTTCAGGCCGTCGCCGACGGCGAGCGTGTTGTGCCGCGGGACGCCGAGCGTGGAGCGGATGTTCTCCAGCGACGTCGCCTTGCTCAGGTGCCGCGGGGTCACGTCGATCCAGTCGGGCCCGGCCTCCGTGGCGGTCACCCCGTGCCGGCGCAGCGGCTCCAGCAGGTCGAGCACGTTCGGCCCCCGCAGGATCGCGCGCGAGGCGGGCATGACGCCCAGCTCGTCGACGCCGACCACGCGCTGGGCGCCGTTGACCTCGTGCGGCTCGAACAGCCGGTTCACGCGGTAGCCGATGCCGATCTCCTCGACGCCGATCTGCACGTCGGGGAACCGGCTCAGCGCCATCTTGGCCACGGGGCCGACGTCGAACGTCAGGACGTCCTCGAGCATGTAGCCGTTGGTGCACGTGGCGCAGAGCCGCGCCGTCACCGCGCCGTTGGAGGCGACCACCCAGCCGTCGGTGATCCCGAGCTCCTTGGCCACGGGCAGGATCCCGGTCAACGACCGTCCCGACGCCAGGACCACGTGATGCTTCCGGCCACGCACGAGCTGCACGGCCAGCACCGTCGGCCCGGGCACGGGCTGCCCGGTGACCAACAGGGTCCCGTCGATGTCGAGGGCGACCAGGTGAGGCGCATCGTTGCGCACCCGCATGGACACCGATTGGTCGTCCAGGATCATCACGTACCCCCATGGCACCGTGAGCGCCGTCACCCTTCGACGGATCGCGCCCAAATGTACAGGCATTCGCCCTGTGATCCATACCTTTGCACGGATAACTTTCACCCGCGTCGTCACCCGCGGGATCTTGCCCGACTCAGAGCAGCGAGCGGAGGACGTCCACCACGCCGTCGTCGTCGATCGAACCGGTCACGGCGTCGGCCGCCGCCTGCACCGGCTCGGTCGCGTGCCCCATCGCCACGCCGCGTCCTGCCCACCGCAGCATGTCGATGTCGTTGCTGCCGTCGCCCACGGCGACGGTGTTCTCGGCCGCCACGCCGAGCTCCTTGCGCACCACCTCGAGGGCCGACGCCTTGGTCACGCCCTGCGGTGCGATGTCCATCCACGCGGACCAGCCGACGGCGTACGTGACGTCGTCGAAGCCGAGCCGCGCTGCGATCTCGTGGAACTCCGCGCTCGTCTCACCGGGGCTGCGGACCACGACGCGCGTGACGTCGCCGGCCCAGAGCTCCTCGAAGTCCACCACGCGGTGCTCCCCGTTGAGCTCGCCCTCGGGAAAGAGCTCGGTCATCCGGAAGCCTACGCCGACGTCCTCGACCGCATAGCGCGCGTGCGGCAGCTCGACCTTGAGCATGCGCAGCACCGGTTCGGGGTCGAACGTCTCGACGCGTTCCAGGGTGTAACCCATCGCGGCGGAGACGTCGATGCGTGCCGTGACCGCGCCGTTCGAGGCGACGATCCACTCGTCCTCGATCTTGAGCTCCGCCGCGACGGGCGTCATCGCGATGAGCGAGCGGCCCGACGCCAGCACCACGTGGTGCCCGGCGGCGCGGACGGCGGCGACCGCCTCCCGCGCCGCGTCGGACAGCACGTCGTCGTACGTGACGAGGGTCCCGTCGATGTCGAGGGCGATGAGCTTGCGGTCGGTGGCAGGAGGCACGCTGGCAGCCTACCCACCCGCCGGTGAACGCCGGCCGACGACGAGGTGATCGGCCGCCCTACTTCACCGGCTCCAGGACCTCCAGGCCACCCAGGTAGGGGCGCAGGCCCTCCGGGACGTGCACCGAACCGTCCGCCTGCTGGTGGTTCTCCAGGATCGCGACGATCCAGCGGGTGGTACCGAGCGTGCCGTTCAGGGTCGCGACGTTCCGGGTCGAGCCGTCCTCGGTCCGCTCGCGGACGCCCAGGCGGCGGGCCTGGAACGTGGTGCAGTTCGACGTCGAGGTGAGCTCCAGCCAGCGCTCCTGCGTGGGCAGCCACGCCTCGCAGTCGAACTTGCGGGCCGCCGAGGAGCCGAGGTCGCCCGCGGCCGTGTCGATGACGCGGTAGGGCAGCTCGACCTTGGCCATCATGGCCTCTTCCCAGCCCAGCAGGCGCTGGTGCTCGGCCTCGGCGTCCTCGGGGGCGCAGTAGCTGAACATCTCGACCTTGTGGAACTGGTGCACGCGGATGATGCCGCGCGTGTCGCGGCCCGCCGAGCCGGCCTCGCGGCGGTAGCACGCGCTCCAGCCCGCGTACCGCATCGGCCCGTCGGACAGGTCCACGATCTCGTCGCTGTGGTAGCCCGCGAGCGCCACCTCGGAGGTGCCGACCAGGTAGAGGTCGTCCTTCTCCAGGCGGTAGATCTCGTCGGCGTGGGCGCCCAGGAAGCCCGTGCCCTGCATGGTCTCGGGCTTGACGAGGGTGGGCGTGATCATGGGCGTGAAGCCCTGCTCCACGGCCTGGTCCATCGCCATGTTGAGCAGCGCCAGCTCCAGCCGCGCGCCGATGCCGGTCAGGAAGTAGAACCGCGCCCCGGACACCTTGGCGCCGCGCTTGGTGTCGATCGCGCGCAGGCCCTCGCCGAGCTCCAGGTGGTCCTTGGGCTCGAAGCCCTCGGCCGCGAAGTCGCGGCGGGTACCGACCTGCTTGAGCTCGATGAAGTCCTCCTCGCCGCCCGCGGGCGCGCCCTCGATCACGTTGGCGATCGAGTACAGCACCCGGTCGAGCTCCTGCTCGGCCTCGGCCGCGGTGGCCTGGTGCTGCTTGACGTCCTGCGCGAGCTGCTTGGTGCGGGCCAGCAGCGCCTGCTTCTCGTCGCCCTGCGCCTGCGCCACCTGCTTGCCCAGGGACTTCTGCTCCGCGCGCAGGTTCTCGAACTCGGTCAGAGAGGAGCGGCGGCGCGCGTCGGCGTCGAGCGCCACGTCCACGAGGTCGGGGTCGTCACCGCGGGCCACCTGGCTCGCGCGGACGACGTCGGGGTTGTCGCGCAGAAGTCGGAGATCGATCACGGGGACGAGCCTAACGGGGCTGTCGCTCTGAATTCGTCCGCAGCGCGACCATCGTGAGCAGCGGCACGGCCGGGATGAGCGCGATCATCGCGATCCGCAGCCCGAAGTCGTTGACCAGGGAGCCCAGGACCGCCATCACCCACATCGCGACCAGCGCGGGGCGCAGGAACTCCCAGCTCCGCTCCGCGCGCGTGAACCAGGCGGGCGTCAGGCGTTCCCGCCACGTCGCCGGTCCGAAGAGCGCGAGGCCGACCAGCACCAGGATCACCACGGTGGCCCAGACCGCCGGCCCGCCCGTGATCGAGTTCAGCGCGTACAGCGCCTTGCGCAGCACGGTGGATACCGCCTCGCCGTCGACCACCTGGCCCACGAACCGGCCGAGGTGCGAGCGCGACTCGGGCGGGCGCAGCCAGTCGAGGACGCCCACGAGGGCCACCACGCCGACACCGGCCGCCGCGACCCAGGTGAACCGCCAGAGGGTGAGGCGCAGCCCCGACGCGGCCGTGGCCACCACCACGAAGGCCGGGACGAGCACCAAGCCGCCGCCGAGGTCCGCCCCGAGGGTGGGCCAGACGTCGACCGCCATCGCGATGACGCCCACGACGCTGACGGCCAGGGTGGCCAGGACCCGTCTGCCGCGCGACACGAGGAGCTGCGCCAGCGCGGCCGCGAGCACGATCGCCGCCACGGCGTACACCGAGAACGTCGGGTTGCCGAAGCCGTAGAACCGCGCGCCGAACGTCGGGGCGGAGCCGAGGGGCGCCGCCCGGTTCAGGGGCGTGCCGACCAGGGCGTCCACCGTGAGCGCGACGAACGTGATGCCCGCGACGACGGCGGGGGCCGCCCACAGGGGCCGCCGTGGGGCGAGCAGGCTCAGGCCGGTCACGGCCGCCGTCACGAGCAGCGTGGCGCCCACGATCGCGAGCACGGGCAGGTCGAACCGCCACCAGCCGGTGAGGGAGACGAGGAACCCGCCCGCCGGGAGCGCCGTCAGCGCCGTGGCGGCGACGACGGCGGCGCGCCGGAGCCCGCCCGGCACGAACGCGACCCGCCGCGGCACCCACCAGCAGGCCGCCGCCAGGGCGAGGCCCAGCCAGAACGGCACATCGACGAGCCAGATGTACGCGTCCCGGCGCACGTGGTCGCGCGCCGTCATGTCCGCGAGCTCGTCGGCGGTGAGCCAGGCCGAGGCGGGGCGCTCCCCGGCCCGCAGCAGCGGCGTCGGGTCGATGTCGGCGGGCAGGTCCACGCCGACGGCGTCGAGCACCGCCGCCGGGACGTCCATCAGCCGCGCCACCCCCTCCGTGCGGGTCGCCGTGCTGGCCAGGTAGCGGGGCAGCCCGTCGTAGTTCGCCGACGGGCGCAGCAGGGCAGGCCCCAGCTCGAGCGCGTGCTCGGGCGTGGTGGCGACGTCGATCACGAGCACCGTCGTGTCCGCGGGGGCGGCGGCCAGCACGCGCCACACCGCGAGGTCCACGGCGGCGACGAGGTCGGCGCGGATCGCCTCGACCTGGTCGGCGCCGTCGGGCTGCTTCTCCAGGTCCGCCCGCTCGGCGACGTCGAGCAGCGCTGAGCCCGCGTCCACGAACGTGACGGGACAGTCCCAGGCGCCCGAGTCGGCGGCCAGCGCCGCGTCGAGGTCGAAGTACCGCCCGACGCTGCCGTCGCCCTCGGCGAGCGCGACCGCGGCGCCCGGCCCGACGGCCGTCGTGCACGTGTCGGCGAGGGCGTTCCCGAACGTGCCGGGGTGGGCGGCGTAGCCGGAGCCGCGCTGCAGCGCGGTCAGCCGGTCCCACTGGTCGACGACGGCGGGGCGGTCGCCCCCCGCGGTCCCGGCACCGGCGTCCGCGGCGTCCGCCGTGTCGTCCGCCAGCGGCGTCACGGTGATCTCGTCGCAGATCCAGTGCCGGTCGGCGTCCCGCTCGTCGGCTACCTCGGCCAGGCGTCCGGCCGACAGGCTGAGCCACCCGCTGTCCGGGCAGCGCGCCGCGCGTCCGTTGGGCAGGGTCAGGCCCGCGGCGTCCGCGCCGTCGGTGAGCATGCCGTAGAGCGTGGGCGCAGGGGCCGTGCCGGTGTCGAGGGACGGCTGGACGTCGGTCCAGCGCAGGCCCTGCGTGCCGATCACGACCACGTTCTCGCCGGGCGGCACCACGGGCTCGGCGCTGCTCAGCGAGCCCGACTCCTCGCCGGCGGCCTCGGCGCCGGGCACGGGCAGCACGGCCGCCGCGAAGAGCAGGCTGAGCAGCAGCGCGCCGGACAGGCCCAGCACGGCCGACGGCACGCGGCGGACCGGCTCGGTCTGCCTGCCGGAGGGGAGCCAGCCGCGGGCGCCGAGGAACCGGGTCACCAGGTCCGGACGCGCCGCGAGCAGCGCGACCAGGGCGAACGGCACGAACAGCGTGAGCCCGCGCAGGCGGTCCCCGAAGTACGGCGCGGCGTCCACGGCGACGGTCACGAGCGCGACGGCGGTCACGGCCGCCACCCCGAGCCACACCGGCCGGGTGGGCCGCTGCGTCTCGCGGGCGCGGGCGCCGTCGCCGAGCACCGAGCCGGCGCTCGTCGCCGTGCGGCGACGCGCCGCGTACGCCGCGAGCCCGCCCGCGAGGACCAGCCCGGCCACCGCGTAGATCACGAAGGCCACGTCCGAGAACCCGTAGAAGCGGTCCGCGGTGGCCAGCGACGGGCCCAGGAGCGAGGCCTGCAGCAGCGTGAACCCCGTGATCCCGTCGATCGTGAAGACCAGCCAGGTGAGGCCCGCCGCCGCGACGGCGTTGCGCCACGGGGCCGGAGGGAGCAGCCGCGAGACGCCCCGGATACCGAGCGCGACGGCGACCGCCGCCACCGTAAGTGACAGGGCCAGGCCGAACTCCGGCGCGGGCCACACCCACCACCGGGAGAGGGTCGCCAGGCTCGCCGCGGCCGGCGCCGACACCGCGAGCAGCGCGGCGCTCAGGGCCAGCCGCTGCCGGTACGGCCCGGGCTCCCGCCGCGGCCGCGCGGCACGCCGCGGCAGCACCAGGACCAGCACGGCGATCAGCAGGAACAGGACGATCACGCCGGCGAAGGCGGGCACCTGCGCGGGGATCGTGTCGGCCAGGACGTTGATGTACTGCCGGTTCTCGACCGTGCGGGCGACCGTGGTCCGCCGCGGCTCGCCCACCTCGATCGGCGAGCCGTCGATCGAGGGCTCCTCGAGCGCCGGGTCCTGCCCGGGCTCCTCCTCGGCCTCGGGGTCCGGGAGGGCGCCGGCGGCCTCGGCCGCGGTGGCCGTGAGGTCGGTGAGCTGCACGAACCCGGTGCTCCGCGACGCGTCCGACGTCAGCCAGCGCACCCGGGGCACGTCCACCACCCAGTCCACGACGACCTGGAGGCCCTGCTGCGTGAGCGGCGTGTCCGCGACGCCCGCCACGAGCACGCGCGTGCCGGCCGGCAGGCTCCGGGTCAGGCTGCTGAGCGTGCCGTCCAGGGTCTCCAGCGCCTGGGCCCGCTCCGGCCCCTCGGGCAGGCTGCCGGCGTCGACCACGGTGACGGGGCACTCCGTGAGGGCGTCGTCCCAGGCCTGGCCGCGTGCGCCGAAGGTGCTCGCCGAGCCCTCGGCGCCGTCCGAGGTCAGGGCGTCCAGCGAGGGGACGTACCGGCCCACGGTCCCGTCCGCGCGGGCGAGCATGACGGCGGCGCCCGGCCCGACCGCCGTGGAGCACGCGTCCGCGTCGGCCAGCATGTCGCCGAGGAGGCCGGGGGCGGGCGCCTGCTCGCGCTCGCCGGGCTCGGCGGCCTTCTCCTCGTCCTCGTCCTTCTCGGGGAGCTGCGCCCAGCCGCCGACCGTGGCGCGCGCCGGCTCCGCGTCGCCGGAGCCCTGCGCGGCACCCGTCGTGGGCTCGGGCACCGGCGTGCACGACGTCGCCCCGCGGGCCTCGCGCTCCTCGCCGTCCTGGCCCGCGGGTTCCGGCTGGTCGGCGCGCTCGGCGCTGCCGGCCGAGACCGTCCGGCTGCCCGCCGAGAGCGTGAGCCACGCGTCCAGCGGGCACGTCGCGGGCGCCGCGGTCCGCACGTTGATCGACGCGACGGAGCCGCCGCCGATCATGTGCCACAGGGTCGGGGTGGTGCTCCGGGAGACGTCCGTCCACCGCAGCCCGGCCACGCCGACCACCACCACGGGGGCGGCCGGCACGGGCTCCGCGGCCTGCGCGGGACCGGCGTCCGCGGCGACCGCCGCGGCCGCGGGCCCGGCCCCGGTCGCCGGCGTCGCCACGGCCACGGGCGCGGATCGCGGGGCCGCCGACGCGGTCGTCGGGCCGATCAGGCCCAGCAGGGCCGCGACGAGCATGACGAGGGCGACGGGCACGGTCAGTGTCCGGGTGGAGCGGGGATTCACCCGCCCAGGGTAGATGGCCGCGGCCGTCACGGGGCCCGGACCAGCAGCGCGCCCGGCTGGACGTGCACGTCGACCTCGACGGCCCGGCCGAGGGGATCCCCGTCGACCTGGGCCTCCTCGCCCGCGGGCACGCGGATGCGCGCCCGGCGGGCCTTGGTGTGGTCGATGCGGCCGAGCTTCTCCGGCAGCTCGTTCCGCACCCCCACCCCCTGCATGGCGATCTCGAGGGTGAGCTGGGCCCAGCCGAGCACCCCGCCGCGCACGTCGACGGCGGCCACGTCGAGCACCCCGTCGTCGAGGACGGCGTCGGGCAGCAGGGTGACGCCGCCCGGCAGCATGCCGCAGTTGCCGACCATGATCGAACGGGCGCGCGCGTCGACCGGCGGGTCGTCGTCGAGCTGCAGGGTGGCGCGCATCCGCCGGGCCTGCATGTGGGACAGCCCCGCCACGAAGTAGGCCACCCAGCCCACCTTCTTCTTCAGGTTCGAGTCGGCGGTGGCGACCATCGCGGCGTCGAAGCCCAGGCCGGCGATGACCAGGAAGATGTGCTCGCGGTCCGTGTCGGGCTCGTGGTCGGGCTGGTTGGGGTGCTCGTCGTTGCGCGGGGTGTCCGCGAACTCCATGACCCGCAGCCAGCCGACGTCGATGGCCCGCGTGCGCCCGGCCAGGATGACGTCGAGCGCCTCGTCCATGTTGGTCAGCGGCAGCTCGAGGTTGCGCGCCAGGAGGTTTCCCGTGCCCACCGGCAGCACGCCCATCGGCTTGTCCGAGCCGACCATGGTCTCGGCGACGGCGCGCACCGTGCCGTCGCCGCCGGCCGCGATCACGATGTCCGCGCCGTCGTCCAGCGCCTGCCGGGCCTGCCCCTTGCCGGGGTCCTCGACGGTGGTCTCGTACCAGAGCGGCTCCGGGAGCCCGTTCGCCTCGCAGTGCGCCCGCACCTGGGCGGGCAGCCCGCTCGCGTGCAGCTTGGAAGGGTTCACCACCACGGCGATCTGCCGGGCCGCCGGCACGCTCTGCGCCACCGCGCGCCGGCCGTCCCGACGACGCATCCAGGCCTGCTGCGACCATGCGCCGACGGCGACGGCGAGTGCCAGTACCCCGATGACGATCGCGATGATGCCGAGCCAGACCTGCCACTCCATGAGGTCAGGGTACGGGGCGGGCCTGAGGGTCGATCAGCTGCGGACGTTCGACCCCGCGTGCCGCACGGCGTCCACCGCGCCACGCATCTTGCGCGCGTTCACGGCCAGCAGGACGTCGCGGTACTGGGCCGCCCGGTGGATCTGACCCTTGAGGTCGTTGGCGGAGGCCCGGTGCTTGAGGTCGCACGGCACCTCGACGGCGACGTACCCCTTGCGCAGCAGGTCGATGGTCATGCCGGTCTCGACGCCCCAGCCGCGGGCGAGCGGCGTGGCCGCCTCGAACGCCTCGCGGGTGAGGCACCGCATGCCGGACAGCGGCTGCGACGGGCTCCAGCCGGTCATGGCCTCGATGGCCCGGCGGGACGCGCCGACGACGACGCCCCGGCCGCCGGCGCCGGCCTGCTTGGGCAGCAGCGCGATCGCGAGGTCGGCGACGCCCTCACGGACCGGGCGCACCAGCGGTGCGGTGTTCACGGCGGTGTCGCCGAGGTCACCGTCGATGAACATGAGGAGACGCGGGGGGCGCCCGTCGGCGTCACGCATCGCCACCACCGCGGCGCCTGTCTCCATCGCGGCGGCCTTGCCGCGGTTGTGGGAGTGGCGCACGACGACGGCGCCCGCGGCGCGCGCCACGTGCTGCGTGTCGTCCTCGGAGCCGTCGTCGACCACGAGCACGAGGTCGACATGGGGGATCGCACGCGCGGAGCGCACGGTGGCGGCAATGCGCTCGGCCTCGTCCTTGGCGGGAATGATGGCCGCCACCCGCTGGACGTTCTTGCCTGCCTGTGCATTGCCGGGACGCGTGGTCTTCGCGACCGGGAGAGCGTTCACACCTGTCCTGCCTGAAGCGTCGATTTGCCGTGGTGAGTGTTCGGATAGCCCTTTGCTTGGTGAGTGCAAAGGTTTACCCCTGGAATCCTACTCCCTTGGTCCGCTAGTTGCCGAAACCAGGGCCGCTCGTGGCGATCCTCGGTGACTGCCGTAGCGTTCCGGGCCGCTCGCGCGCGACCGGCCGGGGCGTCCGGACTAGCGCAGGGTGACCTGGCGAGAGACGATACCTGCTCTTGCGCGTCGCTCGTTCGCATCAAGCGGCTCCTTGATGGAAAGTGCTTTCGCGAGCTTCTCGCCGAGCTCGGCCACGGGACCCTCCAGGTCAGCGGCCTCGGTGCCCTTCGGCAGCTCCCAGACCGGGACGACCAGGCCCGACGCACGAAACGCTCCCACGAACCTTCCACCCGCGAGCCCTGACTCGCGCTTTGCGTGCAGGCGGGAGATCGCGTCGATGACGTCGTCCTCCGGCTCGGGGCGTGCCCAGCGGAGGAACTCGCGCGACATGCTGCACCAGTAGGCGGACTCGGCCGAGGTGACCTTGACGGTGGGGATCGCGCCGTCCGCCGCGTCCTCCAGGTTCTGCTTGAGCTCCGGCGTCACGTCGGCGCTCGGGTCGAGCCAATAGTCGAACGTGTCGTGCACGGTGACCTCGAACGGCACGCCCAGGTCGAGCACGTCCTGCAGCCGCGGGCCCTCGCCCGGCAGCTCGCCCGACTCCACGGCCGTACCCGGCTCCAGCTCCATCGCCTCCAGCAGGGCGGCGGCGAGGTCGCGGCTCACGTCGCCCGAGCCGACGATGCCCTGCACGGCGAGCAGCAGCGTGCCGTCGGCACGGTGCAGCGCGGTCCAGGCACCGGGCAGGAGCGTCACGACCGTGACGTCGCGGGAGCCGTACTCGGCGGTGGTGCGGGCGGTCGCAGTCGCCGACGGGACGATCTCGCGCATCGCCACCCAGTCGGTCTCCCCGGGGAGACCTTCGAAGGGCCGGAGCACGAAGTCGGAGGAGGGGTTCTTGGCCATGCGGCGAGTGTATCCGCGCGCATGGTCGCAGATCTGTCCGGCCGGTGATGTTTCGGGGCAGTCCGTCGGACGGGACCATGATGGAACCGTGGAACCCTGGCTCGCCGCCCACCTGCCCGTGCTCGACCTCGCGCTGGACGCCGTCCGCGCCGTGCAGCGCGCGGCAGCGCGTACGGGCCGGCGGGCGGGCGCGGCCGACCCGGCAGTCCTCGACCTGGCCCTGCTCGACCCGGCCCGCGTCGACCCCGCCCGGGTCGCCGCCGGCTTCGCGTCCGACCGCGTCCTCGCCCTCGACGGGCAGCCGGTGCAGGGCTTCGCCCCGCTCTCCGGCTTCTTCGCCACGTCCGACGGCTGGGTCCGCACGCACGCGAACTACCCGCACCACCGCGCCCGGCTGACGGCGCTCGCCGGGCTGCCCGACGACGCCGACCGGCCCGCCTTCGCCGAGCGGCTCACCGAGCTCTCGGCGCAGGACCTGGAGGACCGCGCCGCCGACGCCGGCGCGATCGTCGCGCGTGTCCGGACGGAGCAGGAGTGGCGGGAGTCCGCGCCGGGGCGCGCCGCGGCGTCGGGCCCGCTGGTGCGGACCCGGGTGCGCGGACCCGCGACCGGGACGGGAGCCCGTCCGCCGGGCGGGGCGCCGCTGGCCGGCGTCCGCGTGCTCGACCTGACCCGGGTCATCGCCGGGCCGGTCGCCACGCGGACGCTCGCACTGCTGGGCGCGGACGTGCTGCGGGTGGACCCGCCGGAGCCCGCCGAGATCAGCTGGCAGCACCTCGACACGGGACAGGGCAAGCGCAGCGCCGTCCTGGACCTCCGGGAGGCCCGCGACCGCCGCACGGCCCAGGACCTGCTCGACGCCGCCGACGTCCTCGTGACGGGCTACCGGCCCGGCGCGATCGAGGCGTTCGGCCTCCGGGTGCCGCCCCGCACGGTGACGGGGCGCGTGTCCGCCTGGGGCGACGCCGGCCCGTGGTCCGGCCGCCGCGGCTTCGACTCGATCGTGCAGGCGGCCAGTGGCATCGCGCTGCTGGAGGGCCGCGACGGGACGCCCGGCGCGCTGCCCGCCCAGGCTCTCGACCACGCCTCGGGGTACCTGCTCGCGGCGGGGATCGTGGACGCCGTCGCGCTCCGGAGCGACGACGGGCTCGGTCGCGACGTCGCGGTGTCGCTCGCGCGCACCGCGGTCTGGCTGCTCGACCTGCCGGGGCGGGACCCGGTGCACCCGGCCGCCGCGACGGCGTCGGCCGGCGGGACCGTGACGCACGGGGGCGTCACGACCGCGCGGCCGGTGCTCCCGGGGTACGCCGACTACCCGCACCCCGCGCACCCGTGGGGTACGGACGCGCCGGGCTGGCGGCCCCTCCCCGGCTAGGGGCGGGCTCGCCTCCCCGGCCAGGGGCGGGCTCGCCGGACCGGGCGCGGGCGTCCGGTCCGGCGCCGACGTCCGGTCAGGCGCGGATGCGGCTGCGGCGGGCGACCAGCAGCGAGGCGGCGCCGCCGAGAACCAGGGCGCCGGCGGCCGACGTGAGGGCGGTGGCCTCGGCGCCGGTCGTGGCGAGCCGGACGGGAGCGTCCAGCGTGGCCTCGGTGAGCGAGCCGGACTCGCGCCCGGTCGTGGCGGCGGTGTCCTGGCTCGGCACGTAGGCGGTGAGCTCGGCCCCGGCGGTGTCGGCCGCGGTCGGGCCCTCCCACTGCTGGCCCGGGGCCTGGACGGCCACCGGCGGCTCCGACGCCTCGACCTGCACGGGGGTGACGACCTTCGCGGGGGCCTCGGCCTCGGCGGCCGCCGGCTTCTCCGCGGGCGTGGTGGTCTGCTCGACCTCGGTGACGACCTGCGGCTGCGTCCCGGCGGCGGACTCGTTGGCCTGCTCCACGTACTCCTGGACGGCCTCGCGGACCTTGTCGCGGTCCTCGTCGGTCCAGTCGCGGTGGCCGCCCTGGGGCGCCGCGTTGTTGCCCTGGGGCGCCGCGCCGCGGCCGCAGCTGCCGTCCTCGGACCGACTGTCCTTCGAGCCGCCGTACTGCGGCACGTCGTAGTCGGGCTCCGCGTAGGCGGCCGGCTGGTAGGAGCGCGGGGACTGGGCCTCCCGGCCGCGGTCGTGCCCGCGGTCGTTGCCGCGGTCATAACCCGCGGAGTGTCCGTCCGGCCCGTCGTGCCCGTGGCCCTCGTGCGCCATCGCCGGGCTGGCGACGGCGGTCGCAGCGGTGGCGAGCGCGATCGTCGCCACGACGCGGGCGGCCGCGGACCTGGCGACGGACGAAGGCTTGACGGCGGCGTGCTTCATGAGAGCTGCTCCAGCTGGTCGGCTACATCTGGCCCGGAACCCGGGACGCCACGACGCTACCTGATCGGTAATAGCCGGAAAAAGGGGTAGACCGGAAAAACCTGATGCGATGGTAACGATCCGATAACAACGGACACAAGAATGGAACCTTCTGAAAGCGCCGGAGAACGCAAACGGGGTGGAGCGCCAATGGCGCTCCACCCCGCTACGTCAAGACCGAAGAGGCTGGGGTCCTCCCGGGGAATTCAGCTCAGGAAAGACCTCCCAGCAGACCGCCGGTGAGGCCGCTCACGGCACCGCCGGTGAGGCCGTCCACGGCGCCGGTCACGCCACCGACGGTGTCCTTGACGGCGCCGCCGGCGACGCCCTCGACGGTGCCGGTCACGGTCTTCACGACGGGCTTGGCCACGCCGTCCACGACGACGTCCTTCACGACGGGCTTCGCAACACCCTCGACGACGACGTCCTGCACCAGCGGCTTCGCGACGCCGTCGACGACGGTGTCCTTCACGACCGGCGTCACGACGCCGCCCACCACGTCGCCCTTGACGACGTTGCCGACGACACCGCCGAGCACCACGTCACCGACGACGGGCTTGGCCACGCCGTCCACGACACCCGGCACGACGTCGCCGGTCACGGTGCCGACGGCACCCGGGACGACCGAGCCGGTCACGTTGCCCACGGTCGAGGTGACGCCCGGGACCACGCCGTTCTGCACGGCGCCCACGGCACCCGGCACCACGCCCGTGGCGACCGGCTTGACGACGCCGTCCACGGCGACGTCGCCCACGACCGTCTCGACCGCACCGGCGGCCGGGGTGGTGACCTTGGCGACGAGGCCCGGAACCGAGGCGACGACGCCCGGCACGTTCGAGACGACGCTGTTCACGACGCCGCCCACGCCACCGAGCACGCCCGGCAGGTTGGCCGTGAGGCCGGCGACCGGAGCGGTCACGCCGCCCAGGACGTTCGGCACGTTGCGGATCAGGTCGGCCACGGTGGCCGGAACGCCCTCGACGGCGCCGGTCGCGACGGCGCCCGTCGCGACGCCGGTCACGGTGCCCGTGGCGCTGTTCACGACGTCGCCCTGCAGCACGCCGCCGGCCACGCCGTTGACGACGTCGCCCTGCAGCACGCCACCGGCGACGTTGGACACGACACCGCCGGCCACGTTGTTGACGACCCCGCCGGCCACGCCGTTGACGACGTCACCCTGCAGCACGCCGCCGGTCACGCCGGAGACGACGCCGGTCGCGGTGCCCAGGGCCCCGCCGCCGAGCACGTTGGCCAGGGCGGCCTTGGCGGTGCCGGTCACGCCCGACACGGCCGAGCCGCCGGTCACGCCGCCGACGACCTCGGAGACGACCTGGGGCGCGGCACCCTGGAGGGCGCCCGAGACGAACTGCGCCGGCTCGTAGTTCGGCGCGAGGGCCGTGGTGGGGGCGATGGAGGCGGGCAGCTCGGCCTTCTCGACCACGTCGGTGACGACGCCGGTCGCGGGCAGCGTCCCCGTGAGCTCGCTGAGGTCGATCGAGGTCGACGAGATGGCGGGGAGGCCCGACTTGAGGCCGTCGGCGGTGGTGCCAAGGTCGCCGAGGGAGTCCAGCGGGGAGGCCTCTGCCGCCATGGCCGGCGCGGCCATGGCGGTCGCCGCGGTTGCGATGGCGACGGTCGCGATGGTCCGCGCGCCCGCCGATGCGGTCTTCTTCTTGTGTGCTGCGTGCTTCAAAAGGTGCTCCAGCATCTCGATGCGCAAATGCGCGTTCGGTCCTTGAGCCACCGAACTTAGCCCGCACCCCCGGGTGAATAAAATCACCCTGATCACGATTCGGTAACGATGGGCGAATTGGACCCAGGATGCCAGGCCGCCCGGCATATCCGGACAATCACCACCGGTTGGTTATCGGCGTGCGGGCCGGTTATCGGCGGGAGCGGTGGTCCGCGTCGCGCTGGGTGGACGCCGTCCTCGTCAGGGCCACGGCCCCCTGGACCAGCGCGGCCTCGGCGGCCCGCGCCTCGGCGGTGGCCCGGGCCCGGACGGCGACGATCTTGTCGTGCAGCTCGGCGTGCACCCGCTTGCGCACGTCACGGGCGATCACGTCGACGTCGGACTCCTCGGGGGCGGGCTCGCCGTGCAGGGCGAGCTCGTCGGTCAGCCGCGCGACGGCGGCGTCGACCTCGGCCACGACCCGGACCTCCGCCTCGTCGAGCAGGGCGACCACCGCGGCGTCGGCCTCCCGGCCCAGGCGCGTCTCCTCGAAGCGCCGGGCGGCGGAGTCCACGATCCCCTGCGCCTGCGCGACGACGTCGTGCGCGACCGCGGGGGCGTGCGCCTTCAGCGTGGCGAGGTCGTAGAGGAGCACGCCCTCGACGTCGGCCACGAGCGGGTCCACGTCGCGGTGCAGGGCGAGGTCCAGGATCACCAGCGGGCGGGGCTCCGGCTCGTCGCCGGCCCGGTCCGCGGCGCGCTCCCGGGCGCGCACCACAGCGGCGGCGTCGAGCACGTGGCCGAGGCTCGCCTCGGGGCCGGCCTCGCCGGACAGGCCGTGCGGGAGCGTGGTCTGGCCGCCGAAGTTCCCGGCGACGATGGCGCCCAGCTCTTCGGTCCCGGCCAGGTCTCCGTCGGCTCGCGCCGCGAGCGCCCGGCCCCGGGCTCCGCTGCAGCTCACCACGATGTCGGCGTCGGCGAGGGCCTCGACGAGCGAGTCCACCGGTCGCACGCCGTGCGACTCCGCGAAGGCCTCGGCGCGGCCGGACTGCGAGTAGACGGAGATGTCCTCGCAGCCGCGGGCCCGCAGGGCCGCGACGGAGGCGCCCGCGTACGAGCCGGTGCCGATGAGCACGGCGCGTGCGCCGTCCCAGGGCGGCAGCTCGCTCTCGGCGAGGTCCAGGGCGAGCGCGACGACGGACCGGCCCGCAGCGCCGAGCTCCGTGTCGGTGCCGACCCGCTTGGAGGTGCGCGACGCCGTCTGGAACAGGAGCTCCAGGGTCTTGGACGTGGTCTCCTGCTCGCGGGCGATCGCCAGCGAGCGCTTCACCTGGCCGGCGATCTCGCGCTCGCCCACGACCATCGCGTCCAGGCCCGACGCCACGGCGAACAGGTGCTCCGTGACCTCCGGCCCGGTGCGGACGGTGAAGCTGCGGGCGGCGACGTCGCCGGTCACGCCCGACGCGTGGGCCACGAGCTCGGCGACGTGGCGCGTCGCGTGCCGCACGCTGTCGCCGCTCAGCGGCGCGTCGACGTCGAGGTAGAGCTCGAAGCGGTTGCACGTGGAGATCACCACGGCGCCCGCGACGGGGCCGCACGTACCCACGACGACACGACCCACTGACGACGAACCCGTGGACAGGCGCTCCAGCGCGTCGAGATCGAGCTCGCGGTGGCTGGCGGTGAGGGAGAGGAGAACCACAGTGCTCCAACTTTATGCACCACGGCCGGGCAGGGCAGAATCGTGAAGCGTGAAGTCCACCACGATCAGCCCTGCTCACCCGCTCGCCGACGGGCGGACCTCCGCCGCTCCCCTTGTCCGGGCGCTCCGGGGTGAACGTCCTGGTCGCACGCCTGTCTGGTTCATGCGGCAGGCGGGTCGCTCCCTGCCCGAGTACCGCGAGGTCCGCAAGGGCACCGGCATGCTGGAGTCCTGCCTGCGGCCCGACCTCGCGTCCGAGATCACACTCCAGCCCGTGCGCCGGCACGGCGTGGACGCCGCCGTCTTCTTCTCCGACATCGTGGTGCCGCTCAAGCTGGCCGGCGTCGGCGTGGACATCCAGGCGGGGGTCGGTCCGGTCATGGACCAGCCGTACCGCACGGCCGACGACGTCGCCCGGCTCACCGCGCGCAGCCTCGACGACGCGGCCCTCGAGCCGATCCGGGAGGCCGTCGCGCTGACCGTCGCCGAGCTCGGGTCGACGCCGCTCCTCGGCTTCGGCGGCGCCCCGTTCACGCTCGCGGCCTACCTGGTCGAGGGCCGGCCGTCGCGCGACCACCTCGCCGCGCGCACCCTGATGCACGCCGACCCCGCCACGTGGGACGCGCTCGTGACGTGGACCGCCGACCTCACCGGCACGTTCCTGCGGGCCCAGGTCGAGGCGGGCGCCAGCGCCGTCCAGCTCTTCGACTCCTGGGCCGGGTCGCTCTCGCTCGCGGACTACACGGCGCACGTCGCCGCGTCGTCGACCCGCGCGCTGTCCTACGTGGCGGACGCCGGCGTGCCGGCCATCCACTTCGGTACCGGCACCGGGCACCTGCTGCCCGCGATGCGCACGGTCCTGGTCGACGCCGGCCTGACGGACCACGCGGTCGGCGTCGACTACCGGACTCCGCTCGACGAGGCGGCCGCCCTGCTGCCCGGCGTCCCCCTGCAGGGGAACATCGACCCCGCGCTGCTGGCCGCGCCGTGGCCGGTGCTGGAGGCGCACGTGCGCGACGTCGTCTCCCGCGGCCTCAAGGCGCCCGGCCACGTGGTCAACCTGGGCCACGGCGTCCCCCCGGAGACGGACCCGACGGTGCTGACCCGCGTGGTCGAGCTGGTCCACTCGTTGTGACGGCCTCGGCCGGCCGGTCCGGTGCGGCGGAGGCCGACGCCGTCGTCGTCGGCGCCGGGATCGGCGGGCTCGTCGCCGCGCACACGCTCGCCGGGCGCGGGCTGCGCGTCGTCGTGCTGGAGGCCGGCGAGCGGGCCGGCGGGCCGATCCGCGGCGGGGCGTTCGCGTCGCTGCCGGACGTGCCGCTGGACCTCGGGGCGGAGTCGTTCGCGGTGCGGGGCGGGGCCGTGGAACGGCTCGTGGCCGAGCTCGGGCTGACCGTCGAGGCACCAGCCGGGCTCTCCGCCTGGGGTTATGCCGCCGGCCGGGCGTTCCCGCTGCCCGCGGCCGGTGTGCTGGGCATCCCCTCGCGGCCGTGGGCCGCCGACGTCCGGCGCGCGATCGGCTGGCCCGGCGTGCTGCGCGGCTCGCTGGACCGGGTGCTGCCCACGCGGCTCGTCGACCCGACCGACCTCGGCACCCTCGCACGGTCGCGGCTCGGCTCCCGGGTGGCGGACCGGCTCGTCACCCCGGTCGCCGCGGGCGTGCACTCGGCGCCGCTCGACCGGCTCGACGTCGCCGCCGTCGCGCCCGGGCTGCTGGACGCGTACGCACGGACCGGGTCCCTGTCGCGGGCCGTGGCGTCGCTGCGGGCCGCGGCGCCGCCCGGGTCCGCGGTGCGCGGGATCGACGGCGGCGTCCACGCCCTGGTGGACGCGCTGGTGGACCGCCTGGACGTCCGGTTCGGCACGCGGGTCGAGGGGGTGGAGCGGGCCGACGGCGACGCCGTCTGGCTGGTCCGCACGGCCGACGGCCGGCTGCTCCGCACGCACCGCGTGGTCCTGACGACGCCCGCCGCCGTCGAGATCGGTCGGTCGCACCGAGACCGGTCGGCTGACGGACCGATCTCAACGCAACCGACCGATCTCGCTGCCGCCGGGCACGGGAAGGTTCTGGAGCCGCCCGCGCCGCCCGAGCGCGGCGCGGACATCCGGCTGGCAGCGCTGCTCGTGGACGCGCCCGAGCTGGACACCGCCCCGCGCGGCTCGGGGATGCTCGTGGCCCCGGACACGGCCGCGGGCGGTGTCCGGGCCAAGGCGCTGACCCACGCGACGGCCAAGTGGCCGTGGCTCGCGCGCCGGGTGCGCGCCGCCGCCGGACCGGGCGTGCACGTGGTGCGGCTCAGCTACGGCCGCATGGGCGAGCCGACGCCGCAGCCCACCGCCGAGGAGGCCGCCCGCGACGCGTCGGCGCTGCTCGGGGTGGACCTGACCGACCGGGTGCGCGAGGTGCTGCACCAGCGCTGGGACGGCGCGCTGCCCCCGCCCACGCCGGCCTACCGGTCCGCCGTCCGCGAGTACGAGGCGACGGTACTGGCCGAGCCCGGCCTCGACGTCACGGGCGGCTGGATCGCCGGGACCGGCCTGGCCGCGATCGTCGCGCACGCGGGACGAACTGCCGAACGCCTGGGCGACGAGGGCTGAGGGGTCCCGGAGGGCTCAACCCCGCGAGAGCCGCTGGGCGTAGGCGTCCAGCACACGCAGGATCCCCGCGTGCTGCCAGACCCGGTTGCGCCGCAGGCCGGTACGTTCCTCCAGCACTCCTGCCTCGGTGAGCTGGCTCAGCGCGCGCTGAGCCGTCGTGTCGTTCATGTCGAGCCGGTCGACGAGGAAACGGGCGTTGACGACGGGCTGCGCCACCAGGCACGGGAGCACCCTCCACGCTGACGCCTGCCGGCGGAGACCCGCCAGGTCCTGACGAGACACGTCCACCTGGTTCGCGAGCTCGTCGACGAGCGCCGAGCCCGACGCCGCAGCGAACCGGCACGCCGCAGCGAATCTCTCCACGATCGGTCGGGCGTCGCCCTGCCGGAAGGCGCCCAGGGCGTCGAAATACTCCTCGGTCTGGATGAGCAGGCCGGCCGAGACCGGCGCGGTGGTGTGCGTGACCACGCCCTTCGCCTTGAGGATCGCATGCACGACGGCACGGCCGGTACGGCCGTTCCCGTCGCTGAACGGGTGGATGGTCTCGAACTGGGCGTGCGCGACTGCCGCCTGGACCAGCACTGGGAGATCGTCCCGGTGCATGAAGCGGACCAGGTCGGCCATCGCGCCGGAGACGAGCTCTGCCTGCGGCGCGACGTGCTGGGCGCCACGCGGGGAGACGCTCGTCGAGCCCACCCAGACCAGCCCCGAGCGGTACTTTCCCGCATGGTCCTCCCAGCCACGTTGCCGGGACAGCAGCTCGGCGTGCATCGCGAGCATCGCGTCCTCGTCAAGCCGGTCCGCGAGGGCGAGCGCCGCTTCCATGGCCCGGACGTTCGCCACCACCACCCGGGCGTTGTCGCTGTTCGACTGGTCCAGCTCCGCGAGCGCCAGCTGCCGCGCACCGACCGTGAGGTTCTCGATCTGCGACGACGACGTCGACTCGGTCCGCAGCAGGATGGAGCTCATCGGGCCCAGCGTCGGGTTGTCGGCCCCGAGACGCCCCCGCGCATAGGCGTCGAACCCGGCGAGGGCGGCCGCGGCCTCCTCGATGTCCGCCCCGAGGTCGGCCGGCAGGTGCGGCGCATACTCCGCGATCCGCGTCGGGATCGTCGACTCGTACTCCCCTGAGGCCGCGGCGAGCTGACCGCGACTGACCAGGCCGTTGTCCTCCGCGACCCAGTAGTGCTCGTCCCGGCCGACGGGTGCGATGGCGAGGGGCTCGGAAAGTGTGACCACGCACTACACCTTACTAACAGTTTCTCGAAAACTGTTGGTAAGAAGGTGCACTTGCTCGCACTTTCTCCGGGCGCGCCGAGACCGTTCTGACAGCACGCCACCAACCCTGTGAAATCCGCCCATCGGGCACCTTCTGGTTTCCTCCCGGCGGGGGTTCGGGTGGAGACTGGGTTGGTGACCCCGACCCCCCTGTCCGTCAGCACCCCTGGAAGCACCCCGGGCGACGCCACGCCGATCCGCCTCGGGACCCGCGCGAGCGCCCTCGCCACGACCCAGAGCGGTCTGGTGGCCAAGCGGCTGGAGGAGCTGACCGGCCGACCGGTCGAGCTGGTGCACATCAAGACCGAGGGCGACGTGAAGACAGGGAGCCTCGCGAGCCTCGGCGGCACCGGCGTCTTCGTGACCGCGCTGCGCGAGGCGCTGCTGGACGGCCGCTGCGACGTCGCCGTCCACTCCCTCAAGGACCTGCCGACCACCCCCGCGCCCGGCCTCACCTTCGTGACGCCCGAGCGCGAGGACCCGCGCGACGCCCTGTGCGCTCGGGACGGACTCACCCTCGCGACGCTTCCGCACGGGGGGCGCGTGGGCACCGGCTCGCCGCGGCGGGCCGCCCAGATCCGCGCGGCCCGGCCCGACCTGGACGTCGTCGACATCCGCGGCAACGTGGGCACGCGGCTCAACCGCGCGCTCGGGCCCGACGCCGACCTCGACGCCGTCGTGCTCGCCTACGCCGGGCTGTCGCGCCTGGGCCGCACCGACGTGATCAGCGAGGTGCTCGACGTCGACGTCGTGGCCCCCGCCCCCGGACAGGGCGCGCTCGCCGTGGAGGTGCGCACCGTGGACATCGTGTCCGACCCCGCCACGGGCCGGGCCCCCGCGCCCGACCTCGCCGAGGCGATCCACCTGCTCGACCACCGGCCGACCCGCCTCGCGGTGCTCGCCGAGCGTTCGGTGCTGGCCCGGCTGGAGGCCGGCTGCGCGGCTCCGGTCGGTGCGCACGCGACGGTGACGGGCTCGGTGCTGCGCCTGCGGTCCGTCGTGGCCGCCGTCGACGGCTCGGAGCAGATGTCGCGCGGCGGGGAGGCCTCGCTGTCGCAGGACGTCGCGCCCGAGGCGCTCGACGCCGCCGCCCGCACGCTGGGTGTCGCCGTGGCCGAGAACCTGCTGGCCGACGGCGCCGAGCGGCTCGCACCGCTGAGTGCGACCGTCCCGGAGAAGGCGTGACCGAGCCGGTCCCCTCTGCGGTCGCTCCCCCGGGATCGGCCGGGCCCGCCGGATCCTCCGCCGGCCCCGGAACGGCTGCCGGACACCGTGCCGGGCAGCCCGCCGTGCTGGTCGCGCGCGCCCCGGAGCGCTCCGCCAGGCTCCTCGCCCTGCTCCGTGAGCGCGGCCTGGACCCGGTCGCAGCTCCGGTGATCGAGCGGGCACCGGTCGAGGACCCGGCAGAGCTCGACGCCGCCCGCGAGCGCGTGCTCGCCGGCGCGTACGCCTGGGTGGCGATCACGAGTGTGAACGCCGTGGACGCCCTGCTCGGCCCGGCGCCGGCTGCTTCCGACACACCGCGCGCCGAGTCGGCCCGGTGGGCCGCCGTCGGCCCCGCGACCGAGCGGGCGGTGGCCGCGCACGGTCTCGCCGTCGAGCTGGTACCGCGGACCGCGACCGGGGCCGGGCTCGCCGACGCGTTCCCCGAGGCGCCCGACGGCCCGAGCCCGGCCGGCACCCGTCCCGCGGCCGACGTCGCCCCCGCCCCCGCCCCCGCACACCGCGTCCTGCTCCCGCTCGGCGACCTCGCGTCCGACACGCTGCGGGCCGGCCTCGTCGCCAAGGGCTGGGCCGTCGACGTGGTGACCGCCTACCGGACGGTCGCGCGCGAGCTGCCCGCGGAGCTGCGCGGCCCGTACGACGTCGTCGTGGTCGCCTCGGGCTCGGCCGCCCGCCAGGTCGCGGCCCAGCTGGGCCCGCAGCGGGTGGTCGCGATCGGGGAGCCGTCGGCCCGCGCGGCCGGCGACGTCGGGCACACGGTGCTCGCCGTGGCCGCCACACCCACGGACGAGGCCCTGGCCGACGCCGTGACCGAAGCCCTCGTCAGAACCTGACCTGTCAGACGTACAGGTCCCCCTTGTGGCCTTTACGTCTTACACCCCAACAAAAGAGAAGGACATCTTTTTCTTCTCCCCCTCTTACGCTGTCGGCGAATACGAGAG
>NZ_JBHWLR010000008.1:147733-157838 GCF_042731755.1 Promicromonospora sp. NPDC059942
TGGGGCCACCAACTCGAGGGAGGGGGCCTGGGCGGAGGTGGGAACAGAAGCCCTGGGAGAAGCTGGGTGGGGGAGACGGAGGGGTAACTTGGGGGACCTGTACGTCTGACACCACAACGAGAGAGAAGGACATCGTGAGCTCCTCCGGGATCGTGTACCGGCCGCGCCGTCTGCGCGCCACGCCGGGCATGCGCCGTCTGGTCGCAGAGACCCGCTTGCACCCCGCCGACCTGGTGCTGCCGCTCTTCGTCAAGGAGGGCCTGAGCGAGCCGGCGCCGCTGGCGAGCATGCCCGGGCAGGTGCAGCACACCGAGGAGTCCCTGGTCGAGGCCGTGCGCGCCGCGCGGGACGCGGGCCTGGGCGGCGTCATGCTGTTCGGCATCCCCACCGTGAAGGACGCGAGCGGCTCGCAGGCCGACGCCCCCGACGGCATCCTGCAGCGCGCCCTGCGTGCCTCGCGCGCCGCGCTGGACGAGGGCCTCGCGCCCGGCGCGCCCACGCCGGTACTCATGGCCGACACCTGCCTCGACGAGTTCACCGACCACGGGCACTGCGGCGTGCTCACGTCCACAGGGGCTGTGGACAACGACGCGACCCTGATCCGCTACGCCTCCATGGCGGTGGCGCAGGCCAAGGCCGGGGCCGACGTGATCTCGCCGTCCGGCATGATGGACGGCCAGGTCGCGATGATCCGGGACGCGCTGGACGACGCCGGCTTCGCCGACACGAGCATCCTGGCCTACAGCGCCAAGTACGCGAGCGCGTACTACGGCCCGTTCCGCGAGGCCGTGGACTCGGAGCTGAAGGGCGACCGCAAGACCTACCAGATGGACCCCGCGAACGGCCGCGAGGGCCTGCGCGAGGCCGACCTGGACCTCGCCGAGGGCGCCGACCTCGTGATGGTCAAGCCCGCCGGGTCGTACCTGGACGTGCTGCGCGCCGTCGCGGACCGGAGCGACGTGCCCGTGGCCGCGTACCAGGTCTCGGGCGAGTACGCGATGATCGAGGCGGCCGGTGCGAACGGCTGGATCGACCGCGACCGCGCCGTCCTGGAGTCGGTCACGAGCATCAAGCGCGCCGGCGCCGACGTCATCCTCACCTACTGGGCGCTGGAGATCGCGGAGTGGATCAAGTGACCGAACAGAACCGGGAAACCGTCGAGGCCCAGGCGCTGCGCCGGGCGCCCGAGGCCAACCACGCGGCGTTCCTGCGCGCGCAGGACGCGATCCCGGGCGGCGTGAACTCGCCGGTCCGCGCCTACGGCAGCGTGGGCGGCGACCCGCGGTTCCTCGCCTCGGCCCGCGGCCCGTACGTCACCGACGTCGCGGGGCGCGAGTACGTGGACCTGGTCTGCTCGTGGGGCCCCGCCCTGCTCGGGCACGCGCACCCCGACGTCGTCGCCGCCGTCCAGGAAGCCGCCGCGCGCGGGCTGTCGTTCGGCGCCCCGACCGTCGCCGAGGTCGAGCTCGCCGAGGAGGTGCGGCGCCGGGTCCCCGCGGCCGAGCGGGTGCGCCTCGTCTCGACGGGCACCGAGGCCACGATGACGGCGATCCGCCTCGCGCGCGGGGTCACGGGCCGGCCGCTCGTGATCAAGTTCGCCGGCTGCTACCACGGGCACATGGACGCGCTGCTGGCCGAGGCCGGCTCCGGCGTCGCGACGCTGGCGCTCCCGGGCTCGGCCGGCGTGACCGAGGCGACCGCGGCCGAGACCCTGGTGCTCCCCTACAACGACCTGGCGGCCGTCGAGGCGGCCTTCGCGCAGCGCGGCTCCGAGATCGCGGCGGTCATCACCGAGGCGTCGCCCGCGAACATGGGCGTGGTGCCGCCCGCCGAGGGCTTCAACGAGGGTCTGCGCCGCATCACGTCGGCGCACGGCGCCCTGTTCATCATGGACGAGGTGCTCACCGGGTTCCGCGTGGGCCCCGCCGGCTGGTGGGGTCTGGAGAACGACGCGATCCGGGCCGCCGGGGGCGAGGGCTACACACCCGACCTGTTCACGTTCGGCAAGGTCGTCGGCGGCGGCATGCCGGTGGCGGCGCTGGGCGGACCGGCGTCGGTCATGGACCACCTGGCCCCGCTGGGGCCCGTGTACCAGGCGGGCACGCTGTCCGGTAACCCCGTGGCGGTCGCCTCGGGCCTGACGACCCTGCGGCTGGCCGACGACGCCGTCTACGCCCGGGTCGACGAGGTCTCGCGCGTGCTGTCGGACGCCGTGGGCGAGGCGCTGACCGCCGCCGGCGTCGAGCACCGCGTGCAGCGCGCGGGCTCGCTGTTCTCGGTGTTCTTCGGGCCGCTGGCCGCGGCGTCGGGCGTGCGCGACTACGCGCAGGCCCAGGCGCAGGAGACGTTCCGGTACACGGCCCTGTTCCACGCGATGCTGGCGGCCGGGGTCAACCTGCCACCGTCGGTCTTCGAGGCCTGGTTCGTCTCCGCGGCGCACGACGACGCCGCCGTGCAGCGGATCCTCGACGCGCTCCCGGGCGCGGCCCAGGCCGCCGCAGCGGCGACCCCGAGGTAGGAACGCCGGACGAGAGACAGGCGGGGCAGGATCCGGTGCACCCGGGTCCTGCCCCGCCCCGTCTCCCCGGGGGCCTACCCCGGCAGAGGCCACTCCGACCGGGGGTCAGGCGGCCTTGATGTAGTTGTTCGGGTTGAGCACGAACTTCTTCGCCGCACCCTCGTCGAACGCGTGGTAGCCCGTCGGCGCCTCCGTCAGGGGGATCGCCTGGGCGTTGACAGCGTCCGCGATGTGCACCTTGTCGTGCAGGATCGCCTCCATCAGGCCGCGGTGGTACTTCATCACCGGGCACTGGCCGGTCGTGAACGCGTGGGACTTGGCCCAGCCGAGCCCCAGCCGCAGGGACAGCGAGCCGACCTTCGCCGCCTCGGTCGCCGCACCCGGGTCGCCCGTGACGTAGAGGCCGGGGATGCCGAGCGCGCCGCCCGCCCGCGTGACCTCCATGAGGGCGTTGAGCACGGCGGCCGGCTGCTCGTTCGACGAGTCGGCACCGTGCCCGCGGGCCTCGAAGCCGACGGCGTCGACGCCGCAGTCCACCTCGGGCACACCCAGGATCTCGGCGATCTGGTCGCCGATCGGTCCGGCGGCCACGTCGATCGCCTCGCACCCGAACGACCGCGCCTGCTCCAGCCGCTCCTTGTTGAGGTCGCCCACGATCACCACGGCCGCACCGAGCAGGTGCGCCGACGCCGCGGCGGCCAGACCCACGGGCCCGGCCCCGGCGACGTACACCGTGGACCCCACGCCCACCCCGGCGCTCACGCACCCGTGGAAGCCCGTGGGGAAGATGTCGCTGAGCATCGTCAGGTCCATGATCTTCTCGAGGGCCTGGTCCTTGTCCGGGAACTTGAGCGCGTTGAAGTCCGCGTACGGCACCAGCACGTACTCCGCCTGGCCGCCGACCCAGCCGCCCATGTCGACGTACCCGTACGCCGAGCCCGGCCGGTCCGGGTTCACGTTGAGGCAGATGCCGGTCTTGCGCTCCTTGCAGTTGCGACAGCGCCCGCAGGCGATGTTGAACGGCACCGAGACGATGTCACCCACGTCGAGGAACTCGACGTCCGGGCCCTTCTCGACGATCTCGCCGGTGATCTCGTGCCCCAGGATCAGTCCCGGGGGCGCGGTGGTACGGCCGCGGACCATGTGCTGGTCAGAGCCGCAGATGTTGGTGGACACGGTCCGCAGGATCACCCCGTGCGGCACCTTGCGGCCTACGTTGGCCGGGTTGACCCCGGGTCCGTCCCGGAGCTCGAACGTCGGGTAGTCGATGTCGACCACCTCAACCACGCCGGGTTCGCGGTAGGCGACCGCCTTGTTTCCAGGCATGTTGGGTTACCCCTTCCAGGTCATCTTTGAACTGGCTTCGGTCCCTTGTCACGCTACGCCGGGCCCCCGTGACTCTCATCCGCGCCCGCGAACCTCATCCCCTGCGGCACGGGTGGGGAGTTCTCCCCACAGACGCCTGCCCCGCGCTCTGCCACGCTTCGCTCGCCGCGCGCACGGTGCGCGCGGTTCGAGACGAAGGAAAGAAGAGCATGGTCTTCTTCGGCTGGGGCAGCAAGAGCAAGACGGCGCCGCTCGACGCGGGGCGAGCCCTGGTGCTGCGCTACTCGTACGTCCACCTGTTCTGGCTGCTGCGGTTCTCGTGGGGCCTGCAGTACAGCCTGGCGACCGCCACCGAGGCCGGGTGGGCGATGCGCCCGCTGTCGGACGCCGAGGCCATGGCGCTGGACGCGCCGAAGCGGCTGAACCTCAACCTCTGGTGGCGGTTCGGCCTGCTCCTGTGGGCTGCCGTGGCCGTCGTCGCCATCGTCGTCGCCAACATCGACGCCGCGATGGGCTGACGGCTCAGGTCGCCGCGGGCAGCTCCTCCGGCCAGGTGAACCACTCGACCGGGATGCTCTGGTCGAGGCGGCGCACCTGGTCCTCGGCGAGGACGCCCGCGGCGAGCAGGCCGCGGGCCACCATCCGCGCGATCAGGCGGGCGCCCGGGGTGTTGAAGTGCGTGTTGTCCTGCCGGCCCTCGTAGGTGTTCAGGAAGTACACCTGGGTGCCGTCCGGACCGAGCTCCTGCCACAGCGCCAGGGTCTGCGCCGTGACGTCGACCAGCGGCACGCCCTCGGCGGCGGCCAGCGCCCGCATCGCGTCCGGGTAGAACCCGTGGGTGGCGACGGCGTTCCCGGCGGCGTCGAACCGGCGGCGCTCCGCCGGGGTCAGCAGCACCGGGCGCGCGCCCCGCTCCCGGGCGCCGTCGAGGTAGCGGCGCAGGTGGGCCGGGTAGCTGGTCCACGGGTCCGTGCCGACCGCGGGGTCGGACTTCTGGTCGTTGTGCCCGAACTGCACGAGCAGCACGTCGCCGGGGCGGACGGCGTCCAGGATCGCGTCCAGGCGCCCCTCTGCGATGAAGCTCTTGGAGCTGCGCCCGTTCATCGCGTGGTTGAGGACCTCGATCCGCGGCGCGACGTACCAGGGCAGGCCCATGCCCCAGCCGGTCTCGGGAAAGACCCCGGCGTACTTCTGGGACGCGGTGGAGTCGCCCGCGAGGAAGATCCGGGGCGCCTGCTGCGCCTGGGCCTTCCGCGTCGCGGCGGGGAGCACCGCGGGGGGCGGCACGGGGGTGTTCGTGGGTGCCGCGCTCGCCGTGAGGGCGAGCGGTCCGGCCGCGGCGAGCGCGGCGAGCAGGAGGCGGCGAGACATCGAAGCGGGCATGCCGACGGGAGGACCTCTCCGGGGGAATCTGGGGTATTCAGGACGAAAGGTATCGGATCTGGTCGCTGTGGACCGCCGACCTCAAGAACCTCAAGAACCTCAAGGGCGATCCTGAGCAGCCCTTGAGGTTCTTCGGCTGGGCGTTGAGTTCCGGGCCGCACGCTGGGAGCAGCCAGTCAGGCACTCACGGGGAGGCGCGACCATGGCGGAGGTATACGACTTCTGGACCGGCGGGGACGAGCTGGCGGCTGGCGCCGGCCGCTCGGCCCACGACGAAGCCGGGCCCGCGCCCGCCCGGACGCCACGCGTCCTCGCGGCGGACATCCTCGACCAGGGCGTGCTCCGCGACCTCGCCCAGGATCTCGGCGAGCCGACCGCCCGCCGCCTCGCCGAGCAGTACGCCGCCGGTCTCAAGCGGCGCCTCGAGCTCCTCACCGTCGCCGCCTTCGACCGCAGCGGGTACTCCGTGTACGACACGGCCGCCGAGCTGGCCGTGTCGGGCGCCATGGTGGGCGCCGTCGCACTGGCCCGGGCGGCCTGGGCCGTGGCGCAGGACGTGGTGCGGACCCGCACCGTCCCGGAGGTCGAGACGCTGGAACGGCTCATGCGCCTGGCGCACGACACCGAGGTCGCGCTGGTCAGACATTCTCGAAGCGGTACCCCAGCCCGCGGACCGTATGGATGAAGCGCGGGCTCGTGGGGCTGTCGCCGAGCTTGCGCCGGACGTTGGCCATGTGCACCTCGACGGTGCGGCGGTCCGCCTCGGTGACGTCGCCGCCGTAACCGTGCTCGTCGGGCCAGAGCAGCCGGGCCAGGTCGCCCTTCGGCACCGGCCGGCCGCGGGCGTCGTGGAGCGCCGCGAGGAGGACGAACTCGGTGCGGGTCAGGTGGACGGGCTCGCCGCCCAGGCGGACCGTGCGGCGGGCGGTGTCGACCTCGAGCCTGCCGTCGCCGCCGTCAGGGCCGGGGGCGGGCTCCTCCTCCGCCTTCGTCGTCGGGACGAGGTGGCCGGACCGGCGCAGGAGCGCGTCGATGCGCGCACGGAGCTCGCGTGGCCGGAACGGCTTGGTGACGTACTCGTCGGCACCGGACTCGAGGCCCATGAGCGTGTCGATCTCGTCGACCCGGGCCGTGAGCATGACGACCACCGTCTCGGAGAAGGTCCGCAACCGGCGCACGACCTCGAACCCGTCGATGTCCGGCAGGGAGACGTCCACGGTGGTCACGACCGGCTTGTGGGCCTTCACCAGCGCGACGCCCTGCGCGCCGGTGGCAGCGGGGTGCACGGTGAACCCGGCCTGCTGCAGCGTGACCTCGATGACCTCACGGATGAGGTCGTCGTCCTCGACCACGACAGCAACGCCCCGCCCCCCAGACTGGTCCATCGGTCGAACGTAGCAACGACCTCGCCGGCGCGCCCGTGGTCGGCACACTTGACTCACTACCCCCGTGGGGTATCTCATGGACGCATGACCGAGGCGACGGAGACCACCGAGGCGACCGAGGCCGCCACCCCGCACGACGACTCCTTGCACCACGACACGGCCGGTGAACACGACGGGCCGCACGGTTACGCGTCCGACAAGGCCGGCTACCTCAAGCGGATGCGCCGCATCGAGGGGCAGGTTCGCGGCATTGCGCGGATGATCGACGAGGACGTGTACTGCATCGACGTGCTCACCCAGGTCAGCGCCGTGACCAAGGCCCTGCAGGCGGTGAGCCTGGCGCTCGTCGAGGACCACCTGGGACATTGTGTGGTGGACGCGGCCAAGGCGTCCGACGCCGAGGGCGCCGCCAAGGTCCGGGAGGCCTCCGAGGCGATCGCCCGCCTCGTCCGCATGTGAACGCCGAGCAGCCCGTGCACGGCCGGCAGCACCCGCACGTCCAGCAGCAGCACGTCCAGCAGCCCACGAACCGAGGAGACGACATGACCACCGTGACCAAGCTCGCCGTGACCGGCATGACCTGTGGGCACTGCGTGTCCGCGGTGACCAACGAGCTGCGGGGCGTGCCGGACGTCCAGGACGTGAGCGTCGAGCTGCACGCCGGTGAGACCTCGCTGGTCCGCGTCATCTCCAAGCTCCCGCTCGCCGAGGCGCCCCTGCGCGACGCCGTGGACGAGGCCGGCTACGACGTGGCCGACGTCGAGGTGCTCGAGAACGCCGTCGCCGCCGAGTCCGCCGCGCAGGCCCCGGGCCGCCAGGCGACCCGCATGCTACCGATCGTCCCGTCCTGACCCGGACGTACCGCCCCCGTAAGGAGAACCGTGCCTGCCGCTGAGGCCCTGCACCCCCTCGGCGAGGTCGAGCTCGCGGTGTCCGGGATGACCTGCGCCTCGTGCGTCGCCCGGGTCGAGCGCAAGCTCAACCGGCTCGACGGCGTCGCCGCGACCGTGAACCTGCCGCTGGAGTCGGCGCACGTCGTGCTGTCGTCCGAGGTGACCGACCAGGACCTGGTCGACGCCGTCGAGTCCGCCGGCTACGAGGCGCGCGTCACGCGGCGCAGGGGCGCGAACGGCGCCGCCGGGCGGGACGACGTCGTCGGGCGGGACGACGCCGTCGGCGCGCCGGGCTCCGGCCCGGACACGGCCGCGGCCGATGCCGGGGCCGACGGCGCGACCCCCGCGCCCGGCGCCGAGTACCGCGGCGAGGACCTGCTGCGCCGGCTCCGGGTCTCGGCCGTGCTCACCGTCCCGGTGCTCCTGCTGTCGATGGTCCCCGCGCTGTCCTTCCCGGGCGCCGAGTGGGTGGTCGCCGCCCTGGCGCTGCCCGTCGTCGTGTGGGGCGCCTGGCCGTTCCACGCCGCCGCCGTGCGGGCGGCCCGGCACGCGAGCTCCACGATGGACACGCTGGTGTCGATCGGCGTGGTCGCGGCGACCCTGTGGTCGCTCTGGGTGCTGGTCGCCGACGCCGTCCGGCCCGCGGGGCACGGCATGGGGCCGGCGCTGTACTTCGAGGTCGGCGCCGTGGTCACCACGTTCCTGCTGGCCGGCCGGTACGCCGAGCACCGGTCGCGGCGGCGGGCGGGCGACGCGCTGCGCGCCCTGCTCAGCCTGGGCGCCAAGGACGCGGAGCGCATCGCGCTGGGCCCGGACGGCACCCCGCTCCGCCTGCCGGACGGCGGCTGGCGCACCACCGCGGTCCCGGTCGCCGCGCTCCAGGTCGGGGACGTCTTCGCCGTGCGCCCGGGCGGCACCGTCGCCACGGACGGCACGGTGGTGGAGGGCGCCTCGGCGCTCGACACGTCCCTGGTCACCGGCGAGCCGGTGCCGGTGGACGTGACCCCGGGCGACGACGTCGTGGGCGGCACGGTGAGCACCTCGGGGCACCTGCTGGTGCGCGCGACCCGCGTGGGCGAGGACACGATGCTCGCCCGCATCGGACGGCTCGTGGCCCGGGCCCAGACGGGCAAGGCCCCCGTCGCCCGGCTCGCCGACCGCATCTCCGCGGTGTTCGTCCCGGTCGTGCTGACCCTGGCCGTGCTCACCCTGGCGGCCTGGCTCGTGCTGACCGGCGACGTCGAGGCGGCCTTCACCGCCGCCGTCGCGGTGCTGATCATCGCGTGCCCCTGCGCGCTCGGGCTGGCCACACCCACGGCGATCCTGGTCGGCACGGGCCGCGGCGCGCAGCTCGGCGTGCTGATCCGCGGCCCGGAGATCCTGGAGAGCACCCGCCGCGTGGACACCGTGGTGCTCGACAAGACGGGCACGGTCACCGAGGGCCGCATGCGCGTGGTCGACGTGTGGAGCCCCGACCGGAGCCCGGCCATGGCCGGCGCGCGGCGCGCGGCGCCCGGCCACGACGAGGCGCCCGCACGGCCCGACGACGCCGAGGCCGCCGACGACGCGAACCACCTGACCAACGCCCCGGAGGCGCTGCGGTACGCGGCCGCCGTCGAGGCGCTGAGCGAGCACCCGATCGCGCGGGCCGTCGCGGCGGCGGGCCGGGCCGCGGCGGAGCCGGACACCGGGACCCCGCTGGAGGTCACGGGCTTCGTCGCGCACCCGGGAGGCGGCGTCGAGGGCCTGGTCCGGCGTGCGCACGCGGGACTCGCCCCGGACGGCGCGCTGAACACGCGGCGCGTGCTGGTGGGCCGCGCCGACTGGCTCGCCGAGCAGGGGGTGACCGTCTCCGCGGAGGTGCGTGCCGCCGTCGGGCAGCAGGAGGAGGCAGGGGCGACCGCCGTGGTCGTGGCGTGGAACGGCGCCGCGGGCGGCGTGATCGCGCTCCGCGACCCGGCAAAGGGGACGTCGGCCACGGCGGTGGCCGAGCTGCGCGAGCTGGGCCTGCGCCCCTACCTGCTGACCGGCGACTCGGCGGGCGCGGCGCTCGTGGCCGCGCGCGCCGTCGGCATCCCCGACGCGGACGTGATCTCGCGCGTGCTGCCCGCCGAGAAGGCCGCGGTCGTGGCCGGGCTGCAGGCCGAGGGACGCACCGTGGCGATGGTGGGCGACGGCGTGAACGACGCCGCCGCCCTGGCCACGGCGGACCTGGGCCTCGCGATGGGCACCGGCACCGACGTGGCGATCGAGGCCGGCGACATCACGCTGGTCCGCGGCGACCTGCGGGCCGCCGCGAGCGCCGTCCGCCTGTCCCAGAAGACCCTGCGGGTGATCAAGCAGAACCTGTTCTGGGCGTTCGCGTACAACGTCGCGGCGCTCCCGCTGGCGGCGGCCGGGCTGCTGAGCCCGATGGTCGCGGGCGCGGCGATGGCGGCGAGCTCGGTCCTGGTGGTCGCGAACTCCCTCCGCCTCCGCCGCGCCTCCTGACCCCCTCGTTGAGTGCTGGGTATTTGCGGGTTTCCAAGCTGGAAAAGCAGAAACCACCAGAAACCAAAGGGGAAGGGTCGCGGGAGCAGGGGGAATCGTTGTTCCTGGAG
>NZ_JBHWLR010000008.1:157848-182131 GCF_042731755.1 Promicromonospora sp. NPDC059942
GTATTTGCGGCTTCCAAGGCTGGAAAGCCGCAAATACCCAGCACTCAACGGGACGGGTCAGCGGAAGCGGCGGCCCTCGTCGCTCCGGTAGGCGAGGATCGCCAGCACCGCGAACAGCAGGGTCCACCCGGCCAGGACCGGGAGCGCCAACGCGTAGGCGTCCATGCCGGTGGTGGCCTGGACCAGCAGGTCGCGGCCGGCGCGGGTGGGCGTGGCCTTCGAGATGGCGTCCAGCCAGGCGGGGAACGCCTGGGGCGGCAGGAACAGGCCGCCCGCGAAGGCGAGCGGGAACAGGATGACCTGCACCACCGGCAGCGCCGCCTTGGCCGACAGCTTGTAGCCGATCGCCATGCCGAGCAGCACGAACGGCACGGAGACCGCGAGGATGGTGCCGATGCCCGCGAAGAGCTGGCCGACGGTCAGGGTCGCCGCGGTGAACAGCCAGCCGATGAGGATCAGCGGCACCAGGCCGAACAGCGAGAAGATGCCGCCGTTCAGCACGCGCGCCGCCATCTGCGGCCCCGGTCCGGCGGGCAGCGACCGCAGGTACGGGTAGAAGGGCAGCTGCCGATCCTCGGCCACGCCCAGGCCGTAGGTGAAGAGGCTGGCGGAGCAGATGGCGAACAGGCCCAGTCCGGCGACCGCGATCGTGGCGTAGAGAGGGTTGCCCCCGACCGACTCCTGCGGCACCACGAAGAAGAACATCGCCAGCGACGGGAACAGCACGTTCCCGAGCACCGCGATGGGGACCCGGACGGTCTCCAGGAACTGGTACTTGAGGTGCAGCCAGGACAGCACCCAGATCGATCTGGTCTTCCCGGCAGGGGCGTCGAGGCCCGGGGCCCCGGCCCCGGTCGTGCTCGTGGTGGCGCTCATCGCACCGCTCCTTCGTTCGTGGCGTCGACTGTCGTAACGTCTGCCTCGGTCGTGCCGTCGACGAGCTGGCCGAACGCCTCCTCCAGGGAGGCGCCCCGGATCTCCAGGTCGCGGAACTCCGTGCCCGCGCGGACCAGGTCGCGCACGAACTCGTCGGAGTCCGCCACGAGGTGCTCCTGCCGCGCGCCCGCGGCGTCCGTGAACTGCACGCGGCGTGCGCCCACCCGGCCGAGGATCGTCTCGAGGGAGTCGTCGGCGAGCACGGTCCCGCGGTCGATGACGACCACCCGCTCGGCGAGCGCCTGCACCTCCTCCAGGTAGTGCGAGGTGAGCAGCACGGTGCCGCCGCCGGCGTGGTACTGCCGGATCGCGTCCCAGAGCGCGCCGCGGCCGGACACGTCGAGCCCGGTGGTGGGCTCGTCGAGCAGCACGACGCGCGGTCTGCCGACCAGCGACAGCGCGACGGCCAGCCGCCGCTTCTGCCCGCCGGACAGGGACCCGGTCTGCCGCTTGCCCAGGTCCGCCAGCCCGAACTGCTCCAGCAGCTCGCCCGTGGGCACCGGGTCGGGATAGTGGCCGCCCACGAAGTCGACCACCTCGCGCACCCGCAGCGTCGCGGGCAGGCCGGTCTCCTGCGGGGTCAGGCCCAGCACGGTCCGCGACCGGGGGTCCCGCGGGTCGTGGCCGTTCAGGCGCACCACCCCGGCGTCGGGCCGCCGCTGGCCGCTGACCAGCGACAGCAGGGTGGACTTGCCGGCGCCGTTGGGGCCGAGCAGTCCGACCAGCTCGCCGTGCCCCACCTCCAGCGAGACGTCGTCGAGGGCGACCACGGTGCCGAAGCGCCGCGTCACCCCGCTGACCTCTACCGCACTCATCGCTGTGCTCCCTTCAGAAGGTCCATCAGTGCCGCCTGGTAGTCCGCGAACGCGGTGCGGCCGGTGTCGGTGAGGGCCAGGTACGTCGCAGGCGTCCGGCCCTCGTGGGTCTTGGTGACCCGCACGTACCCGGCGTCCTCCAGCTTGCGCAGGTGGGTCGACAGGTTTCCAGCGGTCATGTCGAGCAGCTTGCGCAGCTTGGGGAAGGCGACCTCGTCGCCGCGCCCCAGGGCTGCGAGGGACGCCACGACCCGCAGGCGGGCGGGGGCGTGGATGACCGGGTCGAGGTCCTCAGGCACGCTGCCCACCGCCCTCCGCCCTGCCGGGCGACGCGGGTGACGCGGATGATCGCCGCCGGCCGCGGAACACCTGCTCCACCACGGCCATGACCAGGAAGCCGCCGCCGCCCGCCACGGCCATCACCAGGTAGGTGTTGGGCATCCCCGCGAAGGCCGCAAGCACTGCGGCGACGAGCATCCAGCCGCCGACGGCGGCCATGCGGATCTCCTCGAAGAGCAGCCCGCCCGCGATGTACATGAGTCCGACGATCACGCAGGCGAAGCCGTTCGCGGCGATCGCCATGACCTGCGGCGACGCCCCGGCGGCACCCATCGCGCCCATCAGCACGCCGAGCGCCGTGAACGCGAGGAACCAGGTCCAGCCGTACAGCGCGCCGATCCGGGCGCTGTCGCCGCGCAGGCCGGCGGTCCGGGTCACGCTGTGCACGATCGTGAAGGTCGTCGCGCCGACGATGCAGCCGGCGAGCACCCAGCCGGCCCACGGCTCCGGGGTGCCCGTCTCACGCGCCGTCGTCCACAGGGCCAGGTACCCGATCACCCACGCCAGGCCCCACGCGCCGAACAGCAGGCGACCGTCGGGCTCGGTGGCGTCGCGCGCCGCCTCCTGCTGCTGCCGGATCAGGCGCAGGGTCTCGGCGGGGTCGAGGCCCGCGGTGTCGCCGGGCTGCGCCGGCTCCGCGGGGTTGCCCGACGTCGGGTCGGTAGCCATGGTCATCGCCTCGCCTCTCAAACTGGTTTGTACTGCAAACCAGTTTGCCGGATCGCCACCCCGAGGCACAAGTGGTTTTCTCAGTTGATCAGGCGGAGGCGAGCAGCGCGAGGTCCTCGGTCGGCGCGAGCGCACGCGCACGGAGGATGTGCGAGGCGGCGGCGAGCAGGCGCGCGTCCACGTCGTGCGGCTGGACGACGACCCCGAGCGCCTCGGCGAACCAGTCCGACACCTCGACCCACGAGTACAGAGACGTCTTGCCCGAGCCGACGGCGGCAGGGAAACCCCCCGGCCCGCGACGCCCGGCCGCGAGGAGCCGGACGGACTCGTGAGTTCGCCCGGAGCGCTCGGCGATCTGGCCGAGCGTGACCAGATCCTCGTCCCCGATCGCCACGGGACGCAGTCCGGCCCGGACGACGTCGCGCACCGCGGACACGATCGCATCCAGCAGCCGGGGCGCCTCTCGCGTCACTGCCACATACCCACGGCCGTCCTCGGAGCCTGGAGAGCTGTCGTCAAGGCCTGCCTCGAAGAGCCGGTCATAGTCGGCATCAGACAGATCTCGGTCGAGGACCATGGTGAACTCGTAAACCGGCATCTCAGCCCTCCTCGTCGTGCACGTGCCGCGTCACGAACCTGAGCAGCCGACGTGCGTGGTTGTCGGCGTCTCGTGGGGTCGACCAGATCGCCTCGGTCGCGTCACACACCCCGCACTCCAGCATTCCCCAGCGATGCCCCTTGTGGATCGGCACCACCTCGATGCCCTGCGGCAGGTCGCAGATCACCGCGTTGATCGCATTCTTCGGGTGCCGCCCAGCACTGACCGTGCAGTCGCAGCCTACCTCTCGTGTTGGATTTCGCCAACAGGCTGACATCCCGAAGGCTCAGCCGCGGCGTGCGATTCACCGCATGCTGCCCGGTTTAGCGACCGATCGCATGTCTAGTAGGCCTTTGTTGCATATACGCACAGCGACACGCGCCGACACGGTCCGCAGGGCCCCGCGATAGGTTCCCGGGGTGACCGACGACAAGAGCACCAGCGCCGACCAGCCCGAGGCGACCAAACCGTCGCCGGAGGGAACCCCGCCGAAGAAGCCCGAGCCCGCCGACGACCTCGTCACCACGCGCCACACCCTGCACACCCCGGACGGCGACCTGGCGTACTCCGCCACGACCGGCCGGATCGTGCTGCGCCAGGAGGCGGTCAAGGAGGACAAGTACGACGGCCGCAAGCCCAAGGCCGAGGTCTCGATCACGTACTACACGCTGGACGACGCCGACGTGACGCAGCGGCCGGTGACCTTCGCGTTCAACGGCGGCCCCGGGTCGTCCTCCGTGTGGCTCCACCTGGGCGTGCTGGGCCCGCGCCGGGTCGACTCGGGCGACGTCGGCGACCTGACCGCGCCGCCGTACGGGCTGATCGACAACCCGGAGACCCTGCTGCGCGTCTCCGACCTGGTGTTCATCGACCCCGTCTCCACGGGCTTCTCGCGGGCCACCGAGGGCGAGCAGGCCAAGCCGTTCCACGGCTTCACGGGCGACCTGGAGTCCGTCGGCGAGATCATCCGCCTGTGGACGAGCCGGAACGACCGGTGGATGAGCCCCAAGTTCCTCATCGGCGAGTCCTACGGCGGCACGCGCGGCGCGGCGCTGGCCGAGTACCTGCAGCAGCGGTTCGGCATGTTCCTGAACGGCGTCATGCTCGTGGCGCCGGCACTGAACATGGAGGCGCTGTTCGACGGCGAGCACTCCAACCTGCCGCACCCGCTCTTCCTGCCGGTCTACGCCGCGACGGCGCACTACCACGGCCTCCTCGGCGACCGGGCGCTGGACGACGTCGTGGCCGAGGCGCGGGACTGGGCCGAGACCTACGCCTCCGTCCTGGCCCGCGGGGCGCGCGTGCCCGACGACGAGCGCGCCGCGGCCGTCGCCAAGATCGCGTCCCTGACGGGGCTGGGCGAGGACTACGTGGACCGCGCCAACCTGCGCCTCGAGCACACCCGGGTCTACGCGGAGCTGCTGCGAGCGCGGCGCCTGGTCACCGGACGCCTCGACACCCGGTTCACGGGCCCGGCGGACCACTACATCCACGAGCAGATGCCGTACGACCCGTTCCTGACCGCCACCTCCGGCCCGTACACGGCGGCGCTGCACCACTACCTGCGCGGCGAGCTCGGGTACGAGCACGACGCGATCTACGAGGTGCTGTCCCGGCACGTGCACCCCTGGTCGTACAAGGAGTTCGAGGGCAAGGCCGTCGACGTCGCCGACAAGCTCGCCACCGCGATGATCCTCAACCCGCACCTCCAGGTGCACATCGCCATGGGGCGGTACGACGGCGGGGTGCCGGTCGAGGCCATCGAGTACAGCCTGGACCAGATGGCGGTCCCGGCGTCCTACCGCGAGCGCATCGAGACCCGGGTGTACCCGGCGGGCCACATGATGTACATCCATCCCGAGTCGCGGGTCGCGCAGTCGGCCGACCTCGCGGACTTCGTGCGGCGGGCCTCGAACCGCTGAACCACCGCGTGGCCGGCCGACGAACTGCCGGCCACGCGAGGTAGGTTCCGGACGTGACCACGACCGACCTGCCCGTGTCCCGCCGTCGCATCGCCGCGGAGGTGTGGATCGTGCTCGGGCTCAGCCTGGGCCAGTCCGGCGTGTACGCGCTGGTCAACATCGTGGCCCGGCTGACGGCCGAGACGCCGCTCGCCGAGCAGACCGCGACGCTCAACGCGAGCCAGTCGGAGCGCCCGTACCTCGACCTCGTCTACCAGCTCCTGAGCATCGGGTTCGCCCTGGTGCCGGTGGCCCTGGCGCTGTACCTGCTCAGCGCGAACGGCCGCAGCGCGACGCGCAGCCTCGGCCTGGACGGGACACGCCCGGGCCGCGACGTGGGGTGGGGCTTCGCCCTGGCCGCCGCCATCGGCATCCCGGGCCTCGCGTTCTACGCCCTCGGGCGGGCCGTCGGCATCACCGTGGAGGTGCAGGCCAGCGCCCTGGACGCGTACTGGTGGACCGTCCCCGTGCTGGTGCTCAGCGCGTTCCAGAACGGCCTGCTGGAGGAGGTCATCGCCGTCGGCTACCTGTACGAGCGCACGCGAGACCTCGGCTGGAACCGCATGAAGTTCATCGTCGCGAGCTCGCTGCTGCGCGGCTCGTACCACCTGTACCAGGGCATCGGGCCGTTCATCGGGAACGTCGTGATGGGCGTCGTGTTCTCGTGGTTCTACACCTCGCCCAGGTTCCAGCCCGGCGGCCGGCACCGGATCCTCCCGCTCGTGATCGCACACACGCTGCTCGACATCGTGGCGTTCGTGGGCTACGCCCTCGTCCCGGCCGAGTGGCGCGAGGCCCTCGGGATCCGGTGAGGATGCCTGGACGGACGCCGGGGACGCCGTCGACCTGACCCGGATATTCCGGGCGTCACACCTGCTTCCCGGTCAAGCGAGCCTCAACGGCTCTAGAATCGCGAGCATGTCCAACTCGCGCACCGGCCGGGCTGACGCCGGTGCCGAGGTGTCCGACGTACCGGAGGCAGTGCCCTTCGAGAGCGGCCTCGTCCGTGTCGTCGACACCCCGGAGGAGCGGGTGCGTCACCCGCGCGCGCTCGTCTGGATGATCGCGTGCGCCCTCGGCACCGCGGGCGTCATGTTCCTGTCCGTCGTGGCGCACGGCACCACCGCGGGCGTCACGGAGGACGTCCGGAGCTTCAACGACCTGCTGGCCACGATCCTGTTCGTGCCCGTCGCCGTGCTGCAGGGCCTGGTCATCCTGTTCGCCCCGGTCGCCGTGATGATCGAGCTGGGCGTCCGCCGGCTGGGGCGGCAGATCGTCGAGTCCATCGTCGCCGGGGTGCTCGGGCTGCTGATCGGCGTGCTCACGTCCGTCCTGGTGCGCCACCTGGGCTCGGACGAGCTGGTGCGGGGCATGTCGGTCTGGGAGCGCGGCACGGGCTACGTGCTGACCATCCCGGAGTTCGCGGTCGCGCTGACGGCGATGCTCACCGTCGCCGGGCCCGCGACCCGGCGGCGCACCGTGCGCATCTCGTGGAACCTGATGTTCCTCGCCCTGCTCATCGTGCTGATCACGGGGCAGGTCTCGCTGCCCGGCACCCTCGTCGCGCTGCTGCTGGGCCGGCTGGCGGGCTCGACCGTCCAGTACGTGTCCGGCATCCGCAGCGAGCGCGCCTACGGCCCCGACCTGGTCACCGCCGTGCGCCGCGCCGGGTTCGCGCCGACGTCGCTGGCGCGGGTGCACGCCGTCTCCGAGCGCGCCCCCGGTCAGGACGCCGCGCACGACGCCGGGCACCCCGTCGCGTCCGCGCTGGCCGTCGAGCACGGCCCGCCGGACGACCCGGCCGCGCTGGCGCTGGGCCGGGCCGGCGACAACCGGGTGTACGCCCTCTACAGCGACGACGGCGTACGCCGCGACGTCGTGGTGCTCGACGGCGACCGCCAGGTGGTGGGCCTCATCACGCGGCTGTGGCGGGCCCTGCGCCTGCGCGGCATCGAGGGCCGGGCCGCGATCTCGCTCAAGGCCGTGGCCGAGCGCACGGCCCTGCTGTCGTACGCGGCGAGCGCCGCCGGCGTCCGCACGCCGCGGCTCCTCGGCCTCGGCGAGTACGGCGACTCGATCGCGCTCGTCCTGGAGCACGCCTCGGACGCCGTCTCGCTCCGCGACGTGCCCGACGACGAGCTGCACGAGGACGTGCTCGCCGAGGCCTGGGACCAGCTCGGCCGCGCGCACGCCGTGGGCCTCACGCACCGCGCGCTCACGCAGGACGTGCTGCTCACGCACCGCGACGCCGACGGCCGGGCGCACGTGTGGATCACCGGCTGGGAGCAGGGCGACATCGCGTCGTCGCCGCTCTCCCGGCGCCTCGACCTGGTGCAGATGCTCGCGCTCATCGGGCTGCGCGTGGGCCCGCGTCGCGCCGTCGCCTCCGCGGTGCGCGCCCTGCCCGACGCCGACATCGCCGCCATCGGGCCCCTGATCCAGACCATCGCGCTGCCCCGGACCACCCGCGAGGAGGTGCGCAAGGCCAAGGGCCTCATGGGCGAGCTGCGGAACGCCCTGGTGGAGCGCCTGCCCGAGGCCAGCGTGCAGCCGCAGCGCATCTCCCGGTTCAGCGCGCGCACCGTGCTGACCACGACCGTGGCGATCGTCGCAGTGGCCGTGATCGTCACGACCATCAACTTCGACGAGATCGCCTCCGCCGTGCGCGAGGCCAACCCGTGGTGGGTCGCGGTCGCGTTCGTGCTCGCGCTCATCACCTGGTTCGGCGCGGGCCTGACCCTGGTCGCGTTCTCCCCGGCGCGGGTGCCGATCGGGCGCGCCACGCTCACGGCCGCCGCCGGCTCGTTCGTGGCGCTGGCGGCCCCCGCGGGGATCGGCCCGGCCGCGCTGAACCTGCGGCTCCTGACCCAGCGCGGCGTCTCGATGTCCATGGCCGTCGCGACCGTGGCGCTCGTGCAGGTGTCGCAGTTCGTGGTCACGGTGCTGCTGCTCGTGGCGCTGTCGGTCTTCACGGGGTCGGGGGCGCTCGTGGAGCTGCCGTCGCCGGCCGTGCTGATCACGCTGGCGGGCGTGGCGGTTGCCGTCGTCGCGACACTGCTGGTGCCGCCGGTGCGGCGCTGGGGCATGGGCTTCATCGGGCCGCGGCTGCGCCAGGTGTGGCCGCGGCTCGCGCAGATGCTGAGCCACCCGGGCCGCCTGGCGCTGGGCGTGGCCGGGAACCTGATCATGACGCTCGGCTACATCGTGGCCCTGTGGTGCTGCCTCGCGGCCTTCGGGGAGTCGCTCTCGCTGGTCGACATCGCCCTCGTCAACCTGGTCGGCAACGCCCTGGGCGCGCTCATCCCCACGCCCGGCGGCCTGGGCGGCGTCGAGGGCGCCCTGACGGCCGGCCTGTCGGCCGCAGGGGTGCCGGCCACCATCGCGTTCTCCGCGACGATCCTGTACCGCCTGTGCACCTACTGGGGCCGGATCCCGATCGGCTGGGTCGCGATGCGGTACCTGGAGCGCAAGGGCGACCTCTGAGCCGTTGAGGGCCGCCCGGCCCCGGACATGCGAAGGCCCGGCCCCCAGGGGGAGCCGGGCCTTCGCGTCGCTGAAAAGCTCAGCGGCGAAGCGTCACTTGGCGACAGCCTTCTTCAGCAGCGAGCCGGCGCTGATCTTGACACCGAAGTTCGCCGGGATCGAGATCTCCTCGCCGGTGCGCGGGTTGCGACCCGTGCGGGCGGCACGCTCGACGCGCTCGGCCGAGAGGAAGCCGGTCACCTTGACGGCCTCGCCCTTGGCGAGCGACTCGATCAGCACCTCCTGGAAGGCGTTGAGCGCGGCCTCGGCCTCGGTCTTGTTGATCTCGGCCTTGCTGGCGATGGCCGAGACGAGCTCGGACTTGTTGAGCGACATGCGTTTCCCTTCTTCGGTCACGTCGTGCGGCGGTACCCGCCCGACGACGAGGCCCCATACTGCCAGCAGATCGGCAGGAATTCGCGGAGAACAGGCCTTTCCACGGCGAGTCGTGCGTAACTTTCTGCTCACAGAGGACACGAACCTGTGTACGAACCTGTGGACGACGACGGTGAGACGGCTCCCGCGGCGGTGTCAGCCCGCACTATCCGATGACTTCCGCAACCCAGGACGGTCTACCGTTCCGGTACATCCGGGCCAATGAGAGGAAATCGTGGAGAATCCGCCGCACGCCCGCCGAAACCTCGTCGTCCTGGTGTTCAGCAACCTCCTGGCCGGGGTCGGGGTCGCCTCCGGCGCCGCCGTCGGCGCCCTGCTCGCGGAGAGTCTGGGCGGTACCTCCGTGGCGGGTCTCGCCCAGGCCGTCAGCGTGCTCGCCGCGGCGGTCGCCTCGATCCCGCTGGCGACGCTCGCCCAGCTCCGCGGACGCCGGTGGGCCCTGTCGCTCGGCTACGCCCTGTCCACGGTCGGCGCGCTGCTCATCGTGACGGCGGCCGTGCTGGGCCAGCTCGTCGTGCTCCTGGTCGGCCTGATGCTCTACGGCGTCGCGAACGCGACAAACCTCCAGTCCCGCTACGCCGCCGCCGACAACGTCGGGTCCACCACCCGCGCCCGCACCATGTCGGTCGTCCTGTGGGCCACGACCGTCGGCTCCGTGGTCGGGCCCAACCTCGCGGCGCCCGGCGCCGTCGTCGGCAGCGGGTTCGGCGTGCCCGACCTCGGCGGGCCCTACCTGTTCTCCGTGATCGCGTACCTGCTGGCCGGGCTGCTGCTGCTGAGCCTGTACCGGGACCCGGCCGGTGGCGTGGCGGGGCGGGTGGTGCCCGCGGGCGCCGTCGGGCAGGGGCACGGGGACAAGCGCGCCGAACCCCGCCGGACCGGGGCCCTCGCGGCGCTGCGGTGGGCCTGGGCCCGTCCACGGGCCCGGTTCGCCGTGGTGACCACGGCCGTGGCGCACGGCGTGATGATCATGGTGATGGTGATGACGCCGGTGCACATGCAGCACGGCGGGATGTCGCTCCAGCTCGTCGGCATCGTCATCAGCCTGCACGTGCTGGGGATGTTCGCGTTCAGCCCCGTGTTCGGCTGGCTGGCCGACCGCTTCGGCCCGCTCCGCGTCGCCGTCGGCGGCATCGGGCTGCAGGCGGCCGCCGTGGCCCTCGGGTTCACGGCCGCGGCCCTGGCCCCGGACGTGGCGCCCGACGCCGGCGCGCACGCCGGGCACGGCGCCGCCGCCCCGGCCCTCGACGCCGAGGTGCTCACGGCGGTCGCGCTGGTGCTGCTCGGGCTCGGCTGGTCGGCGTGCCTCATCGCGTCGTCGGCGGTGCTGGCGTCCGTCGCGGAGCCGCACGTCAAGCTGCCTCTGCAGGGCGCGACCGACGCGCTGATGAACTACTTCGGCGCCGCCTCGGCCGCGCTCGCCGGGCCGCTGCTCGCCTGGGGCGGGTTCGAGGCGGTGAACACGGCGGGCGCCGTCCTGCTGGCGCCCGCCGTGGTGACGGTGATCCTGGCGGTCCGCTCGTCCCGCCCCGTGTCAGACGCTCGGGTCACCCGGGCGACCTGACGGTCTGACAGGTGGGGTCAGCCCTTCGTGTCGGGGTTCTCGTTGGGCTTCTCGGCGTCCGGGTCCTCGGGCCCGGGCTCACCCGACTGGCGCAGCCGGTCGTTCTCGAGGATCTTGCGGCGCATCATCACCACGACGCCCAGCACGACCAGCACCGCGGCGAGGATCCCGCCGGCCACGGCGAGCCCGCTGGGGCCCGAGCCGTCCCCGGCGCCCGCGAGCTCCGTGGGCGTGCTCGCCTCGTCGGTCGCGGCCGTCTCCTCGTCGGCAGGAGCGGCCTCCTGCGTGGACATCTCGGGCTCGTCGCTCGCCGTGGGCTCCGCGGTCGGCTCGGGCTCACCCTTCACGGTGTAGCTGAACTCGCCGTCGATCGGGTGGCCGTCGGAGGAGACCACGTGCCACGCGACGTCGTACGCGCCCGCGGGCAGGTCCGCCGGGAGCTGCGCCGTCACGACCGCGTCGTCGACCGTGATGTCGTCGCCCTTGATCGCGCTGCCGTCCGGGCCGACCAGCGCCACCTCGATGCCCGTGTCCAGCGGGGCGGAGCTGAACGTGAGCGCGATGCTCGCCGGCTGCTCGTCGAGCGTGGCGCCGTCCTTCGGATCGGAGGACAGGAGCTGGTCGTGGGCGCTCGCCGGGCCGGCCACCAGCAGCAGCGCGACGAAGGTCAGGACCGCTGCGAGCACGGTGATCAGGCGGACGAGGCGACGGCTATCGGGCCGGGCCAGGGCAACGGGGACAGCAGGCATGTCGGAACCCTACTCCTCGTGGAACACGCCGGACGGGGCTTGTGTCAGGCCTCACGAGGGGCGTCGGTCACGCCTCCGGGACGTTCTTCGCGAGCTCCGCGAGCCACGCCGCCGACGACGCGTCCGACGGCATCCGCCAGTCGCCGCGGGGCGACATCGTGCCGCCCGGCGAGACCTTCGGGCCGTTCGGCAGCGCGGACCGCTTGAACTGCGACGCGAAGAACCGGCGCACGAACACCTCGAGCCAGCCCCGGATAGTCGCGAGGTCGTAGGCGGTGCGCCGCTGGTCGGGGAAGCCGGGCGGCCACTCGTCGGCGTCCGCCTCGCGCCACGCGTGCCAGGCGAGGAACGCGATCTTCGACGGGCGGTAGCCGCGCCGCAGCACGTGGAACAGCGTGAAGTCCTGGAGCGCGTACGGGCCGATCGTCGCCTCCGTGGACTGCGGCGTCTCGCCCTCCTCGGTGGGGATCAGCTCGGGCGTGATCTCCTGGTCGAGGATCTCCGACAGGACCGTGTTCACCGGGCTGCCCGCCTCCGCCGAGAACTGCCCGCTGTCGATGGTCCAGCGGATGAGGTGCTGGATCAGGGTCTTGGGCACGCCCGCGTTGACCGCGTAGTGCGACATCTGGTCGCCCACGCCGTAGGTGCACCAGCCGAGGGCCAGCTCGGAGAGGTCGCCCGTGCCGACCACGATCCCGCCCCGGTGGTTCGCGAGCCGGAAGAGGTAGTCGTAGCGCAGGCCGGCCTGGACGTTCTCGAACGTGACGTCGTACTGCTTGGTGCCGTCGGAGTACGGGTGGTCGAGGTCGCGCAGCATCTGCTCGGCGGCGGGCCGGATGTCGAGCTCCTGGAACGTCACGCCCAGGGCCTCGGCGAGCCGGACCGCGCGGTCCTTGGTCTCCGACGTCGTCGCGAAGCCCGGCATGGTGAACGCGTGGATGTCGGTGCGCGGCCGGCCCAGCCGGTCCATCGCCTTGGCCGCGACGATCAGCGCGTGCGTGGAGTCCAGGCCGCCGCTGATGCCGATCACGGCCTTGGGCTGCCCGATGGCGCGCAGGCGCTGCTCCAGCCCGGTGACCTGGATGTTGTACGCCTCGAAGCAGTCCAGGGCGAGGCGCTCGGCGTCGTCCGGCACGAAGGGGAAGCGGTCCACCTTGCGGCGCAGGCCGATGTCGCCCTGCGGCGGGTGCACGCTGAACGTGATCTCGCGGAAGTCGCCGCCGTCATCGGCGGAACCCGGCGTGGCCATCCCGAGACCGCGCCGGTTGTCGTCGAAGGTGCCCTGCCGGAGCCGCTCCTGCCGCAGGCGGTCGAGGTCGACGTCGACGACGGTGGCGCGCGGCCCGTCCGGGAAGCGCTCGGTCTCGCCGAGCAGGTCGCCGGCCTCGTAGACCATGGTCTGGCCGTCCCAGGAGAGGTCGGTGCTGGACTCGCCCTGGCCGGCCGCCGTGTAGACGTACGCGGCGTTGCAGCGGTAGCTCGCGCTGCGCACGATCAGGCGGCGGTCCTCGGCGCGGGCCACGGTGATCGGGCTGGCGGACAGGTTGAGCAGCACGTTCGCGCCCGCGAGCGCCGCGAGCGCGCTGGGCGGCACGGGCACCCACATGTCCTCGCAGACCTCGGCGTGGATCGCGAGCCCGGGCACGTCGTCGGCCCGGAAGATGAGGTCGGAGCCGAGCGGGACCTCCTCGCCGAGCAGGGTCAGCGTGCCGCGGTGCTCGTCGCCGGGGGCGAACTGCCGCTTCTCGTAGAACTCGCGGTAGTTCGGCAGGTAGGACTTGGGCGCGACGCCCAGGATCCGCCCGCGGTGCACGACGACGGCGGTGTTCAGCAACCGACTCCCGACCAGGAGCGGCGCCCCGACCACGAGCACCGTCATGAGGTCGACGCTCGCCTCCTTGATGTCGGCGAGGGCGTCCAGGACCGACTCCAGGAGGGTGTCCTGCATGAGGAGGTCGTCGATGGCGTAGCCGCTCAGGCACAGCTCGGGGAAGACCGCGACGGCCACGCCGTCGTCGTGCAGCCGCCGCGCCTGGTCGAGCACGACGGCGGCGTTCGCCGCGGGGTCGGCGACGGCGACGGGGATGGTGCAGGCCGCGACCCGGGCGAACCCGTGGGCGTACGCGTTGTAGAAGTCCACGACGTCGAGTCTATGGATCGGCGCTCGGGGGCTGCCCGGCCCAGGGAAAACTGGTCCCCGCCCGACCTTCGCTCGTGCCGGGTTGCCGTCCCCCGATGAGTTCCCGGGAACGACGGCGTCTGTACTGGTAGAAGGCGGTGCCGACGGCCCCGCCACCCGTACGAGAGGACCACCCCGATGTCATTTCAGGCCTACCTCGACGCCGTCGAGGAGAAGACCGGGCACACCCCGCGCGAGCTCATCAAGCTCGCCGAGGAGCGCGGGTTCGACGCGTCCACCAAGGCCGGTCCGATCCTGGAGTGGCTCAAGGAGGACTACGGCCTGGGCCGGGGCCACGGGATGGCGATGGTCCACGTGATCACGAAGGGACCGAAGATCAGCGCCAAGCACGTGGGCACGTCGGGCACGCACAGCGACGCGTCCGACACCCTGTGGCTCGACGGGAAGGCGACCAACCCGGCGACGTCGGGCTGACAACGTGAGCGCGGCCGGGACCTTCGGAGCCGGCTGCGCTCAAACACCGGTCCTTACGCGATACCGGCGATCTCGCCGTCGTCGAACAGGATCGCCTGCTGCAGCTGGCCGCCCAGGGCGTGCGCATATCGCGCGAGCACCTCCTGGCCGGAGATCTTGCCCTTCTCGATCTGGGAGACCCGTCCCTTGGTGACACCCATCCGATCGGCTACCTGCTGCTGGGTCAGCCGCCTCTTCTTGCGGAGCTCGGCGAGCCGGTAGCCCGTGACCTCGGCCAGGAGTTCCTGCTTCCCGCGTTCGACGGCCTCCTCGCCGCCCGCCCGCGCCACGTGCTCAGCGCGAATGTCCTGCCACTTCACATAGCCCGTCATGACACGTCCTCCTCATCGGAACGCTTGGCCACATACTTCTGGTACCGCTCCTCGGCCATCGGAATCGCCTCGACGTACCACTCCTGCCAGCGGTTCCTCTTGTCACCAGCAACCAGCAGGATCGCGGAGCGCCACGGATCGAACACGAACAGGATCCGGATCGAACCAGGCCGCAGCTCCTTCAGGTTCGCCAACGTGGAACCGCGAAGCGTGTCCACCAGTGGTCGACCCAGCTTCGGCCCACGCTCAGCCAGAGCGTCCAGCCCCTCGACGACGCGCTTGTGAGATGCGTCGTCCAGTTCGTCGATCCATTCACGCACCTCGTCGACGACGTAGATGCTCCATTCCTCGTCCGCCATGCCGTGAGTTTAGTTATTGCTATACATTTTCGCATGCCGAACGAGCATCTGTCACGCATACCCATGCGCTCCGCGCGAACGGGCACCAGCCACGTTCCGGCGACCTCGTTAGCCTGGGTAATGATGTACCCATGACAACGCGCTCCAGCATCGCCATCACCAACGCCTACGTGGTCCCCGTCGCCGCCGAGCCCATCGAGAACGGCACGGTCCTCATCGAGGACGGCGTGATCACCGCCGTCGGCACCGACGTCGCCGTGCCCGAGGGCACCGAGACCGTCGACGCCCAGGGCAAGTGGCTCCTGCCCGGCTTCGTCGAGGCGCACGGCCACATCGGCATCCACGAGGAGGGCGAGGGCTGGGCCGGCAACGACACCAACGAGATGACCGACCCGAACGGGTCCGCGCTGCGCGCGATCGACGCCGTCCAGATCGACGAGGAGGGCTTCCGCGACGCCCTCGCGGGCGGCGTGACGACGGCGGTCATCAAGCCGGGCTCGGGCAACCCGATCGGCGGCCAGACCGTCGCGATCAAGACCTGGGGCGGCCGCACGATCGACGAGCAGGTCATCAGCGACTCGGTGTCGGTCAAGAGCGCCCTCGGCGAGAACCCGAAGCGCGTGTACGGGGACAAGAAGCAGCTCCCGTCGACCCGCCTCGGCGTCGCAAACGTGATCCGCAAGGCCTTCGTCGACGCCCAGAACTACGCCGCGAAGCGGGACGCCGCGGCGGAGGAGGGCAAGCCGTTCGAGCGCGACCTCGGCAAGGAGACCCTGGCCCGTGTGCTCGCCGGCGAGCTCGCCTGGGACCAGCACACGCACCGCGCCGACGACATCGCCACGGCGATCCGCCTGTCGGAGGAGTTCGGCTACCGGCTCGTCATCAACCACGGCACCGAGGGCCACCTGATCGCCGACGTCCTCGCCGAGAAGGACATCCCGGTCATCTACGGGCCGATGTTCGTCTCGCGGTCCAAGGTCGAGGTGCGGCACCGGGCGAACCGCAACATCGCCGCCATGGCCGCGGCAGGCGTGCGGGTCGCGATCACGACCGACCACCCCGTCATCCCGATCAACTTCCTGGTGCACCAGGCGTCGTTCGCCGCGCGCGACGGGCTGCCCCGCGAGACCGCGCTGGCCGCGATCACCACCAACCCCGCGTCGTTCCTCGGGCTCGACGTCCGCGTGGGTGCCATCGCCGAGGGGCTCGACGGCGACGTCGTGCTCTGGTCGGGCGACCCGCTCGACACCGACCAGCGCGCCGAGCGCGTCTTCATCACCGGCACCGAGGTCTACAGCTGGGACCCGGCCGCCGACGCCGGGCGCGGCGCCGGCCGCGTGGTGGAGCGCACGGCCCGCTTCGCCTGATCGGCAGAACGGGGGCGGTCGCCGGGCACCACACCAGCGCCCGGCGCCGTCCCCCCGGGCGGTACCAGGGGCTGACACGCGGCGGCACCGCGGTGCGACGCGGCGGACCCCGGCCCGGCGTAGCGTGCGAGCATGCTGGGCACCCGTCCGAACCCCGCCGCCCTCGCGGACCCGCCCGTCACGGCGCCGTTCGACCGCCTCCGGCCGCGCGTGCTCGTGGGCGTCGCCGTCGCGGTCGCCTCCGTGCTGGGCTCGTTCGGTGCCTCGCGCGGCCAGTCGTGGGCCACGGACCTCGACCTCGCCGGGGTCCTCCTGCTGCTGGTGTCGCCCGCGGTTCTGGTGCTGCTGCTGCCGCGCCGTCCCGCCCTCGCGACGGTGCTGTCCGTCGCCGCCACGCTCGTGTTCCTGCTGGCCGGATACCCGTGGGGGCCGGGATTCCTCGGCCCGGCGGCGGTGCTGGCCGGCGTCATGCTCAGCGGCGAGGTGCGCCGGGCCCGGCTGGTCGCATGGTCCGGGGCCGCCCTGCTCGCCGGCGGGGTGGGGGTCGCCGCCACTCTGCTCGTCCCCCGCCTCCGACGGTTCCTGACCGAGAACCCGGTCGAGCCCGACCGCACCTGGGGTCCGCCGGGCTACCACGGCCCGGGCTGGGACAGCGCGGACGGCTCATGGTTCCTCACCACGGGGGCGCTCGTCGCGGGGGCGGCCTGGCTCACGGTCGTGCTGCTGATCGCGAGCGGCGCGCGCGACCGGATCGCGCGCCGAGCCGCCGCGCGCGCCGCGGCCCTGGAGACGGCCGCCGAACGCGAGCGCACCGCCGTCGCCTCGGAACGCCTGCGCATCGCGCGCGAGCTGCACGACGTGCTCGCCCACTCCCTGTCCGCGATCAACGTCCAGGCCAGCGTGGGCCTGCACCTGATCGACCGGAACCCCGGTCAGGCACGTGAGGCGCTGACCAACATCCGCGACACCAGCAAGGACGCGCTCGCCGAGGTGCGCACGGTGCTCGGGATCGTCCGCGAAGGGACGTCCCCGTCCGTTTCGGGAACGCAGCCCGCCGGCCCGGCCAGCGGGGCCGGCCCGGCGGACGTCGCCGCCACGGCCGACGTCGCCACGCCCGCCGCCGGCCCGCCCGCCGCCGCGGAGCCGCAGTGGGACGGCGCCGCGCCCCTCACCCCCACCTGGGACCTCACCGGCCTGCGCCGGCTGGCCGACCAGGCCCGCGCCGACGGCCTCGACGTCACCGTCGAGCTCACCGACGTGGACGACCTGCCCGACCACGTCGCCGGCGTCGTGCACCGGGTGGTCCAGGAGTCGCTGACCAACGTGCGGCGGCACGCGCCGTCGGCCCGCCGGGTCACGCTGCGCGTGACCAGGGGCGACGCCGTCGAGGTCACGGTGTCCGACGACGGCGTCCCCGCCGGCGCGGAACCCGTCGTGGCCGGCTACGGGCTGCTCGGGATGCGCGAGCGCGTCGAGGGCGCGGGCGGCACCCTGACCGCCGGCCCCCGCGCGGACGGACCCGGCTGGGCGGTCCGGGCCCGCCTCCCGGTCGCCCGGCGGACCGGGACCCCGCGCCCGGGGACCACCCCGCCGAACGACGCCGCACCACCCGACGCACCCGAGACCGGAGACACCGCATGATCGACGTCCTGCTCGCCGACGACCAGGCCCTGGTGCGCGGCGGCTTCCGCGCCCTGATCGACTCCGAGGACGACATGCGCGTCGTGGCCCAGGCCGCGACCGGCGACGAAGCCGTGGCGCTCACCCTGGAGCACCTGCCCCAGGTGGTGCTCATGGACATCCGCATGCCCGGCCTGGACGGGCTCGAGGCGACCCGCCGCATCATCGCGGAGCCCCGCGCGGCGGGTGTGCACGTGGTGGTGGTGACGACGTTCGAGCTCGACGAGTACGTCACGGAGGCGATCCGCGCCGGGGCGTCCGGGTTCCTGGTCAAGGACACCGAGCCGGCGGAGCTGGTCCGCGCGGTGCGGGTCGCGGCGTCGGGCAACGCACTGCTCTCGCCCACGGTGACGCGGCGCCTGCTGGCCAAGGTCGCCGACGCGACCCGGACCGTGCGGCCGGTGCCGGCGCTCGCCGACCTCACGCCGCGGGAGCGGGAGGTGCTCGTCGAGGTGGCGGGCGGCCTCGCCAACGACGAGATCGCGGGCCGGCTGTACCTGTCGGAGTCGACCGTGAAGACGCACGTCTCCCGGGTGCTCATGAAGACCGGTTCGCGCGACCGCGCGCAGCTCGTGGTGCTGGCGTACGAGGCGGGGCTCGTGCGGCCCGGCTGGGCGGCACCAGAGGGGTAGCCCGGCAGGTACGCCGGGCTGACGCCCCCGGCGCCGGACGGCGGCAGCCTGGTGGTGTGGCCGGAACCACCGGCCGAACCGACTGCTGGAGGTCGACATGCTCACCGCGACGACAGAGGTCCTCGCACACGGGCCGCAGTACGGCTGGGGCGGACCCGGCCCGTTCTTCCTCATCTTCCCGCTGCTGTGGTTCCTGCTGTTCGCGACCGTGGTCTTCCTGATCGCGCGGCGTGCCCGGCGCGGCCCGCGCGGCGGGTGGGGCGGCCCGTGGGCCGCGCACACGGCAGCCGTTGCCGACCCGGTGACGCTCCTGGGCCACCGCTTCGCCCGCGGCGAGATCGACGAGGCCGAGTACCGCTCCCGGCTCGCCGTCCTCCGCTCGGCGGGACCCGTCCCGGGCTCCGGCCCGACGCCGCCGGCGGAACCCGCGCCTCCCGCGGCCCCCGGGCCGCAGGACGAGCCCCCGGCGGACGGCGGGCGCTGACCCCGCCGCCAGGCACCACCTCGGACGCTCAGGCCGCTCCCGTGGCCTGAGCGTCCGACTTCCCCCACAGGACCGCTGGCCTTCCGTGGTGGCCGTGCCGCTAGACTCGCGGGCGAGTGCAGCCGAACCGCACTTTTCTGACCCGATGACGTGAGGGAAGTAGATCGTGAGCACCAGTAAGAACTGGGCGGCCGTGGCCGTGGTCGCCAGTGCGCTTCTGCTGTCCGGATGCGGGGCCCTCGAGGACATGGCCAACGACTTCACGCCGTCGAGCGGCGAGGTGCAGCAGGTCGCCCCGTCCCCCGTGGCCGAGGCCCCGATCAGCACCGGCGAGTACGACCTCGTCGAGACGTGCAACGCGTTCTTCGCCGGGCCGCTCGTGTCGGGCATCCAGCAGGCGGCGCCGGCCGTCGCGGCTCCGCTCACCGAGGACCTGACCGGTGTCGCCACGAAGGTGAGCACGAACATCGGCCTGATCATCGGCAAGGCGGACGAGGTCAGCATCGGCCACCTCGAGGCCGTGCGCGCCCCGTTCGACCAGGCGCTCGGCGGGACGATCGCCCGTCCGGCGGCGATCGGCAGCGCCATCGAGTCCTACAAGGCCACGTGCACCGAGGCCGGCTTCAAGGGCTGACCGCCCGCCTGCTCCGGCCGGACGAGCGGCCCCGCTCGACGCCGCACGACAGAGCGCCTGCCCGACCCGCCCCGGCATCACCGGGGACCGTCGGGCAGGCGCTCTGTCGTTCGCACCCGGTCGTACCTGCCGGGGATCAGCTCCCCTTGAGGAACTCGTGCATCACCGGCCCGGCGGTCGTCGAGCCGAGCTCGCCCTCCTCGATGAACACGACCGCCGCCAGGTCGTTCGCGATCGCGAGCATCCAGACGTGCGCCTTCGTGCCGTCACCGAACTGGGCGGTGCCCGTCTTGGCGCCGACGATCCCGGAGACGTCCTGCAGGATCTGGGCCGAGCCCTCCTGCACCACGCCACCCATGAGGTCGCGCAGGGTGGCCGCCTCGTCCGCGGTCAGGTCGCCCGCCGGCTCGGCGTCCGCCTCCTTGCCCGTCGGCTCGACCAGCCACGGGGAAACGGTGTGGCCTGCGGAGACGCTCGCCGCGACGGTCGCCATCGCGAGCGGCGTGGCCAGCACCTGACCCTGGCCGATCATCGACGCCGCGTGCTCCGTGCCCGAGGCCTCGGTCGGCACGTCGCCGAACGCCGCCGCACCGCCGAAGGACACCGTGTGCTCGGCGCCCAGGCCGAGCGACGCCGCGGCGTCGTGCAGCTGCTGCTGCGAGATCGCCTGGTGCTGCGAGATGAAGGCGGTGTTGCACGAGTTCGCGAACACCGTCCGGAACGGCACGGCGTCGCCCATCGCGGACTGCGGGTACCCGGGCACGTTCTTGAACTCGCGGCCCTCCACGTTGATCGTGGCGGTGCAGGGCAGCGTCGAGTCCGGCGTCGTCCCGGCGCGGAGCATCGCCAGCGACGTCGCGATCTTGAAGGTGGAACCCGGCGGGTACTGCCCGAGGGTCGCGGTGTTGAACCCCTCCGAACCCGGGCCGGACGCCGCCGCGAGCACCTCACCGGTGGACGGCTTGATGGCCACGATCGCACTCGCCAGGTCGCCGAAGTCGGCGAGCGCCGCCTGCGCGCGCAGCTGCGTCTCCGGGTCGAGCGAGATGGCCACGGGCTCGCCGTCCTTCTTATCGATCGTGAAGGCCTCGCGGCTCTCGCCGCCCTCCGCGTCCTCGACGGGCTCGATGGTCACCGCCAGACCGGGCACGCCGCGCAGCTGCTCGTCGTAGGCCGCCTGCACGCCGGACAGGCCCACCATGTCGCCGGCCTTGATGGTGCCCTCCGAGTCCTTGACGATCTCCTCGGTCGCCTCGCCGACCGTGCCGAGCAGCGCGCGGGCGAAGTCGCGGTCCCGCGCGAGCGGGATCTCGTCCGGGATCCCGACGACGCCGGCGATCGCCATCGCTGCGTTGAAGTCGTACTCCGGGTCGTTGTCGCGGATGGTGATGACGTCGATGAACGCCTTGTCGCCCGCGGCCTGGACCTGCGCCGCGATGTCGTCGGTCGTCGCCTGGTCGAAGCCCAGCACCGTGCCGAGCTGGGCGGCGGCCGTGTCCCAGCCCGGGCGGGTCTTGTCGATGCCCACGCGGTGCACGGGGGTGAGCCCGACGATCGTCTCGCCGCTGGTCGTCACGATGTCGCCGCGCACCGGCTCGGTGCGCTCGACCGCGAGCCGCTCGCCCGCCTCCAGGCCCGGCACCAGCACGCCGAGGTTCCAGGCGGCCTCCCAGGCGCCGGCCTCGCCGTCGGCCGGGCCCGGGTAGGTGAGCTCCACGACCGTCTCGTACTCCCAGGCCTCCTCGGTCGCCACGGGCCAGGTCCAGGCGAGCGTCGCGGTGGCGGTCGCGGTGCCGCCGTCGCCCTCCTCGAGCGGGGTCACGCTCTTGACCGCCACGGTGCCGGCGTCCTCGCCGACGGCGGCCACGAGCTGCTCGAACACCGCGGCGTACTGCTCGTCGGGTGACGCGGAGGTCTCCATCGTCAGCGGGAAGTCGGCGGGCGTACCGGCCTGGAGCGCGGCCGCGAGCTCCTCCGCGGCGGGCTCCGGGTCGGGGATCGGCGGCGGCCGCAGCAGGTACCAGACCCCCGCGCCGGCCGCGAGGAGCAGGACCACCACGACGGCGATGATCAGGGCCCGCCGCCCGTTCTTCCGGGGCGGGGCAGGGGGCTGCTGGCCGCCGGACACCGGGACGCCGGGCGGTGTCGCGGGAGGTGGCGGTGGGGGCCCGACGGCAGGCGGCACCGAGTCGTACCCACCTGGCGGGGGCGGGACGGGCGCATGACCGTCCGCTGGCAGATGGGGTGAAGAGTGTCCGCTCATGCCAAGGAGCCTAAGGGCCAGGTCAGGATCGGTCCGTGTAAATACCTGGGTGAAATGGGGCGGGGCCGCCGAACCCCCTGGATCTGCGGCCCCGCCCTCGACATCACGCGTCCGCGTACCTCCAGCGGTCCCGTGAGCGCGTGGCGAGCGTGAGGTAGGACGTCACCGGGACCGAACGGCCGGCCGCGCGAATCCTGTGCTCGCGTCGGTTGAGCAGCTCCATGCGCCGCAGATCGCGCTCGACCGCCGCGACATCCTTGCCGGTGATCATCGCTGTGCTGGTCGTCATGGTCGGTCCCCGTTCTCAGGCCCCCTCGTGTGGGCGCCCCTCGTGGAACAAGGACGAACCAGGAGCTCGCTTCGTTGGTAGGGAGGCGCGGATCCGGGTTTCGGGACGAGGGTGGCCGGCTTCACCCGGCGGCGTCACCCGGTTGCCTCAGCCGACGGCGGCGCTCCGCTGCGCCAGGAACTCCCGCAGGGCCGGGTCCGTCGTGAGCGAGCGCGCCTTGGCGTACGCGGCCCGTGCGGCCTCGGTGTCACCGGCCTCGGCCAGGAGATGCGCGCGGGTCGCCCACAGCGGCTGGAACCGGCCCGACGCCGGCTCCGCGGCCGCGACCTCGTCCAGCGCGGCCAGCCCCGCGGGAGCGCCGTCGACCCGGGCGACGACGGCCGCGAGCGCCACCCGCCCGCCGAGCGTCGGCGCGACGCGGAGCAGCGCCCGGTGCAGCGTGACGAGCGCGGGCCAGTCGGTGCGGCCCGTGCGCGCCCGCGCGCAGTGCACGGACTGGATCGCGGCCTCGAGACGGAACCGGCCGGGCGGGCCGCCGGGCTGCTCGGCGGAGGAAGCGGGGCCGGCGGGCGAGGGCGGGCCTGCGGACAAGGCCGGGTCGGCGAGCGACCGCCGGAGCAGCGCCTCGCCGCGCTCGATCAGGCCGGTGTCCCAGCGGGCGACGTCCTGCTCGTCGAGCGGCACGAAGGCGCCGTCGGCCCCGCGCGCGCCGGCGCGCGCCAGCGAGAAGCAGAGCAGGGCGGCCAGGCCGAGCACCTCGGGCTCGGGCAGCAGGTCGGCCAGGAGCAGGGCCAGCGTGAGCGCGTCGCCGGTGAGCGAGCCGCGCACCTCGGGCGCGGCGCCGCGCCAGTCGATCGCGTACGCGCCGTACACCGCCTCCAGCACGGGCGGCAGGCGGTCGGGCACCTCGTCCCGGCCGGGGATGCGGAACGGGATGCGCGCGTCCCGGATGCGGCGCTTCGCCCGGACCAGGCGCTGCGCCATCGTGGGCGCGGGGACGGCGAACGCCGCCGCGATGTCCGTGGCCTGCACGCCGAGCACGGTCTGCAGCATCAGCGGGGTGCGGATGCCGGCCTCGACCGCTGGGTGGGCGCAGACGAACATGAGCTCCAGCCAGCGGTCCCCGATCGCGTCGGGGTCGACGTCCTCGGGCGGCGCGGCGGGCTCGGGTCCGGCGTCGGGCGGCACGGTGGTGCGGTGAGCGGCGGAGCGGTACAGGTCGCGCAGCCGGTTGCGGGCCACGGTGAGGAGCCAGCCGTCGGGGTTGTCCGGCACGCCGTCGTCGGGCCAGTGCCGCAGGGCGCGCTCGAAGGCCTCGCCGAGGGCGTCCTCGGCGCGCTGGATGTCGCCGTCGCGGGCCGCGAGCAGCGCCAGCAGGCGGCCGTACGACGTGCGGGCCGCCGCCTCGGCGACGGCCCGCACGTGCGCGCGGTCGGTCAGCGCGTCCACGCGCCGTTCTCGAAGTGGGTGGCGCTCGGCCGCACCTCGACGGTGCCCCACTGGACGGACGGCGCCTTCTGCGCCCAGGCGAGAGCGGCGTCGAGGTCCGGCACGTCGACGACGAAGGTGCCGCCGAGCTGCTCCTTCGTGTCGGCGAAGGGGCCGTCCTGGACGCGCAGCTCGCCGTCGCGCACGGCCACCGTGGTGGTTGACGACGACGGCTGCAGCACCTCCGCCGAGAGCAGCACGCCCGCCTGGTCGAGCGCGGTGGCGTAGGCCTGGAACTCGCGCTCGCCCTCTTCCCAGCCGCCGGACCCGACCTCCTCGGGCGTCATCTCCGGGTAGTGCAGCAGGATCGTGTATCGCATGGTTCCGTCCTCCGGTCGGGTCTGTCTGACACGGTGGTGACGATGTCGCGCCTGCTCGATCGACAGGTTCTCGACACGGTCATTCACCGGGCTGCTCGACCTGCCCGGCCGGCCCGTCCGGACATGACTCGGGTCGGGGGGGCCCCCCGTGTGCCCCCCCCCCGTTTCCCCCCTCCGGCCCGGTGTGTTCGGCAGCTTTTTGAGCCGTCTTGCCCCCCCGGCCCCCCCACCCA
>NZ_JBHWLR010000008.1:182141-317593 GCF_042731755.1 Promicromonospora sp. NPDC059942
CAGGGGTTGGAACCGGGCGTCGGGCCAGGCGTCAGACTGTGTTCTTGGTGGTGTGGGGGGTGGGTTCCCCTCTTTGGGGGTGGCTTCTCCCCCTCCCCCCCCCCCCCCTTCTCCCCCCCCCCCCCGGTTCCCCCTGTCCGGCCAGGTGTGTCAGGCAGTTGTCGGAGCCGCCTTGACCACCGGGCCCCACGCCAGCGGGTCGAGCGTGCGGGCGTCGTCGTCCGCGTCCCCGGCCCAGCGGCGCGCATCGGCAATAGTTGCTGCGAGCAGGTTCCTCAGGCGTGCGTCGACGTCCGGCACGAACGCCTCCGAGATGCCCTGCACCGCGGTGGAGACCACGCTCGGCGCGGCGTCACGGACGAACCTCTTGGGCCGCACGCTGGTGCCGGCGCAGAACCTCTCGGCCCAGGCCGCCGTCTTCGGTACGGCCGCCAGCGCGTCCTTGCTCTCCGGTGCGAGGGTGCCTGCCGGACGGTCCTCCAGGACGTCGAGCATGCGCTCGGAGCCGAGGACGGCGACGGCGAGCGTCTGCTGCCGGTCCGCGGGCGACACCGGCAGCGCCGTCTGCGCGGCGCGCAGCGCGATCCGCACGTCCCAGCGCGGGTCGGTGCTGGTCAGGCCGATGACCGATGGGATGAGCGGCGCGAGCTGCGGGCGGGCGTGGTCCGCCGTCAGGTCGTTCACCGCGCGCGCCAGCATCGCGATGAGCGGGTGCGTGCAGGCTGGATGGTCGCTCCACTTCTCCCCCGCGAGGAAGGAGGCGAGCTCCATGAAGCACGCGCCCTTCTTGGGGTTGCGGTGCTTCCCACGGCCCAGCATGGGCAAGATGTCGTACGTTCCAGCTTCGGTTCCGGTCACGATCCACCCCCGAATTGGGTCCGCTGCTACTTCCAGTGTGCGTCTGCTGTGACGTAGATCGCAATAGTGGGGCTGTGAACTCCCTGAATCTCGCCCGCCCAGTGTCTCGCCGCGCGGCCCGCGGGGCATCTCGAGCGTCCGCCGAGGCGCGTTCCGGCGGCCCTGAGGTGCACTAAGGCACCTCAGGGCCACCTCAGGCCCGCGCGGGGGTACCTCAGACGCCGCACTGAGGTACCCCGTCGGCCAGGACTGGCCGACCTCCCGATCCGCACCCCCGCGACTCAGGACGAGTGTCTTCCTCATCAGCCGGACGGGCACACGGCCCGCCGGGGACATCGGAGGAATCATGTCGTTGTGGGGACCCGCGGTCGACGCGGAGATCGAGTACCGACAGAGCCAGGCCAAGAACGCCTGGCGCAGCAAGCGGCCGACCGCGGCGGACCGTGCCGCCCGCCTGGAGCGGCGCGCCGCACGTGCGAACCGCACGGAGCAGATCAGGAAGGGCATCGCGGGCATGCGCCCGGCAACCGCCAAGCGGCACGGCCTGTTCGCGTGACGACGGTGGGCGCCGGCGCCCTGGGCGCCGGCTCGGCAGAACCAGAGAAAGGCCAGGCCAGGGGGATTGTCAGTGACCGGTGGCACGATGTGCAGGTGCGACGGTCTACGACGATCCCCCTGGTCTCCCGGCAGGAGCAGGTTGCCTCCCTCCTGCTGGCGGTGGGTCGCGCCTCGGCAGGCCGCCCGGGCCTCGTGCTCGTGGGCGGCGACGCCGGTGTGGGCAAGACCCGCCTCATCGGCCACGTCGCGCAGGCGGCGGAGCAGGCGGGGGCCAGCGCCGTCGTCGTGCACTGCGTCGACCTGGGCCAGGTCGGCATCCCCTACCTCCCCTTCACGGAGGCCCTCACCCAGCTGCAGGCCGGGGCCGCGGGGCCCGACGCCGCCGCGCGGGTCACCGAGCTCGTCGCGGAGCGGCCGGCGCTGTGGCGGCTCCTGGAGCCCGGCAGCAGCGCCGACGCCGACCACGACGAACGGCTCCAGCTCTTCGAGGGCATCGCGCGCAGCCTGGCGGTCGCCGGCGCGCCCGAGCGCCCGCTCGTGCTCGTCGTCGAGGACGCGCACTGGGCCGACGCGTCGACGCGCGACGTGCTGCGCTTCCTCGCCGCCCGCGCCCGCTCCGAGAACGTCCTGCTCGTGGTCACCTACCGGGCGGACGACGTCGACCGCCGGCACCCGCTGCGCCCGTTGCTCGCCGAGCTGTCCCGGCTGGAGCACGTGGAGCGGATCGACCTGCAGCCCTTCACCGAGGACGAGCTGCGCGAGTTCACCACCGCCCTGGCCGGCCGGCCCCTGCCCGCCGCCGGCTTCGCCGACGTGCTGGACCGGTCCGAGGGCAACGCCTTCTTCGCGGAAGAGCTCCTGGACGCCGGGCCGGACTCCGCCAGCCTGCCCTGGACGCTCACCGAGGTGCTCCGCACCCGGCTGGAACGACTGGACCCCGAGGTGCAGCAGGTGCTGCGCATCGCGTCGGTCGCCGGACGCCGCGTGCGCGAGGAGCTGCTGCGGGCCGCGGCCGCCCGCTGGGGCGCGCACGACGTCGACGCCGCACTGCGCGAGGCCGTGACCCAGCAGGTGCTCGTCGTGTCGGGCGTCCACCTGGAGTTCCGGCACGCGCTGCTCGCCGAGGCCCTGTACGCCGACCTGCTGCCGGGCGAGCGGTCGTCGGTGCACCGCGCCTACCTCGCGGTCATCGAGCAGGACGGGCCCGACGGCATGCCGATCGGCAGCGCGGCCGAGCGCGCCCACCACGCCTACGAGGGCCACGACCTGCCCGCGGCGCTGTCCGCGTCGCGCGACGCCGCCCTGCGGGCCCGCCGGCTGCTCGCCCCCGAGGAGGAGCTCAGGCACTGGGAGCAGGTGCTCGCCCTGTGGGAGTCCGTGCCGGACGCAGAGGAGCGGATCGGCCGCGACCGGGTCGACGTCGCGGTAGCGGCGGGCGAGGCCGCAGCACGCGCCGGCGACCCGATGCGGGCGGTCAAGCTGACGCAGCGCGCGGTCGACGGGGCCGTCGATCCCATGCGCCGGGCCGGGCTGCGGCACGTGCTCGTGCACCGGTACCTCGACCTGCCCACCTGGGACGAGGTGCCCGGCCAGGTCGAGGCGGCCATCGAGGACCTCCGGGCCGCCCTCCAGATGCTGCCCGAGCGCAGCCCGGAGCGGATCTGGACCAACGCGCTGCTGGCGCGGGTCACGATGATCATCGACCTGGACGACGACGCCCGCGGGCACGCGCAGTGCGCCATCGAGGAGGCGCGGTCCGTCGGGCAGCCCGGCGCCCTCGCCGCGGCGCTCTCGACCCTCGCCGTGCTCGACGTGGCCGACCCGGACCGGGCGGCGGCACTCCTCGACGAGGCCCGTACGGCGGCGACCGAGGCCGGGGACGTGCTCACGGAGATGCGCACGCTCTACAACGCCACGGCCAACCGGTTCTACGCGGGCGAGCTCGAGGCCGCCCAGCAGCGGGTGGAGCACGCGCTCGCCCGGGCCGAGGAGCTCGGGCTGGCCTGGAGCACGCCGACCGTCAACCTCCGGATCCTGCAGGAGGTCATGCTTTACTTCCGCGGCGACCTGTCGCCGCGACCCGCCGGCGGGGTGCCGGCCACGCACAAGCACGTGCTGGAGGCCACCCAGATGTACGCGGCGGTGGCGCGCGGCGACGCCGACGCCATCCCGCGCGGCGAAGCCCTCTTCGACCACTGGCAGAGCGACGGCCAGATCGCCCTGATCGGCGGCGGCAGCCTGGTCGACGCCCTGACCTGGGCGGGCCGGTACGACGACGCCGCGGCCCTGGCGGTGCGGATCACCGACCACCTGGGCGAGGTGTGGACCGAGGTGTTCCTGGGCCGGATCTGGCTGTCCGCACTGGCGATCGCGGCCCTGGCCGACGCCGCGCAGGCCGACCGGTCCGCGGGCCGCGCGGGTGCCCCCGGCTCGGCCGCCGCCACCGCCGTGGAGACACGCGCGGCCGAACGCCTCGACGCCGGGGACGCGCTCCTCGCGATCGCCCGCGAGACGGCGCAGCGCGGGCGTCCTCGCGGCGGCGTGCTCGGCCCCGAGGGACGGGCCTGGCTCCAGCGGGCCGCCGCCGAGAACGCCCGGCTCCACGCGGTCGTGGGCAGCACCGCGGGTGCCGGCAGCGCTGAGCGGGCGGCCGCAGACCTGTGGCGGGAGGCCGCCGCGAGCTGGCAGGACACCGTGAACGCCTTCGACTTCGGGTACCGCTACGAGGTGGCGCGCTCGCGCTACCGGTGGGCCGAGGCCCTGCTGGGCGCCGGTGAGCGGCAGGCCGCGGAGGTCGAGGCCGCCGAGGCGCTCTCGGCCGCGGAGGACATGGGCGCACAGCCCCTGGCCGACGCGGTCCGGGCGCTCGCCCGGCGGGCGCGGCTCGACCTGCCGGGGGTCCGCCGCGCGACGGCGTCGACCCTCACGGAGCGCGAGGAGGAGGTGCTCGGCCTGGTTGCGCAGGGGCTGTCCAACCGGCAGATCGGCGAGCGGCTGTTCATCTCGACCAAGACGGTGAGCGTGCACGTGTCCAACCTGCTGGCCAAGCTCGGCGCCTCGGGCCGGGCGGAGGCGGTAAGCGTCGCCCACCAGCGCGGTCTGCTCGAGGTGTGACCGGGAACGGGCAGGCTACCTGCCCGGCGCAAAAGGGACACATCCGGTACATCTGTCGCGCACGCGTCCTTCTCTCGCAATACTGATGGGATGCCGACGGACCTCCAGGCGCTGCGAGACCTCGAGCACGTCGGTCTCGCTGCTCCCACAGCGGATGAGGCCTTTGACCGGTTTGCTCGCCTGGTGCGGCGGCACCTGCGGGTCCCGGCCGCCGTCGTCTACTTCGTGGTCCGGGAGGGCCAGGTCCTCGCGGGAGCGTCCGGGGTGCCGGAGCCGATGCAGTCCAACCGGCTGCTGCAGCACCCGGGCACGCTGACCAACGTCATCACGGCGCGCGGCGAGCCGGTCGTCACGGTGGACGCCCGCGCGGACCCGCTGCTGTGCGACAACTACCTGGTCCGGGAGATGGGCCTGGTCGCACTCGCCGGCTACCCCGTCTTCGACCTGCGCGGGCGCGCGGTCGGCGCGCTGTGCGCCGTGGACGATCAGCCCCGCGAGTGGTCGCAGGACGACCTGGACTCCCTCGCCGACCTCGCCGCGGCCTGCACAGCCGAGCTGCGCCTGCGCGCCGAGCGCGAGCGCGCACGCCGCATCCAGGAGACCGCCGTCCGGGCGAACCGACGCAGCCGGTTCCTGCTCTCGCTGAGCGAGGCCTTCGCGAACGCCAACACGATGGACCAGGTCGAAGAGGTCATCGTGGAGGTCGGCACCGCCGGGATCGGCGCGCGGTACTGCGCGTTCGCCCTCGCGGACGCCGACGGCCGCGGCATCACCTACCGGTCCCTGGTCCACGCCGAGCCGCAGTTCCCCCAGCGGCTGCGCCAGACCAAGCTCGACGAGCAGCGTCCCCTCGCCGAGGCGGCCCGCACCGGCCGGCCCCTCTTCTTCCGCACCGGCGAGGAGCTGTTCTCGGCCTTCCCGGGGAAGGAGGAGTTCTGCGACCCGGAGGTCGGCGCCCGCGCCTACCTGCCCGTGGTGACGGCCGGCGCCGTGGTCGCCGTCATCATGCTGGCCTGGGAGCACGACCGCGGGCCCGACCAGGACTCCTACGCGCTCCAGACCGGGCTGGCCCACTACACGGGCCACGCGCTGGAGCGGGCCCGGCTCCTGGAGGAGCGGCGGGAGTCCGCGAAGACCCTGCAGCGGGCGATGCTCAGCCGGCTGCCCGAGGTGGCGCACCTCGACATGGCGGCGACCTACTCACCCGCCACGCGCTCCGACCAGATCGGCGGCGACTGGTACGACGCCGTGGCGGTGGACGACGACGCGACCATGTTCATGATCGGCGACGTGACCGGCCACGACATGCGCGCCGCGGCGAAGATGGGCCAGCTCAGGTCGTTGCTGCGGGCGTTCGCGTGGAGCCACGACGAGTCGCCGTCGGCCCTGCTGTCGCTGCTGGACAAGGCCAACTCCGGGCTGGGCCTGCTCGCCAGCGGGACCGCCGTGGTGGCCCGGCTGGAGCGGGTCGCCGGCGCGTACCAGCTCACCTGGTCCACCGCCGGGCACCCGCCGCCGCTCGTGCTCCGCGAGGACGGCACGGTCGAGCGCCTCTCGGTGCTCCCGGACATGATGCTCGGCGTGCGGCCCACGTCGAAGCGCACCGACCACGTGACGGCGCTGCATCCCGGCGACACGCTCCTGCTGTACACGGACGGCCTCGCCGAGCAGCGCGGCACCACCCCCGACCAGTGGCTGAACCGCCTGCAGAAGACGCTCGGCGCGCTCGGCGACACGGCCACCGCGGCGCTGCCGGTCACCCTCGTGCGCCGCCTCGCCTCGGACGACCAGCGGGACGACGTCGCCGTGCTCGCGGTCCGCGTCCGGGCGGCGGCGCCGTCGGGCCCGCCGTCCCTCGGGCGCCCCGCCACGGCGGAGCGCAAGCTGGCCCCGTCGCTGCTGGACGTCGGCCCGGCCCGCATCTGGGTCGACGACGTGCTGGAGAGCTGCGGGGTGCCGATGCCGCTGCGCCGCACGGTGATGCTGCTGACGTCGGAGGTGCTGACCAACGCTGTCGACCACGGGCAGGCGCCGTTCACCGCCACGGTCGAGGTGGACCTGGACCGGCTGCGGGTGGGGGTGCGCGACTCGTCGACCGTGCAGCCCGAGCTGCGCGACCCGGCGGTCACCGAGTTCGGCGGCCGCGGCGTGCAGTTCCTCGAACGGCTCGCGTCGCGGTGGGGCGTGGACCGGCACGGCGGGGCGCCGCGCCCGAGCCACCGGCACGGACCCCCGCGTGAGGGCCGGCGGACGGGCAAGACCGTCTGGTTCGAGCTCGACCTCGGGTGAACTTGGGCCCCGGGCTTCGGTCAGGGTCGAATCCACGAGAGCGTGTCAGTGGCTCCGCGTACGGTGTGAGCTATGGCACAGACAGCGTCACAACCCACGCAGAGCACCGGTGAGGACCTGGCCGGGGCCGAGCTCTCCGCTCAGCTCGAGGTGTACCGCCGCGAGCTGACCGGATACTGCTACCGCCTGCTGGGCGGCACGTTCGACGCCGACGACGCCGTGCAGGAGACCCTGCTGCGCGCGTGGCGTTCGTACGACCGGTTCGAGGGCCGGTCCTCGCTCCGCACCTGGCTGTACCGGATCGCCACCAACGTCTGCTTCGACCAGCTCGGCTCGAGCCGCGCCAAGCGGGAGCGCCCGATGGGCCTCGGCGCCGCAGCCGACCCGGTCGAGGAGAGCCTGACGATGGTGCTGCCCGAGTACGCGTGGGTGGAGCCGGTCCCGACCGAGCACGTGCTCCCCGGCGCGAGCGACCCCGCGGACACCGCCGTCGCGCGGGAGTCGGTGCGGCTCGCGTTCGTCGCGGCGCTGCAGCACCTGCCGGCCAAGCAGCGGGCGGTGCTGATCCTGCGCGAGGTGCTGCGCTGGCCGGCCGCCGAGGTGGCCACGCTGCTCGACACCTCCGTGGCGTCGGTGAACAGCGCGCTCCAGCGGGCGCGGGCCACGCTCGCCGAGAAGGCCCCCGACCGGTCCGGCACCTCGGAGGCGCCGGCGCAGGCGTCGGCCGACGAGACCGAGCTCCTGGAGCGGTACGTCGCGGCGTTCGAGCGCTACGACATGACCGCGCTGGCCAACCTGCTGCGCGAGGACGCGGTGATGAACATGCCGCCGTACGCGATGTGGCTGGCGGGCATCGAGAACATCCAGGCGTGGATGACCGGGCCCGGCAACGGGTGCGAGGGTTCGCGCTGCATGCCGATCCACGTCAACGGCACCCCGGGGTTCGCCCAGTACCGGGCGGACCCGAAGGGCGGCCACTACCCGTGGGGGATCGTGGTGCTGGAGAACGACGGCAAGCACATCACCGGCATCACCACTTTCATCGACACGGAGAAGTGGTTCCCCCGATTCGGCCTGCCGGACCACCTCGACTGACGTTTTGGCCATACCCTCGTCAGGGTGACTGTGCGATCCGTGGTGGTCGGCGTGGACCACAAGCACCCGGACCTGGCTCGGCGGGCAGCGTCGCTCGTCCAGTCGCTGGGTGGAAGCCTGATCGAGCTCGTGTGCGTGTGGGTCGACGAGACAGCCGTCTCGAACTCCCGGGGATTCACCGTGTCGGTGGATCCGGACATCGCCGTGCCCTCCGACGCCTACGGGGCCGACGTCCTGGCCGGGCTGAACCGGGCGATGGCCGACGTCGGCCTTCCCTGGTGCGCGCGGCGCGGTGCCGGCGACCCGGCGGCCGAGCTGGGGCGGGTGGCCGACGAGGTGGGGGCGGCGATGATCGTCGTCGGCGCCCACCGCTCGGGCCTGCGCGGCTGGACGACCAGCCTCGTGAGCGGGACCGTCGCGGGGCGGCTCATCCACAACCAGTCGCGCCCCGTCCTGGTGCTCCCCGAGACGATGTCGGCCCCGTGAGCGGTAGGTTCGTCCCAGACCTTTCGAACCTCCACGAGGGAAAACGCCGCGTGACACGAGCACCGCACCGCGACTGGCGGTACGTCGGCCTGGTCGCGCTGGGTGGCGCGGGCGGTTCGGTCGCGCGCTATTTCGTCGGCATCTGGTCCGGAATCCTGCTGACGCCGCTGACCTACCTGTTCCCGGACGCGGGCCACACGATTCTCTGGTTCCCGATCGGGACCCTCCTGGTGAACCTCGCCGGCGCGTTCGCGCTGGGCTACCTCCTGGAGGCCCTCGCCCGCCGGGGCCGTGAGACCGTCCGGCGCCGCAAGATCCGCCTCGGGATCGGCACGGGCGTGCTCGGCGGGTTTACCACCTATTCGGCGTTCGCCCTGGAGGTCCAGATGCTGATCGGCCAGGACATGGCGTGGCTCGCGCTGCTGTACGTGACGCTCACCCTCGTGGGCGGCACGGCGACGTGCCTCGGCGGGATCGCGCTGGCGGCACGCGCCGACCGGCGCCGGAAGGGCAGGTGACAGGGATGCTCGCACTGCTCCTCGTGGCCGTCGGCGGCGGCCTGGGCGCCGCCGCCCGGTTCGTGGTCGACGGCGAGGTCAGGGCCCGGCACAACGGCGGGTTCCCGTGGGGCACGTTCGTGGTGAACGTGACCGGCTCGTTCCTGATCGGCGTGTTCTCGACCCTGACCCACACGCTGTCCTGGTACGGGGTGTCCCCCGACGTCGCGCAGCTGGTGCAGTTCTCCCTGACCACGGGCCTGTGCGGCGGCTACACCACGTTCTCCACGGCCACGATGGAATCAGTACGACTGGCCCGGTCCGGCCGGCTCCGGCTCGCGCTGACGAACACCCTGGGCACGCTGCTGGTGACGGTGCTCGCGGCGACCGCGGGCGTGGCGGTGGGCGGCCTGTTCACACCGTGACGTCGCCCACCGGTACGTCGCCAGGGTTGAGCGCGCCGAGGAAGAGCTCCGCCAGCAGCACCCACTCCCCGAGCGGCCGCCGGCCGACGAACCGCGCTGCCTCCTCCGGCGTCCGGTTCACCAGCGCGATGTCGACGACGTACGAGTCGCCGCGCTCCCGCCAGACGACCGCGGCGTTCGTCCGCCGGTTCGACCCGAAGATCCCGGCCCGGAGCTCGTTCTCCGGCTTCTGGACCCGCTCGATCAGCGGGTAGTCCCCGCTGTGCTCCCAGCCCGACCACGCGTGGCTCAGGGCACGCTCGAGATCCGCCTTCGCGGAGGTCACGCGGGTCGTGCCGACCGCCGCCATCCCGAGGCCGAGGCCCTCGATGACCTCGGTCACCTGCTGTTCTTTGCTTGTCATGGTCGGACACTACGGGCACACCGGGCCAGAACCGACCTTCCGCGGGCATTTAGCCGTATTTGTCCCGCATTCTCGCTCGACAGCCCGCTTGTCGGTGGTGCGTGGCAGGCTTCGCAGCATGAGCCTCATGCTCCTCGACTCCGCCTCGCTGTACTTCCGCGCGTTCTTCGGCGTGCCCGACTCGCTGCGCGCCCCCAGCGGCGTACCCGTGAACGCCGTCCGCGGCCTGCTGGACACCATCGCGTGGCTCGCCACGACGCACGGCCCCGACCGCATGGTCGCGTGCTGGGACGACGACTGGCGGCCCGCCTTCCGCGTCGAGGCGATCCCGAGCTACAAGGCGCACCGCGTCGCGCAGGAGGTGCCCGGCACCACGGGCATCGAGGAGGTGCCCGAGACGCTGCTCGCGCAGGTGCCGGTCATCAAGGAGGTGCTGGCGGCGCTCGGCATCGCGCGCGTCGGCGTGCCCGGCTACGAGGCCGACGACGTCATCGGCACCCTGACCGCCCGGGCGGTCGAGCAGGGCGCCGGGCCGGTGGACATCGTCACGGGCGACCGCGACCTGTTCCAGCTCGTCGACGACGCCGCCGGGGTGCGCGTGCTGTACCCGGCGCGCGGCATCCGGGACCCCGACGTGGTTGACGAGAAGCGGCTGGCCGAGAAGTACGGCGTCGCCTCGGGGCAGGCCTACGCGGACATGGCGACGCTCCGCGGCGACCCGAGCGACGGCCTGCCGGGCGTGCCGGGGGTCGGCGAGAAGACCGCGGCCAAGCTGCTCGCCCAGTACGGCACGCTGGGCGGGATCCTCGCCGCGCGGGACGCCGGCGACAAGGGGCTCACCACCACGCAGCGCCGTCGCCTGCTGGAGGCCGACGAGTATCTGAAGGTCGCGCCCGTCGTGGTACAGGTGGCGCGGGACGCTCCCCTGCCCGAGTTCGATCCGGCGGTCCCGACGGCGCCCGCCGACCCGGAGGCCCTGGAGTCGCTCGTCGCGCAGTGGGGCCTGCGCTCCAGCGTCGACCGCGTCCGGACGGCGTTCGGCTGGGCGTGAGCGGGTCCGTGCTCAGGGACTGACGGCCGCGTCGTAGCGGTCCAGCACCACCTGGACCAGTCGTGGGTCGGGCTTGTCGGCCCCGGCCGGGCCTGCGACCGGGTCGGTCACGACGTCGGCGCCCGCCTCCAGCACCCGGTCCAGGAAGTAGCCGGGGGCGAGCAGGTAGGACACGACGATCACGCGGCCGGAGCCCGACGTGCCCGCGCGGGCGGCGGCCACCGCGTCCGAAACGCGCGGCTCCGCACCGGCACCGTACGACGGCGTGACGGGGCGGCCCAGGCGCTGGGCCAGCCCGCTGGCCACCTCCTCGACCGCCGTCGCCGCGGCCGCCACCGAGGACCCGGCGGCGGCGAGCACCACCGCGTCGTCCGGCCGGAACGGGCCGTGCGCCGCCTCGGCGGCGGCGTAGCGGTCGGCCAGGATGTCGACGAGCAGCGGGTGCGGGCCGAGGGGATCGGCCGCCACCGCACTGCCCTCGGCGGTCGCGTTGACGGTCGCGACGGCCTGCGCGATGTCGTGCCGCACGTGGTACCCCGTGGAGAGCAGCACCGGCACGACGACGGCGTCGGGCCCGCCCTCGTCGTCCTGCCCGCCGGAACGCCCGCCGGAACGTGCGGCGGCCCGGGCGTCGCGCACGGCCTCGGCCAGGACGTCACCGACCTCCGGCTGCTGCACGTCCACGAACGCCTCGCGCACGTCGAGGTCCGGCCGGGCGACGCGGACGCCGTCGAGCAGGGCGCGCACGGCGGCCTGGCCGGCGGCGTCGTCGGTCCCGTGGGACGTGCCGATCAGGGTCGCGCTCATGCTCTCTCCCATTGGTCCTCACACCTCACAAGCAGTGCCGACGTCCCAAGCAGTGCCGACTTCGGTCGGTCGCACTGAGACCGGTCAGTCGACCGACCGATCTCGAGGCAACCGACCGAAGTCGAACCGCCGGCCAGCCCAGCTCACCCAGTGTTCTGCAGGCCCGCCGAGACGCCGTTGACCGTGAGCAGCAGCAGGTGCTGCAGCCGGCCGGCGTAGTCGCCGTCCACCGCGGAACCGCCGTCGGACCCGGTGCGCAGGCCGCGCAGCGCGCGGACCTGCAGCAGCGAGAGGGCGTCGACGTACGGCGACCGGAGCTGCACGGCGCGGCCGAGCACGCGCTTGGAGGCGAGCGGCCACTCGTTGCCGCTGATCTTCAGCACCCACTCCCGGGTGAGGCGCAGCTCGTCGAGCACCATCTCGGCCAGGTCGTCGCGCGAGCCCAGCGCCAGGTACTGCGCGGCGATCCGCTCGTCGGTCTTGGCGAGCGACATCTCGACGTTGTCGAGCATGGTCGCGAACAGCGGCCACTCGGCACGTGCCGCGCGCAGCAGCTCGACGTCGCCGGCCGTGGCCAGCGCCGTGCCCAGGCCGAACCAGCCGGCGAGGTTGATGCGGGCCTGCGACCAGGAGAAGACCCAGGGGATGGCCCGCAGGTCGTCGAGCGAGTTCACGGAGAGGCCGCGCTTGGCGGGGCGCGACCCGATGGGCAGCAGCCCGACCTCCTCCAGGGGCGTGACCTGCGCGAACCACTGCGGGAACCCGTCGGCCTTCACCAGCTCGTGGAACCTGGCGCGCGAGGTCGCGTCGAGGGACTCGGCGAGCCCGGCGAACTTGGCCGTCGCGCTCTCGTTGACCGCCTCGACGGACGGCGCGGAGGCCAGCAGCGTCGCCGCGGCGACCTGCTCGATGTGCCGGGACGCGATGACCGGGTCGCCGTAGCGGGCCAGGATGACCTCGCCCTGCTCGGTCAGCTTGAACCGGCCGTCCACCGAGTGCGGCGGCTGCGCGAGCACGGCGCGGTTGGCGGGGCCGCCACCGCGGCCGAGCGCACCGCCACGGCCGTGGAACAGGGTCAGCTTCAGGTCGTTGGACCGCGCCCACTCCGCGATGCGCGACTGCGCGTCGTGCAGCGCGAGCGTGGCGGCGACGGGGCCCACGTCCTTGGACGAGTCCGAGTAGCCGAGCATGACCTCGACGCGGCGGCCGTTCTCGGCCAGGCGCTTCTGCACGGCGGGCAGCGTCAGCATCGAGTCCAGGATCGGCACCGAGTTCTGCAGGTCCGCGAAGGTCTCGAACAGCGGGATGGCGTCGATCACGGGTGCGCCGTCGGGGTCGTCCGCGAAGGCGTACGCCGCCAGCTCGTAGACGGCTGCGAGGTGCTCCGGCGCCTGCGTGAACGAGACGATGTAGCGACGCGCGGCCCGCTCGCCGAACCGGCCCTGGATCGCGCCGAGGGCCCGGTAGGTGTCCAGGACCTCGCGGGTGCGGTCGCCGAGCGCGCCGTCCACCCCGAGCTCGCGGATCTCGGCGAGCGCCGCGGCGTGCACCTGCGAGTGCTGCCGCACCTCGAGCTCCGCCAGGTGGAACCCGAAGGTCTGCACCTGCCAGACCAGCCGCTGCAGGTCGCCGTAGGCGGCCCGCGCCGCGCCGGTCGCCACCAGTGAGTCCTGCACCACGAGCAGGTCCGCCTCGAGCTGCTCCGCGTTCGCGTACGCGAGGTCGGCGTCGCGGGTCCGGGTCGCGGCGATGCGCTCCGCGATCGCCAGCATGACCGCACGGTGCGGCTCGTTCGGCGACGCCTCCTCTGAGCGCCGGGCCACCTCCTCGGAGATGAGCCGGATGCGCCGCCAGAGCGCGTTCAGGTCGGACGACGGCGTGGTGCCCTCGGCGTCGAGCGTCAGCTTGCGCCCGGTCTCGACCGCGAGGCTCTCGAGCGCCGCGAGGGCGTGCTCGGCGGCCAGGCCCGCGGCCTGCCGCGTGATCTCCGCGGTGACGTTCGGGTTGCCGTCGCGGTCGCCGCCGATCCAGGTCCCGAGCTTCACGAACGGCTTGGCCACGGGGGCCACGCGGCCGGCGTCCTCGGCCAGGAGCCAGTCGTCGAGCCGGCGGTACACGTCGCCGAACACGTCCACGAGCACGGCGTCGAACACGCCCATGACCGTCTTGACCTCGTCGATCACGGACGGCTTGCTGGTCCGCACGGGCGCGGTGCGCCACATGGTGTCGATCTCGGCGAGCATGCGCCGCTCGTTCTCGGCGAGGGTCACGCCGCCCAGCCGGCGGCTGTCCCGCTCGGCCAGGAGGTCCGAGATGCGGCGGACGGTGCCGCTGATGGCCCGACGGCGGGCCTCGGTCGGGTGCGCGGTGAGCACCGGCCGGAACTCCAGCTCGCCGAGCCGGCGCAGCGCCTCGTCCCGGCCCACCTCCTCGGTGAGCCGTGCGAACGCCGCGGGGATCGTGTCCTCCAGGACGGCCGGGCCGGTCGTCGTCTCGGCCTCACGGGCGCGCAGCACGCGCACCCGGTGGTACTCCTCCGCGAGGTTCGCGAGGTGGAAGTAGCAGGTGAACGCACGGGCGACCTGCTCGGCGCGCTCCACGGAGAAGGACGCCACGACGTCGGCGGCCTCGTCCAGCGCGTGCGGCGACGGGTCACCGTAGGCGCGGATCGTCAGCTCGCGGAGACGTTCGACGTCGTCCAGCAGGTCCTGCCCCCCGTCCTCGCGGAGAATCCTGCCGAGAAGGCCGCCGAGCAGGCGCACGTCCTCGCGCAGCGGGTCAGGTACCTCGTGCCGGGCGTTGCCGCGGACGGTCTGAGTTGATTCACTCACGGGCTAGAGCCTAGGACGAGATTGCCTTGTGGCGTCCACCGCGTCCGATTGTTGGTCTGGTCATGACCTGGCTCACTCTGGTTGGCTGTCGGCCTGTGACCGGATATGACGCACAGTTCCTCGGTTTCGGCGTCCCGCTCCCCGTCTCCCCGGCCGAGCTGCGCGTCCTCGACTACACCCACTTCTCCGTGCTGCTCGACCCGGTCCGCCGGCTCGCCGCGGCCACGGCGTGCACCATCGACGGCGCCACCCTCCAGGCGCTGCGCCGTTCGGGCCGCTGGCGCCTGGACTCCCGCGTGCCGAGCGGCGAGCAGGCCGGCAGCGAGCTCTACGCGGGCAACCCGCTGGACCGCGGCCACCTCGTGCGCCGTCTCGACCCCGTCTGGGGTGACGCCGAGACGGCCGCGCGGGCGAACCACGACACGTTCACCTACACCAACGCGGCGCCGCAGGTGAACAGGTTCAACCAGTCCAAGGAGCTCTGGAACGGGCTCGAGGACCACGTGCTGCGGTACGCCGCGGCGCACGACCGCCGCCTCGCCGTCCACACCGGCCCCGTCTTCGCCGCCGACGACCCGCCGTACCGCGGGGTGCGCCTGCCGCGCCTGTTCTGGAAGGTCGTCGCCTGGGTGGACCCGGCCGGCGCGCCCGGCCCCGCCACCGAAGGCCCCGCCGGCGTCGCACCCGGCGCGCTGCGGGCGACGGCGTTCGTGCTGGACCAGACGCCCCAGCTCGACGACGCCCGGCTGTACGAGATCACCGCCCAGGCCCTGGCCAGGGACGAGATCCCGCCGCTCGGCCCGTTCCGCACCTACCAGGTGCCGGTGCGCGACGTCGCGGCGCTGACCCGGCTGGGCCTCGGCCCCCTGGCCGGCGCGGACGTGCTCGCGATGCCGCCCGTGGAGCCGGCGGGCACGCGGCCCACCGACATCACGATCCACCGGCTCCCCCGGGCACGGGCGTGGTCGGAGATCAGGACCCCCGACCAGATCGCCCTGCCCGGCCGCGTACCGCCTACGCCGACCGCCCGTAGGTCTCCAGGAGCCGGAGCCACACCTCGCTGACGGTGGGGTAGGCGGGCACGGCGTGCCACAGCCGGTCGATCGGCACCTCGGCGGTGACCGCGATCGTCGCCGCGTGGAGCAGCTCGGCCACGTCGGGGCCCACGGCGGTGAACCCGACGAGCACCTTGCGGTCCTCGTCGACGACCATGGCGGCCCGGCCGGTGTACCCGTCGGCGTGCAGCGAGGCACCGGCTACGGCGCCCAGGTCGTACTCGACGGAGCGCACGCGCAGCCCCGCGGCCTCGGCGGAGGCGGCGGTGTGGCCGACGCTCGCGATCTCGGGGTCGGTGAAGATCACCTGCGGCACGGCGCGCTCGTCGGCCGTGGCGGCGTGCCGGCCCCAGGGACCGACGTCGACGGGCGTGCCCTTGGCACGGGCGGCGATGGCGTCGCCCACGGCTCGGGCCTGGTACTTGCCCTGGTGCGTCAGGAGCGCGCGGCGGTTGACGTCGCCCGCGGCGTAGAGCCAGCCGTCGCCGACCGGCACGCCGTCGGCGCCGAGCACCCGCAGGGAGTCGTCGACCGCCAGCCAGTCGCCGGGGGTGAGCCCGACGTTCTCCAGGCCGATCGAGTCCGTGCTGGGCCGGCGGCCCGTCGCGACGAGCACCTCGTCGGCGGTGACGTTCGTGCCGTCCGCGAGCGCGACGTGCACCGTGCCCTCGTCGTCACGCCGGACGTCCACCGGCTGGGTGCGCAGGTGCAGCGCCACGCCCTCCGCCTTGAGCGACTCGGCCACGAGGTCGCTCGCGAACGACTCCACGCTGGGCAGCAGCCCGTCGCGGGCGATCAGCGTGACCTGCGCGCCGAGGGCGGAGAACGCGGTGGCCATCTCGGTTCCCACGACGCCACCGCCGATGACCGCGAGCCGTCCGGGGACGGCCTGGGCCGACGCGGCCTCACGGCTGGTCCACGGCGCGGCGTCGGCCAGGCCAGGGATCGGCGGGACGGCGGCGCTGCTGCCGGTCGCGACGACCACTGCATGCCGCGCGGTGAGCACGGTCGTGCCGCCGTCGGCGTCCGTCACCTCGACGGTGCGGGTGGCGCTGATCCGGCCGGCGCCGCGGAACAGGGAGATCCCCGCGCCCTGCAGCCAGTCGACCTGGCCGTCGTCGTGCCAGTGCGCCGCGAACGCGTCGCGCCGGGCCAGGACGGCGGCGGTGTCGAGCTCACCGGTCACGGCGGCGCGGGCGCCAGGCAGGCTGCGCGCGGCGCGCAGCGCGGCGGCGTCGCGCAGGAGCGCCTTGGTGGGCATGCAGGCCCAGTAGGAGCACTCTCCGCCCACGAGCTCGCGCTCCACGACGGCGGCGGTCAGGTCGCCCTGGACCACGCGGTCGGCGACGTTCTCACCGACGGGTCCGGCACCGATGACGACGACGTCGAAGACGTTCTCGGGCATGTCAGCTCTCCTTCTTGATGACGCGGCCCAGGCGCAACGCCGAGACCAGGAAGAAGATTCCGCCGAGCGTGGCGTACCCGGCCAGCGAGGTCAGGGCCGCGTTCGGACCGCCGGCCATCATGAAGAAGCCGGTACCGGCGAACACCGAGATGCCGCCGCTGAGGATCATGGCCCACTGGCCGCCGAGCTTGTAGCGCCGGATCGCGACGATGAGCTGCACGAGGCCGGCGGTGATCGCCCAGACGCCCCAGACCCGCAGCACGGCGGGGATGCCGGAGGTGACGGCGACGCCCAGGCCGATGGCCGTGGCCAGGCTCAGCGCCATGTTGAAGTACAGGCCCACCGTGGGACGCGCGGTCGTCGTGGACCGGAGGTCGGTCACGGCCGCCGCGACGTCGAACAGCGGGTAGAGCACCAGCAGCCCGATCGCGACCGGGCCCAGGCTGCCTCCGACGACGAACAGCAGTGCCGCCCAGACGATCGCGAAGCCGAACCGGACGAAGTACAGCTTCCGCAGCGCTCGGGCCGTGGCAACGGCCGACGCTGATTCCACGGTGGTGGACATGTGAGTTCCCCTCGGTAGCGGCGCGGGCGGGAATTGATCCGCCCGGCCATGTGTCTAGGTAGACTGACTAGTAACTCTACCTACCGGGACAGTACACATCCTCGGGCGTCGAGCGCAAGGGGACGGAGAAAAGGGGCCACGTATGATCACGACCGTGCGCGGATCAATGTCAGACCGCCTGATCGAGGCGGCGAACGAGCTCTTCTACGCGCACGGCCTGCGGGCCGTGAGCGTGGACAAGGTGATCGAGCGCGCCGGCACCACGAAGGTGACGTTCTACCGGCACTTCCAGAGCAAGGACGACCTCGTGGTCGCCTACCTGGAGCACCGGGCGGCACAGGAGCGCGCCGGCGTGGACGGGGCCATCGCCCACGGCGACGGCGACGTCGACGTCTCGTTGCGCCTGATGGCCGACCACACCGGGGCGGCGGCGTGCACCCCCGGCTTCCGCGGGTGCCCGTTCATCAACGCCGCGGCCGAGTACCCCGACCCCGACAGTCCCGTCCGCAAGGTCGTCGACGAGCACCGCGGGTGGTGGGTGCGCGCGTTCGAGCGGCTCGTCGCCCCCCTGGGGCTCGCCGAGCCGGCCGCGGTCGCGGAGGATCTGATGCTCCTCCGCGACGGCGTCATGGTCGCGGGCTACCTCGGTGACCCGTCCCGGGTCGGCGCCTCGTTCCTGCGGAGCTGCCGGGCCGTCGTCGGCAGCGCGCCCCGCGCGGCCGGGGTGTAGCCGCCGGCGTCAGACCTCGTCCTGCCAGCAGTGCCGCGGCGCGTAGCCCAGCACCCGGCGGGCCTTGTCGATGCTCAGCAGCGTCTCGCGCCCCTGCAGCGGACGGCGGACCGGGACGCCGGGGAACTGCTCGGCCACCAGGTCGGCCGAGTCGCGCTCCATCACGGTGTCGTCGTTGGCGATGACGAACGCCTCGAACCCCGTGAAGTCCGCCTCAAGCGCGCGGCGCACCGCCTGCGCCCCGTCGCGACCGTCGATGTAGCCCCACAGGTTCCAGCGCCGGGCCGCGGCGTCGTCCTGCCAGGACGGGAAGCGGGCGTAGTCCTCCGGGCGCATCACGTTGGAGAACCGCAGCGCGGCCACCTTCAGCTCCGGGTCCCAGCGCGTGAAGTGCCGGGCCGTCTCCTCCTCGAGCGACTTGCCGAGGGAGTAGGTGGACTGCGGCAGCACGTCGTACTCCTCGTCCACCGGGACGTACGGCGGCGGCACGTCGAACGGCAGGCCGAGCACCGTCTCGGAGGAGGCCGTCACGACGTTCCGGATGCCCAGCACCTGGGCGGCCCGCAGCACGTTGTACGTGCTGGGCACGTTGTTGCGGAAGGTCGCGGCGTTGGTGGCCAGGCCGGGCGCGGGGATCGCGGACAGGTGCACGACGGCGTCGGCCGCCCGGCCCTCGTCCACGCCGGACAGGAGCTCGACGACCTGGCCCAGGTCGGTCAGGTCAGCGACCGTGAAGTGACCGCGGCTGCCCTCCGGGGGCGCCACGCGGTCGGTCGCGACCACGTCGTACCCGGAGTCCACCAGGTGCTCCACCACGAACCGGCCGAGCTTGCCGCTCGCGCCCGTGACCACTACCCGCTGCGTCGTCGCCATGTGTCCGATCCTGCCAGGTCGCCCCGGCCCGCGCGGCCACCGGGGCCGGTCGGGTCAGCCCAGCCGCTCCCGCAGCCACGCGATGTCCGGGGCCATCTCGCCCTTGGTCTCGCAGATGACGGGGGCGCCCGCGGCGGCGATCACGCCCACCAGCAGCTCCTCGGGGATCAGGCCCCGGCCGAAGTTGATGTGCCGGTCCGCGCCCGAGCCGACCTCGTCGCGCGAGTCGTTGGCGTGCACCAGGTCGATGCGGCCCGTGATCGCCCGGATCTGGTCGGCGGCCGTCGCGAGGTCGATGCCCCCGGCCCACGCGTGGCACGTGTCGAGCGTGAAGCCGACGGCGTCGCCGCCGTTCGCCGCGGTCACCGCGGCCCAGAGCTGCTCGATGCGCTCCAGCCGGCGGGCCATGGAGTAGTCGCCGCCCGCGGTGTTCTCGATGAGCACCGGGACGTCGGTCTCCAGCGCGTCGATGGCCTTGCGCCAGTTGTCGAAACCCTTGGCCGGCTCGTCGTTCGCGGTGACGTGCCCGCCGTGCACCACGACGCCCTTGGCGCCGATCGCCGACGCGCCGTCCATGATCTGCTGCAGCAGCTTGCGGCTCGGGATCCGGATGCGGTTGTTGGTCGACGCCACGTTGATGACGTACGGCGCGTGCACGTAGAGGTCCACGTCGGCCGCCGCGGCGTCGGCCCGGAGCGCCTCCGCGCCGCCCTCGTAGGGCAGGTCGGGGACCTTCCAGGCCTGCGGGTCGCTGAGGAACACCTGCACCGCGTCCGCGTCGAGCGCCTTGGCCGCCCCGATCGCGTCGGCCAGGTCAACGTGCGCGCCGATTCTCACCATGGGGCCACCCTAGGACGGCTCACCGACATCGGCGGCGGCAGCGCGGGTCAGCCCAGCCGCTTGACCCCGTACTGGGAGACCTCGAGCAGGTTCCCGTCCACCGCGAGCAGCATCGTGTCCGGCTTCGGGGTGAGGAGGTGCGACGACGTCCCGTCCCAGACCAGCTCGCCCGAGGCCACGTCGAGCGACACGAGCCCCTGGTCGCCGCTCCCGCTCTCCAGGAGCATCAGCACCGACTGCCCGTCGGTGAAGGCCTGGGACACGTAGCTGCTCTCGTACGACCAGTCGTACAGGCTGCCCTGCGTGCGCCACGTCCAGCGGACCGCGCCCGTGTCGAGGTCCAGCCCGCGCACGCCCCCGGCCCAGGTGGTGGTCACCACCGTCCGGTCCACCTGGGCGAGGAACTGGGCCGTGCCGTCCCGCACCGCGACGTCCCAGCGCTCCGTCCCGTCCGCCGCGTACGAGCGCAGCCGTCCCCCGGGCGGTTCCGTCGAGAGGAGCGTGGCCGAACCGGGATCGTCGGTGGTCTGCGGGCGGTTCAGGGTCCCGGCGACCTTCCGGACCGCCTCGCCGTCCGGGGAGTAGAGGGCGCTGTCCATCCTGCCGTCGTACCGCTGGGCGATCGTCTGCGCGACGTACCCGCCCGTGTCGAGGCCGGCCACCGACGCGAAGCCCGGCACGCCCTCCATCATCAGGACGGCGCCGTCCGCGGTGACGCCGGCCCGGAAGCCGCACCCCCACACCTGGACGAGGCCCGGCTCGATCCGCGCGCCGAACCCCTCGGGGTCGAGGTGCTCGCCGGACCGCACGATGTCGTCCGCGCGGTCCCAGGGCAGGAGTGGTCCGGCGCGGCAGCCCTCGGCCGCCATCGCCCGGAAGGGGACGACGACGCTCCAGCGCTCCGCACCCGTCCGGGCGTCCTCGGCGCGCAGCAGCAGGTCCCGGCCGGCCGCGACCGTCCCGCTGCACTCCCCCTCGTCCGGGCACTGGGCGCCGTTCCCGTCCGCCGGCTCGGGCCCGATCCGCCGGGCACGCAGCACGGTCCCGTCCGGGCCGGGCCGCGCGTACCCGTACCGCTCCTCGTCGCCGGCGTCGAGCGTGCGAGGCGCGGAGGGCACTCCGTCGGGCCCCACGGTGAAGGCCTCGCGCCCGGCCCCGGAGCCCTGGAGGCAGACCAGGACGTCGGTCGCCACCTCCGACCAGCCCAGATAGCCGGTCGGCCCGCAGTCCGGGTCCTCGCCGAGCGGTACGGTCCAGCCCTCCTCGCCGGTGGACGCGTCCAGGGCAAGCAGCCCGTCGTCGGACTCGAACGCCAGGTAGGGGCCGAGGGCGGCGACCTGGTTGCCCTCCCCCTGCACGAACGCCCGGCGCGAGCCGACGGCGCCGGCCCACGCCCACACCTCGTGGAGCGGCGCCGACACGTCCACGACGCCGCCGCGCACGGACCTGATCTGCTCGGCCCGCGCGGCGTCGCGCACGCCGTCGACGACGAGCCCGGTGCCCAGCACCGCCGCGACCACGACGGCGCCCACGAGCGTGCGCCGTCGCCAGACCGTGGCCCGTGCCGGGTCGTCCGCCGGGCGCGGCCCTCCGGCCGGCGGCGGGGCCGGCGACGCGGCGCGGTGTCCCTCGTCGTCCACCAGGTCGAAGACGACAGCGTCGTCGTCGTCCGCGTGACGAGCCATACCACCGAGCGTATGCCGCACGGGCCGTCCGCTCACCCAGAGCGCGGGCCGCCCGCGCCGCCCCGTCAGCCCAGGCCGCGGACACCCGACGGCGTGACCTCCAGCAGGTGCCCGTCCACGGCGACGAGGGACGTGTCGAACCCCTGGTACTTGCCGCCGGTGACCGCCGCGTCGCCGTGCTGCTCCCAGACGACCTCGCCCGAGGCCGCGTCGAGCGCCACCAGGCCGCCGCCGCCGGAGCCGTTCTCGGTGAGCAGCAGCACCGACTCGCCGTCCGTGAACGTGCGAGACACGAAGAGGTCCTCGGGGTACCGGCCGTCGGCGCCGTCCGCGCCGTCCCACACCCAGCGTGTCTCGCCGGTCGCGGCGTCCAGGCCCCGCACGTCGCCGGCCCCGGTCATGACGAGCATCGTCCCGGCCACCTGGGCGAGGAAGAGCTGACCGCCGGAGCCCGTCGTGGCGTCCCAGCGGGGCGTCCCGTCGGTCTCGTAGGCCCGCAGCCGCGGGCCGGCCGTGTCCATGGCCAGCAGCACGCCGGGACCCTCGCCGTCCGTCACCCCCGGCTCCAGGGCGTGCCCCTCGATCTCGCCGACGACGGCGCCGTCGCCGTCGTACAGGACGGTCCGCACCATGCCCTCGAAGGTGAACCCGGTGTACCCGCCCGTCACGAGGCTGGTCACACCGCCCGTCCCCGGCTCGATGTCCGTGCCGAGCGGCACCCCGCCCGGGGTGACGGCGGTCTCGATGCCGCAGCCGTAGAGCTGCACGAGGTCGGCGCCGATCCGTGCGCCGAAGACCCGCGGGTCGATCATCTGCGCGAGGTCCACGGCGCTGCCCGCGCCGTCCCAGGTCGAGCCGAGCCAGTTGTTGCACTGGTCGGCCCGGGTGGGCCGGAAGGGGACGACCGTGCTCCAGCGCTCGGCGCCCGTGACGGCGTCCTCCGCGCGGAGCGCGAGGCCCTGGCCGTCCAGCACCGTGCCGGAGCACTCGCCCGTGTCCGTGCACCGCGCGTCGCCCAGGTCCACGGCCGACCCGGGTCCCGCCCGCCGTGCGCGCAGCACGGTGCCGTCGGGCCCTGGCCGGGGCAGCCCGAACCGGTCGGTCTCCGCGGCCGGGAGCTCCCGCCGGGCCGAGACGACGCCGTCGGGCCCGACCGTCGTGACCGCCCGGTCCGCACCGGAGCCCTCCAGGCACACCAGGGACGGCGTGGTCGTCCGGGCCCAGCCCGCGGCCCCGAACGGGCCGCAGTCCGGGTTCTCCCCCAGCGGCACGGTCCATGCCTCCTCGCCGGTCGCCGGGCGCAGCGCGACGAGCTCCCCGTCGGACTCGAACACGAGGACGTCGCCGAGCACGGCCACCTCGTTGCCGCGCCCCTCGTCGATCGCCGCCCGGGACCCGACCAGGCCCTCCCATCGCCACGTCTCCGCCAGCGGGCCGGACACGTCCCCGACGCCGCCGCTGACGTCGCGCATCCGCTCCATCCGCGCGCCGTCGCGCGCGCCGTCGACGGCCAGGCCCGTCCCGAGCACGACGGCGAGCACCGCGGCGACCGGGACGAGGACGCGCAGCCGCCCGTTCGACGTCCCGCCCACGTCGGGACCGGCGCCCGCGTCGGGGCCGGCGCCGCCCTCGTCGTCGTCCGGGAGGGGCAGGTCGCCGGAGCCGGACCGGGGGACGGGCACCGCGGACCCCGCGGCGTCGTCGACCAGGTCGAAGACGAGCCGACCGCCATCGCCCGGTTCTCGCGCCATGAGGTCGAGGGTATGCCGGAGCCGCCCGCGGCTCACCCGAGACCGCGGACGCCCACCGACCCGACCTCCATCAGGTGCCCGTCCACCGCGATCAGGTCGCCGGTGACCCCCTGCCGCACGACGTCGCCGTCGTGCGGGTCGAGCGTGGTGCCCGGCCCGCCCCCGGCCTCGTCCCAGACCACCTCGCCGGTGCCCGCGTCGAGCGCCACCATGCCCCGCGCCACGCTGCCGTTCCCCTCGGCCAGCAGGAGCACGACCTCGCCGTCGGTGAACGACTGGACCACGTAGGCGGTGCCGAAGTAGCCGCCCTCGGCCGTCACGTCGGGGTCCGAGCCGTCCCAGGTCCACCGCTCCTCGCCGGTCGCCAGGTCCAGGCCCCGGACCGTCCCCGCCCCGGTGGTGATCACCGCCGTCTCGCCCACCTGGGCGAGGAACTCCTGCCCGCCGGACTGGAGCGCGATGTCCCATCGCGCCGTCCCGTCGGCCTCGTGGGCCGACAGGCGGCGCCGCGGCTCGTCGATCGCGAGCAGGGTGGCCGGGCCGGTCTCGTCCGTGGACTTCGCGGTGATCACGTACCCCGTGACCTCGCCCGTGGTCACGCCGTCGGCGTCGTACAGGAGCGTGCGGGTCACGTCGTCCCAGGTCATCCCCAGGTATCCGCCGGAGTCGAGCCGCCCCACCACGCTCGCACCCGGTTCGAGGCGGCTGCCGAGCAGCGCCCCGGACGACGTGACGGCGGCCTGGACGCCGCAGCCCTCCACGTTCACGAGGTCGGCCCGGACGCGGGCGCCGAAGGCCTCGGGGGCGAGCTGCCCGCTGAGGTGGATGCGGTTCTCCGAGCTGCCCCAGGCCGCGCTGAACGTACTGGTGCACTGGCCGGCCTCCGTGGTGCGGAACGGCACGGTCACGCTCCAGCGCTCCTCGCCCGTGACGGCGTCCTCGGCGCGGAGCACCAGGTCTCGCCCGTCGACGATCTGCCCGGTGCAGTCGCCCGACTCGTCGCACCGGACGTCCTCGGCCAGCGGCGTCTCGGGCCCGACGCGCCGCGCGCGGAGCACCGTCCCGTCCGGCCCGGTGTGCGGCTGCCCGTACCGGGCGGTGTCCGTGTCGGGGAGCAGGCGCGGGGCCGACGTCGCGCCGCCGGCCCGCACCACGACCACCTCGGTCTCGCGGCCGCGCTCCTGGAGGCACACGAGCGCCGGCGTCCGCGGGTCGTCCCACACCGGCGACACCGTGGGGCCGCACTCCGGGCCCGGGCCGAGCTCGACGGTCCAGGACTCCTCGCCCGTGGCCGGGTCCAGCGCGACCAGCTCGCCCTCCGACTCGAACACCAGGTCGCCGCCGAGCACCGCGACGTCGGTCATGCCCTCGCCGAGGTCGACCTTGCCCTGCCAGGCCCAGGTCTCGTCGAGCGGTGCGGACAGGTCCGCGACGCCCCCGGGGACGTCGCGCATCCGCTCCATCCGGGCGGCATCGCGCGCGCCGTCGACCGCCAGGCCCGTGCCCAGCGCCACCGCCAGCAGCGCGAGGAGCGGCGCCGCGCGGCGCCACGTCACGACCTGGCCGCCCGACGGCGCCGGCCCGTCCGCCCAGGCGCCGTCGCCACCGGGCCGGCCGTCGGGGCGCTCCGGACCGTCCGGACCGTCCACCCGGGTCGCCCCCGGCAGCACGCCCGGCTCGGCCGCGTCGTCGTCGACCAGGTCGAAGACGTACGCGGCGCCCTCGTCCGGCTCGCGCGCCATGCGGCGAGCGTAACGCCGCCCAGGGCCTCGGATCAGCCCCTCGCGGGAGGTCATCCGAGGCCGGCGAGGCCCTCCGGACCGACCTCCACGACGTGCCCGTCCACGGCGACGGCGGAGCCCGCGAGCGGCGCGTCCCAGACCTGCTCGCCCGTGCCGAGGTCGAGCGCCACGAGCACGCCCGGGCCGGTGCCTTCCTGTCGCTGGTGCTCCAGGACCACGGTCTCGCCGTCGGTCAGCGCGCGGTAGCGGGACAGGCCCGCCATGTCACCGCTCTCCCAGGACCAGAGCTCCTCGCCCGTGTCCCGGGCCAGCCCGACCACCGTGGCCCCGCGGTCCGCGACCACCACGTCGCGGCCGAGGAGCAGGATGCTCTGGCTGTTCAGGTCCTTCCAGGCCACCGAACCGTCCTCGCGCACCGCCACGAACCCGTAGCCGCCCGACCGGGTCGTCACGAACCAGAGGTCGTCGGGTGCGTCGGGGGACATGTTCCCGCCCCGCAGCCAGCCGTCCAGGGTGCGCAGGACCTTCCCCGCGCCGTCCACGACGACGGTCCGCATGGGGTCGGACTCGACGCCGAAGAGGTCCGGGCCGAGCTCGGTCACCCAGCCGTGCGTGGGCAGGCCGGTGCCGACGTCGACCTGGACCTCGGCGTCGGGGGCGGTCGCGAGGTCGAGCCGGACGCCCCGCGTCGACAGCGCGCCCCAGATGCCGCAGCCGTCCACGGTGACGCTCTCGGCGCTGGTGTAGACGGTGACCTGGTCCGCGTCGACGCTCCCCTGCTCGAGCTCGTTGCCCACCTGCTGACAGTTGATCGTGTCCGCGGGCGCGAACTCGACGGTGCTCGTCCACCGCTCGGCCCCGGTCGCGGCGTCCTCCGCGGTGACCAGCACGTCGCGCCCCTGGGTGAGGACGGACGGCGTGCAGGCGCCCAGATCGCACACCGCCTCCTCGGCGGCGTCACCGGTCCGGACCACCCGCACCGCCGTGCCGTCCGGCCCGGGGAAGATCTGCTCGCCGGCCGCCAGGTCCGCCGGCCGGCTCCGCGTGCCGCCGTCCGGCGCGATCGTCAGCACCTCGCGCGCGTCCGCCGGACCCTGCACGCACACCAGCGCGTCGGTCGACACCGACGCGTCGTAGCCGGACGGCCCGCACACGGGGTTCGCGGCCACGGGCACCCGCCAGGCGACCTCGCCCGAGCCCGGGTCGACGGCCACGACGTCCTCGAACCCGACGCGGGCGGAGTCGCCCGTCCCGACGTAGCGCTGTGCGGCGCCCGGGGGCACCACGAGCAGCCCGTCCATGGTCACGAGCTGCAGGTCCACGAACGTCTGGCTCCCGTCCGGGGCAGGGACGTCGAACGGCACGGTCCAGGCCTTCGCGAGCGCTTCGTCGAGCGACGCCACCCCGATGGGCGAGGTGCGCATGAGCTCGGCCCGACGGCCGTCGCGCACCAGGTCGACGGCGGTGACGCCCACCACCACGACGGCGACGGCCGCGACGGCGACCAGCCAGGTTCGCCGTGAGAGGCGGGGCAGCCGGGGCGCGCGCCGGCCGGGGGAACCGTCCGGGTCCGCGCCGCTCTCCTCGCTACCCGCGTCCGGCCCGGTGTGCAGCTCGAAGACGATGGGTTCCTGCTGGTCAGGCCGCGACATGGCCGGAGCCTACTCGCGCTGCCCGCGAGTCAGCCGAGACCCACCACACCCTGCTGGGTGATTTGTGCGACGTACCCGTCCACGCTGATCACCTGTGTGTAGGGCGTGTCCTGCCCGACCTCCCAGCGCACCGAGCCGTCGCGGACGTCGATCGCGAGCAGCCGCAGCCCGGAGGACTCGCCCGCAGGGTCCGCGGACGCCGGGAACAGCACGGTGTCGCCGTCCGTGTAGGCCCCGAAGATCATCGACTCCACGGTCCAGGCGTTGCCGTGCGTGGAGAGGACGTCGGGCTCGACGGTCCAGCGCTCCGCGCCGGTGCCGAGGTCGATCCCGTGCACCTCGCCCTTCTCGTCCATGACCACGGCGGTACCGGACACCCGGGCCAGCACCGCGACGACGGCGAGGTCGGGCACGGTCCAGAGCACCTCCCCGGCGTCCTTCGCGTCCGTGGACACGGCGCTCGTCCGCGTGCCCACGCGGGTCAGCAGCAGCCCCGGGTCCCGGCCGTCGGTGGCCCACGGCACGAGGGCCCGGCCGTCGAGGGTCACCGCACCGCCGTCCGGGAGGTGCACCGCGTCGCGGGGCGTGCCGTCGGCGGCGGGCTCCGGCGCCGGCTGCACCCAGCCGCCGTCGGGCAGGGCCGCGAACGAGGCGGTGTCCAGGCCGCCGGCCGGGGCGTCCGCGGGGTCCTCGGGATCGTCGAGCCGCGTGCCGTCGAGCAGGAGCGCGGCGGAGACGCCGCAGCCCTGCACCTCCAGGACGCCGTCGAGCAGGGTCCAGCCGAGGGCGCCGGCGACGTCCAGCTTCGGCGCGTTGTCGTCGTAGGTCACGCAGCTCTCGGGCAGCGGGGCGCCGAACGCGACGGTCTCGCTCCAGCGCTCCGTGCCGGTGGCGGCGTCCACCTCGCGCACCACCAGGTCGGGCGCCGTGAACCCCTTCGGGAGGTGGGCGGCGCCCATCTTGTCGACCACGACGGGGCGCGGCTCCGGCACCTTGCCCGTGAGCTCGAACGTGATCAGCGTGCCGTCGGCGGACGGGGCGACCACGGCGCCCTCGTCGAGCTCGCGGCTCGCCGTCGCGCCGTCCGGCTGGATGACCGTCACCTCCTGCGGGTCGTCACCGGAGCTGACGCAGACCAGGGGGTCGGCCGGTGCGGCGGACACCGGGCCACCCACGCCGAGCCGCCCCGTCGGGCCGCAGTCCGGGTACTGCCCCACGTGCACGGTCCAGCGCACCTCGCCCGTGGCCGGGTCCACGCCGCGGACCTGTTCGCCCTCGACGACCGCGAGGAGCCCCGGCATCTCGACCAGGGTCGCCGAGATCGGGTTCTCCAGGTCGAGGGACCACTGCTCGGTGGGCTGCTCCGCCAGGCTCCGCACGCCGCCCGGGGCGGCCAGCAGCGCCTGGTGCCGCAGCCGGCCGTCGACCAGCACGCCCGCCACGACCGCCAGCACCACGACGGCCGCCGTGCCGCCCGCCAGCAGCACCTTGCCCCGGCGGGTGGTCGGCAGCCGACGACGGACGGCCGCCCCGCCCCGCCGCGCCGTCCGCCCGACCGCGGTGCGGGCACCCGCGAGCGCCACCGCGACCCGTCCGGGCTCCCGCGGTGCCGGCTCTCCGTCCGGGTCGGCCGCGGTGCCGTCGTCGTCGGGGTCGGCGCCGTCGGGACTGGCGCCGTCGGGGCCGGCAATCCTGCCGGACGCGCCCGGGACCTCGTCGATCAGGTCGAAGGTGTGCACCTTCTCGGGGTCGGAGCTCCCGGGCGCGGCGGAGTCGGGCTGGGTGCGTTCGGTCACGCCCCGAGGGTAGTGCCCCGGTCCGTGGCCAGGGCCGATCTCCACGTGACCCGGCCGCCGGTCTGCATCAGCGCGCCCCGGTAGGCGCGCTCGCTGAGCAGCACGGCGCCCAGCGTGGTGACCACGAGGACGAGGAGCGACACGAGCGGCTCCCACCAGAGCGCGTCGCCGTTGAGCACCCGCACGGGCATCGACACGATGGACGCGGGCGGGATGTAGGACAGGACCCGCTCGAGCACGCCGTCGGCCGAGAACGTCACGATGTAGACGCCCATGAGCAGCATCATCAGCGGCGTCGTCGTGTACTGGAGGTCCTCGGTGCGGGACGCGAGCGAGCCTGCGACCGCGTACAGGGCCGCGACGGCGACGAACCCGACGGTGAAGAACACGACGAACCAGATCATCGTGGCCGTCATCGCGGGCAGGGCGGCCGAGAGGTCGGTGAACGAGAGCCCGACGAGCCCGACGGCGGCCAGCAGGAGGTTCTGGGCCAGCGCGATCACGGAGCTGCCGATGATCTTGCCCGCCAGGAGCTGCCGGAGCGGGACGGCGGTCGCGATGATCTCGACCAGCCGGGACTGCTTCTCCTCGATGACGCTGCCCGCGATCATCGCGCCCGAGCCGACCGCGCCCGTGAAGAACAGGAACGCGAGCACGAACCCCGCGAGGAACACGACCTGCGGGTCCACGGGGTTGCCGTCGAGGCGCTGGGTCTCGATCTCGCTGCCCGCCGTGAGGGCCTCGATGGTGGTGCCGGCGCCGGTCGCGCGGTCGGTCATGACCTGGTCGCGCACGGTGGTGCCGAGCAGGCCGGCGAGGTCGCCGTCGGGTTCGCGCCACCCGGAGAGGGACCAGCCGGACCCGCCGTCGGAGGTGAGCCAGGCGTCGGCGGTCTCGTCCTCGAGGGCTGCCTCGGCGGCGGCCGTGTCGGCGACCGGGACGACGTCGAGCTCGATGTTCTGGTCCGACGCCGCCGCCTCGTCGCGGGCCGACTCGACGGCCGCGAGCGCGGCGTCGTCCCCGGCCACGACGGCGACGTCGAACGACTCGGTGCGCCCGTCCATGTACGCGCTGAAGCCGACCAGCCCGCCGATCATCGCGACGGTGATCGCGAGGCCGAGCAGGAACCCCTTGTTGAGCGCCCGCACCACGATCTCGCGGGTCGCCACCAGCATCCATGCGCTGCTCATGAGGTCACCTCGCGGTAGATCTGGGCCAGCGTCGGCCGCACCGGGGAGAACTCCTGGACGGCGCCCCGGTCCAGGGCCGCCGTCAGGAGGCGGGTCGCCGCGGCGTCGTCGAGCACCTCGACCAGGGCGGACGAGCCGTCCACGTCGACGGCGAGCACGCCGGGCACGCCGCGCACGAAGCCGGCGTCGCCGGACAGGACCAGCCGGTGCCGGGTCACGCCCTGGGCGCGCAGGCCGTCGGGGGTGCCGTCCGCGAGGAGGCGACCCCCGCCCAGGATGACGAGCCGCTCGCACAGCCGCTCCACGAGGTCGAGCTGGTGCGAGCTGAACAGCACGGGGACGCCGCGCCGGGTGTGCTCGCGCAGCAGGTCGGCCATGGCGTCGACGGCGGCGGGGTCGAGCCCGCTGAACGGCTCGTCGAGCACGAGCGCCTTGGGCTGCCCCATGACTGCCGCGACGATCTGCACCCGCTGCTGGTTGCCGAGCGACAGCTTCTCCACGTGGTCCTTCGCCCGGCCCGCGAGCCCCAGCCGGTCGAGGTGCTCCAGCACCTCGCGGCGGGCGGCGGGGGCGTCGATGCCGCGCAGCCGCGCCAGGTAGACGAGCTGGTCGAGCACGGGCTGCTTGGGGTAGAGGCCGCGCTCCTCGGGCATGTAGCCGAACTCGCGGCGGTCGTGGCGGGTGACGGGGGCGCCGTCGAAAAGGACCTCGCCGCTCGTGATCGCCAGGACACCCATGATCATCCGCATGGTGGTGGTCTTGCCGGCACCGTTGCCACCGACGAACCCGGTGAGCAGGCCCGACGCCGCGGTGAAGCTCACGCCGTCCACCGCCCGCCGGGGTGTGTCGCCCGAGGCGAACACGCGGGTCAGCTCCCGCACCTCCAGATCGCTCATGGCCCTCACGCTAGAGGCCCGGCGCAGCCCGCGGGATCCACCGGAAGTCGGACCCGCACTCCCCCGCTGGGCGGGGCGGCGGGGCGGGCCTGGTCGGTGATCGGCGAAATGTCAGGAAGTCGGTATTCCGAGTTGCCGATCTTGCGACATTCTGCCGACCACACACCCCGGCGCGCGGGCTTTGATCTGGTATTACACGTTCCGGTTGCCGTCGTCGTTCTGCCACGTATTGTCCCGTCCGGAACGCCGCTCGTAACAAGGGCGGCCCTGAACTGTTCGAATGCCCGTCCGCGGAGAGATGTGCAAGGCACTCCGCCGGACGAACGGCCGTCCGGCCCCTCGGGGCGGAGCGTCGTGGCAGAGGGGCACCGGGCAACATCTGAACCGCAGGGGGAGCGAAGCGTGCGCAAGCGTTTGTTCGTCACAGGAACGGCCGCGGCCTTGGTGCTGACGGCCGGGATCATGGGTGCCGTCGCCGTGCAGCCGGCCGGCAAGGACCAGAACCGGCTGACGTCGGCGGGGCCCACGTCGGCCGACACCCTCCAGGGGCTGCCGCCCATGATGCTGAAGCGTGAGCCCGTGGCCGGGTCCGGCGAGAACGGGACGGTCGACGTGCACGGCAAGCCCGCGCCGCAGAAGAACCCGTTCACGTACACGCCGCCGCCGCCGGCGCAGGAGAGCACGCCCGGCAGCACGGGGAAGACCTACGAGCCGCCGGCGAGCGACCGTCCGGTCGCCCCGGGCCCGGACGTCAACCCCGGCGCGGGCAACCCCGTGCCGCCGGCCCCGCCGACCACGAGGCCCACGCCGAAGCCGACCGACCCGCCGACGCAGAAGCCGACGCCGCGGCCCACGCCCACGCCGACCCCCACGCCGACACCGACGCCGACGCCCACCCCGGAGCCGACGCCCGAGCCGTCCGAACCGCCGCCGTCGGAGGAGCCCACGCCGGAGCCCTCAGTCGAGCCGACGTCGCGGCCGACGCCGGAGCCGTCGCCCACTCCGACGCCGGAGCCGACGCCCGAGCCGACCCCGGAGCCCTCGGCGGAACCGACCCCGGAGCCGTCGACCAGCCCGTCACCGGAACCTTCGGCGAGCCCTTCCGCGGAATAGGCTGAATAGTCCATTTCCGGCGTTTATGCCGGACCGAAGAATGCGCGCGACGCGCTTTCTTCGCCTACCCCGCCATCTGGCCCGAAACCCGCCCTGTTTCGGGCCAGATGACTGGGTAGAAGCGCACTTCACTCGGGCAGACCAGGCCGGCTCAGACCAGGCCCAGGCGGTGGGTCAGGACCACGGCCTGGACGCGGTCGCGCAGGTGCAGCTTGGACAGCACGTTCGAGACGTGCGTCTTGACCGTCGCCTCGCCGAGGAACAGCGTCGAGGCGATCTCCGCGTTCGACAGCCCGGTGCCGACGAGCTCCAGCACCTCCCGCTCGCGCGGGGTGAGGAGCGCGAGCCCGGCGGGCGCCGGCTTCGTCGTCTGGCGCGGGGCACCCACGGTGCCCGACGACGGCCGCTCCCCCGCCACCATCTGCTCGATCACCCGCCGCGTGATCTGCGGGGCCAGGAGCGCGTGCCCGGCCGCCACGGTCCGCACGGCCTCCACGAGGTGCTCCGCGTCCGAGTTCTTCAGCAGGAAGCCGGAGGCGCCGGCCGCGAGGCCGTCGAACACGTACTCGTCGTGGTCGAAGGTGGTCAGCACCAGCACCTTGGCCAGGTCCTCGGTGACGATGCGACGGGTGGCCTCGATGCCGTCCATGACGGGCATCTGCACGTCCATGAGCACGATGTCGGGGCGCAGCTCACGCGTCAGCTCGATCGCCGTCGCACCGTCGCCGGCCTCGCCGACCACCTCGAGGTCGTCCTCCACCGAGAGGATGAGGGAGAAGCCGGAGCGCACCAGCGCCTGGTCGTCGACCAGCAGCACGCGCGTCATCCGGCGACCTCGGTCCGGGCGACGGGTCGGGCGGTGGGCCGCGCGGCGGGCCGGGCCGCGGGCTGCACGGCCGGCGGGGCCTCCGGAGCGGGCAGCGGCAGCCGCACGCGCACGCGGTACCCACCGATCGCCCGTGGCCCGATCTCGACCACGCCGCGGTGCGTGGAGACGCGCTCCCGGATCCCGAGCTGGCCGAGCCCCGAGCCGGATGTCCCGTGGCGGGGCCTACCGTCGTCGAGCACCTCCACCTCCGCGTAGCCGTGCGCGAAGCGCTCGTCCGCCAACGCCTCCGGGCCGCGGACCACGCGGAGCGTGACCGTCGCGGACCGGGCCGTCGAGTGCTTCCGCACGTTCGCCATCGCCTCCTGGGCGGTGCGGTAGAGGCTCAGCCCCATGGGATCAGGCACGTCGCGGGCCGCACCGGGCGGCTCCTCGACCTGCCGGTACGTGGTGTCCAGCCCGTCGTCCTCGGCGGCGGCCAGCGCCGGGAGGTCGGCCAGCCCGGGTTCGGGCGCACGGGAGGCGCCGTCCGACCCGGCGGGCGCGCCGTCGGGCACGGTGCGCAGGGTGCCCACCAGGTTCCGCATCTGCGTGACGCCCTCGCGTGACTCGCGCTCGATCGTGGCCAGGGCCTCGGCCGCCCGGGCGGGATCCCGGTCCAGCACCCGGCGCGCGGCGGCCGCCTGGATGCCGATCACCGACACGTGGTGCGCGACGACGTCGTGCAGCTCGCGCGCGATCCGCACCCGCTCGGTGACCACGGCCTGGTCGGTGAGGGCGGCCGCCTGCCGCTCGATCGTGACCGCCTGTTCGGCGAGGAGCTCCCGGCGGCGCGCAGCGTTCCACTGCATCTGCCCCGCCAGCACCGCGCCGCCGAAGAACGCGATGTTCATGATCACCTGGTACACCGCACTGGCGAGGTACGGGTCCACCTGGCCGGGCCAGTCGGCCGGCGTCGGAAACTCCTCCAGGAGCGTCTCGATACCCTGCTGCACCGCGAACATCCAGGCGATCCAGCCGAACATGACCATGGTGCACGCGCTGACCACGATGAGCATCGCCCGCCGGTCGCGCGCCCAGGCCACCGCGGTGAACATCGCGACGAAGTACATGATCTGCATCGGCATGAGCATCGTGATGGGCGGGATGGTCAGCCCGAGCGCGAGCCACGCCGCGTACACCAGCACCAGCGACACCAGCGGATAGCGGCGCCGCCACGCCAGCGGCACCGTGCTGGCCACCCCGAGCACGAAGACCAGCCACAGCGGCACGTCGACGCCCTCGAAGAGGCCCATGCTGTGGCCGAGCTCGATCGAGAGCGCCGCGAAGATCGCGAAACCGGCGCCCAGCAGCAGGTCCCGGCGGTAGGCGTCGCGCCCGGCGGGCACCCGCTCCCAGTCGGAGTCGACGCCGAACCAGTCGGCCAGGCGGCCGGCGGCGCTCCGGGCGCGGCCGGACGGTGCGTCGGGCCGCCGGGCATCGGCGCGACGGGCATCGGCGTCGGCGTCGGGGCGCCGCGCGTCGGCGTCGGAGCGCCGGGAGTCCGGCTGAGGTGGGGCTACGGCCATGCCCCCAGCGTAGGAAACCGGGGGCACGACCGCTTCCACCTGAAGGCGGAGACGGGCATCCCGGACGATGATTGCTGGACACGGCCGGCACGGTGACGCAAGGTGGCGGAGCACCGGCTGACGCGACGTGGCGGAGCGCCGGCCCGACGAAGGGAAGTCCTCGCATGACGTTCTGGATCTGCAGCACCTGCGGTGTGGAGCACGAGTCGCGGCCCGAGGTGTGCGCCGTCTGCGCCGACGAACGCCAGTGGGTGCCCGCCGACGGCCAGCGCTGGACCACGCTGGAGGAGCTCTCGGCCGCGGGGGAGAGCATCGCGGTCGAGGAGCTGGAGCCGGACCTGTACGGCCTGAACACGGTGCCCGACGTCGGCATCGGCCCCACCGCGAAGATCGTCCGGACCGCGGCGGGCAACCTCATGTTCGACGTCCCCGGCTACGTGGACGACGCCGCGGTGGACGCCGTGCGCGAGCTCGGCGGGCTGGCGTTCATCGTGGCGAGCCACCCGCACATGTACGGGGTGCAGGTCGAGTGGAGCCGTCGCCTCGGCGGGGTGCCGATCCTGGTCAGCGAGGCCGACGCCGGCTGGCTCGCCCGGACCGACGACGCCGTCGAGCTGTGGAAGGGCGACCGCGAGATCCTGCCCGGCGTGACGCTCAGCCAGCCGGGCGGGCACTTCCCGGGATCAGCGGTGGCGCACTGGGCGTCGGGCGCGGCGGGCAAGGGCGTGCTGCTGAGCGGCGACACCATCTTCGCCAACCCCGACCGCACGTCGGTGTCCTTCATGCGCAGCTACCCGAACCGGATCCCGCTGTCGGGCCCGGTGGTGCGGCGCGTGGCGCACCACGTGGCGCGCTTCGAGTTCGACCGGCTCTACAACAACTTCCGGGGCGTCATCCCGGTCGACGCCCGCGACATCGTGCTGCGTTCGGCGGACCGCCACGCGGCCTGGACCAACGGCGACTTCGACCACCTGACATAGCCCTGCGCGTGTCAGGCGTACACGTCACCGGAGTGACCTGTACGCCTGACACGGAGGCGTCCGGTCAGCAGCAGCGGGCGCCCGGGTTCGCGTCCTGCGCCGCGTAGCGGTCCCGCCAGAACTCGCCGACGGTCGGCACCGCGGCGTCCGGGTGGGCGCGGCGCAGGTGCGCCACGTACCGCTGGTAGTCGCTCTCGCCCAGCACCCCGGTGACGTACCAGGTCAGGGCGCGCCAACCCCGGCGGACGACGTCGAACGGCCCGGGGGTCCGTGCCGCGAGCGCACTCATGCGTGCGTCCCCGTCCGGATCTTGTCCGGGTTGGCCTCGTAGTAGGCGGTCCACTCGGCCGCCACCTCCTTCTCGACGTCGGTCGGGATGAGGCCCGACGGCGCGAAGGTGGCGGACTCGGCGTCCGGCTCCTCCGTCGTCGGCAGGCCGCCCGCCCGGATCGCCTTGACGCACACCCACAGCGCCACCAGGGCCACGACCAGCACGAGCACCGCGAACACGATCGACAGGGTGCCCTGCAGGAACGTGTTGCGGATGACCGCGTCCATCGCCGCGGGGTCGGCGGCCGTGCCGAACGACGTCTCGCCCGCCTCTCGCGCCCCGCGGAACGCGTTGTGCTGCGCCCAGTACCCCAGGCTCGGCTCGGGCGAGAAGATCTTCTGGAACGACGCCGTCATGGTCACCGCGAGGTCCCAGACCAGCGGGACCGCGGGGATCCACGCCCACTTGAGGTAGCCCTTCTTGACCACGACCACCGTGACCAGGGCGAGCGCCATCGCGGCGAGGAGCTGGTTGGCGATGCCGAACAGCGGGAACAGCGTGTTGATGCCGCCCAGCGGGTCGGTGACGCCCATCAGCAGGATGGCGCCCCACAGACCGCACACGACGATCGAGCAGATCCACGCGCCCACGCGCCAGGACGGGTCGCGGAACTTCTTGAGCGGGCCGCCGAGGTTGCCGAGCGTGTCGGACAGCATGAAGCGGGCGACGCGCGTGCCGGCGTCGACCGTGGTGAGGATGAACAGCGCCTCGAACATGATCGCGAAGTGGTACCAGAACGCCGTCATCGCGGAGCCGCCGAGGAACGAGCCCAGGATCTGGGACATGCCGAAGGCGAGGGTGGGCGCGCCGCCGGTGCGCGAGACGATCGACTCCTCGCCCACCGAGTCCGCGGCGCCCTGGATGTCGGCCGCCGTGGCGGGCGGGCCGGCGAGGCCGAGCCCGTTCACGTAGTCCGCGGCCGTGCCGGGCTCGCCGCCCGTGAGCGTGGCCGGGGCGTTCATCGTGAAGTACAGGTGCTGGTCGATCGAGATGGCCGTGACCAGCGCCATGATGGCCACGAACGACTCGGTGAGCATGCCGCCGTAGCCGATGAGCCGCAGCTGGCTCTCCTTCTCGACCAGCTTGGGGCTGGTGCCGGACGAGATCAGCGCGTGGAACCCGGACAGCGCACCGCACGCGATGGTGATGAACAGGAACGGGAACAGCGACCCGGCGAACGCCGGGCCGTTGCCCTCGATGGCGAAGCTCGACACGGCGGGGGCCTGCACGGCGGGCTGGGCGATGATGACGCCCACGGCCAGCAGGATGATCGTGCCCACCTTCATGAACGTGGACAGGTAGTCGCGCGGGGCGAGCAGCAGCCAGACGGGCAGCACGGAGGCGAGGAACCCGTAGCCGACGATGAGCCAGGCGACGGTCACCTTGTCGAGCGTGAACATCTCGGCGCCCCAGGTGGTGTCGGCCACCCAGCCGCCCGCGACGATCGCGAGCACCAGCAGCACCACGCCGATGAGTGACACCTCGGACACCCGTCCCGGCCGGATGTACCGCAGGTAGACGCCCATGAAGAGGGCGATCGGGATGGTCATGCCCACCGAGAACACACCCCACGGCGACTCCGCCAGGGCGTTGACCACCACGAGGGCGAGGACCGCCAGGATGATGATCATGATGACGAACACGCCGATCAGGCCGGCGGCGCCGCCGACCGAGCCCATCTCGTCGCGGATCATCTGGCCGAGCGAGCGGCCGCGGCGGCGGGTGGACAGCCACAGGACGAGGTAGTCCTGGACACAGCCGGCCAGCACGGCGCCGATGATGATCCACAGGGTGCCGGGCAGGTAGCCCATCTGGGCCGCGAGCACGGGGCCGACCAGCGGGCCGGCGCCCGCGATGGCCGCGAAGTGGTGGCCGAACAGCACGCGGCGGTCGGTCGGGGCGTAGTCGCTGCCGTTCTCGTGCTCCTCGCCCGGCGTCGCCCGGTCGTCCCGCGGGCGCACGACCTTGTACTCGATGAGGCGGGCGTAGAAGCGGTAGGCGATGACGTAGGTGCCGACGGCGGCGACCACGAAGTACGCGCCGTTGACCGACTCGCCGCGGACGAACGCGACCAGGGCCCACGCGATCGCCGTGACGAGTCCGATCGCGGCGAAGACGAGCTTCTTGCCGTTGGTCATGGGTCTGCGGTCGATGACCGCGACCGGGGGAAGGTCCGGGTTGTTCCGAACGAGCTCAACGTGCTCGGGTGAGCGCACGACGGCCTCCTTGCCGGGTGGCCGGCCCACAGCGGGCCGGATGCTGGGTGAATCCTGACTACGGACAGACTCTAGTTGTCCCGGAACACCAAGAACCAGGCCCGTGGGTCAGCGGAGCACCCGCCCGGTATGGGAGTCTCGTCCCCGTGACCTTCACCCTGCCCGCGCCGCTGGTCGGCCCGGCACGCCTCACGGCCGCCTTTCTCGTCTCGGCGTCCGCGATCCTGCTGTTCGCGATCCACATCCGGCCGGTCGCGTACCTGCCGCTGGTGCTCGGCATCGCGCTCGGCCTGTGGGCCGACCGCGCGCTGGGCCGCGACCTGGCGCTGATCGGCGTGGGCATGGGGATCATCTCGCTGATCTCGCTGAAGGCCGACCTGTCCGACGCCGGGATGCTGCGCTTCACGCTCGCGCTCGGCGGGTCGGTGCTGGTGCCCTGGGCGCTGTCCCGGTTCGTGTTCAAGCAGGACACGATCCGGTTCCCCGTGGCGACCGGACAGCGCTGGAGCCCCGGGCAGTGGATCTACCTCGCCCTGGTGGTGATCATCGGATACTTCCTGCTGCCGTTCTACTTCCTGGGCTCGGGCGCGTACCTGAACTGGCCCGACCTGAACGGCACCCAGGACATCTGGCGGCTGTTCGTCGGCGTGAACGCCGTCGGCATCTGGGACGAGCTGTTCTTCATCTGCGTCGTGTTCGCCCTGTACTGCAAGCACTTCCCCATGTGGGTGGCCAACGTGCTGCAGTCGATGATCTTCGTGTCGTTCCTGTGGGAGCTCGGCTACCGCGAGTGGGGCCCGCTCCTGACCGTCCCGTTCGCACTGGTCCAGGGCTGGATCTTCGCGAAGTTCAAGTCGCTCAGCTACGTGGTGGCGGTGCACCTGCTGTTCGACGCCGTGGTGTTCGCCGTGCTGGTGCACGGCCACCACCCGGAGCTGTTCGACATCTTCGTCACGGCGCCCTAGTTCGTCTGGTCGTTCGTGGAGCCCGGCCCGCCGACGGCGGCGAGCAGGTCGCGGACGTCCTCGACCTCGACCCGGATCGCGTCCGCCTCGGACTGCGCCAGCGCCTTGGCCTCGGCGTCCGTGCCGCCCTCGATCTCCTTGTCGGCCGGCTGCAGCCCGCCGTAGTGGTGCTCGACCAGCGCCGCCAGCAGCGCGATGTCGAACTCCGAGCCCTTCAGGCCGGCCATGGCGTCGATCTGCTCGTCGGTGAGCATGCCGTGGTTCCCGCCCTCGTGGGAGTGCGCCGTCGTGCCCGCCCGGGGCCCGCTGCCGTCGTCGGGCACCTCGGTCGTGAGCCCGCCCTCGGCGAGCGCGAGCGCCTCCCGGCCCGCGGCCGGGACCGGGATGTCCCGCGCCTCCAGCCAGCCGGCGAGCTCGTCGACCCGGCCCGCCGACGCCTCGCCGACCTCGACGGCCAGCGCGAGCACGTCGTCGTCCGTGGAACGTCCCGGCGCGAGAGCGGCGAGTTGCACGGCCTGCGCGTTGTGCTCGATCGCCACGGCGGCGTAGCCCGAGTCGGCGGCCGAGTACCCGGCCGCCTCCTGCTTGGCCGGGACCAGCACGCCGAGCCAGAGCAGCAGCGCCAGCACCACGGCGAGACCGCCGGCGAGGACGGCGCCCATGATCCGCAGCCGCCGTCCGAGCCCGTAGGCGGACGGCGTGGGCTCCTGCACCTCGCCCGACGGCGGGGTGGTCTCCTCGGTCGTCGAGTCCTGGGGCGTCATGTCCGGGAGGTTCCCACACAAAGCACCGTCCGCGCCATCACGGAAAACCCTGATGCGGTGTGCTTCGCGCAACGGGCTGACCAGGCCCTCCCCTTTGAGGCTGGGGTTTCTCCGCCTTACGGCCGCTCAAAAGGGAGAAACCCCAGTCTCAAAGGAGATGCCGAGGCCCACCGGCAGCGAACTGCCGATGGGCCTCGGGTGTCAGACGTCGTCAGACGTTCGGGTCAGTGCCCGAACGGCTCCTGCATCTGCGGGTTGAGCGACTTCTGCTTGACCCGCTCGGCCTTGCCGTCGATCGAGTCGTCGATGTCGAACGTGTCGAAACCGATGCCGAGGTCGTTCGAGTAGGCGTAGCCGTTGTAGTAGTACGTGGACCACGTACCGCCGCTGCTCACGCCCTCGCCGCGGTCGAACCAGGCGACCTCACGCGGGTTGTGCGAGTCCGTGAAGTCGTACACCGAGACGCCGCCCTGGTACCAGGACTGGACCATCAGGTCCTTGCCCTTGACCGGGATGAGCGAGCCGTTGTGCGCCACGCAGTTCTCATTGGCGGTGTTGATCCGGGGGATCTTGTAGTACGACGCGAACTCGAGCTCCGTCTTGCCGTGGCGCCCGCGCTCGATGTCGTAGATGCCGTTGGCGCCCAGCTCCGGCGCATACTCGCCGGTGCAGGTCGCGAGACCGCCGCCGCCGAGCTCGTCGGTGAAGACGACCTTGGTCGCGTCGTTGTTGAACGTGGCCGAGTGCCAGAACGCGAAGTTCTCGGTGTCGCGCACCTGGCTGATCACGCGGGGACGCTCACGGTCCTTGATGTCCAGCAGGATGCCGTCACCCATGCACGCACCGGCGGCCAGGTCGTACTTGGCGTAGGTGGTGATGTCGTGGCAGCCGCTGGTCGTGGAGGCACGACGGTCCGGGTCACCCTCGTAGCCGCCGTCCGGGAACAGCACGGGCGTGGCGACCAGCTCGGCCGACGTCGGCTTCTTCACCGGGATCTTCACGATCGAGATGAAGTCGTGCGGCGGCTGGCAGTCCGGGAACGTCGCGTTGGGCGAGTAGGACGACACGTAGGCGTAGAGGTCCTTGCCGTTCTTGGACGGCGCGAGCGAGTGGGTGTGCGAACCGCACTCGGTCTCGACCGACTTGATGTACTCCGGGGCGAGCGGGTTCGAGATGTCCCAGATCTTGATGCCCTCCCAGGCCGCCTTCTCGGTGGCGGGGAGGGACGTCGAGGCACACGAGTCGTCGCTGCGGGACGAGTCCGTGGACAGCACCAGGATGTCCTTGTAGACCGAGATGTCGTTCTGCGAGCCCGGGCAGTAGACCTGCACGACCTGCTCCGGGTTCTCCTTGTCGGAGAGGTCGTACACGGTGAAGCCGTCGTAGTTGCCGGCGAACGCGTACTTGCCCTGGAACGCGATGTCCGAGCCGGTGCCCTGGAGGGCGCCGTTCTTGGGCTGGTTGCTCAGGTGGGTCATGTTCTCGGACGCAGACTCGCCCGGGGGTACGTCCGGAGCTGCGACGTCCGCGGCGACGGGCGCCGCGAAGGCCGTGGCCGCGATCATCGCTGCCAGGGCGGCGCCGGCGGCGCCCCGCACACGAGGTCGGGTAAAGGTTGGACGACGCACGGGCGTCACACCTCCTAGGTCGGTTGTGGGCAGTGTTGCTCACAGGGACCTCTCAGGACCAGGAGTTTCGGGATCTTTAACATGGTGGTGACAAACCATCACCTAGTGCTGCGGAAGCGACATCCGGCGGTGGTGTTCCCACGTCACAGCACCTTGATAGATTCCGGCGTCAGCGTCGTCCATGGTTTGTCGCGACCCCGGAGCAGGGGAGCCGATGACCGGTCGATGACGCGGACTTCAGCCCGTACGAGAGGATCGCCCGTGAAGACGCTGACAGGTGCCGGACGACGAGCCCGCGCCCGGACGGCCGTGATCGGCCTGGCCGTGATCGCGCCGACCCTCGTGCTCTCGGCCTGCAGCCCGGACGAGGTACCGGAGGCGGTCTCGACGCCGAGCTCGGTGGTCGTGCAGCCGGGCAAGCCGGGGGAGCCCGCACAGACCATCGCGCCCGAGGACTACGAGGGGGCGCCGAACGCGGAGGCGCCGTTCTCGAAGGCGGACGCCGAGTTCCTGACCGACATGATCTGGCACCACGGGCAGGCGATCGAGATGTCGGTGCTCGCACCGGAGCGCACCGAGTCCGAGCAGCTCAAGAAGTTCGCGAGCCGGATCGACGTGGTGCAGGCCAGCGAGATCGACCTCATGTCCGGCTGGCTGGAGGACAACGACTACCCCGTGCCCGTGACCGCGGAGGGCGGGGACGGCGAGGGTCCGCGAGCGCCGGAGCACGGGCACGACGCCGACATGCCCGGCATGCTGACCGACGCCGAGATGGCGGAGATCGAGGACGCGTCCGGGGCGGAGTTCGACCGGCTGTACCTGGAGGGCATGATCAAGCACCACGAGGGTGCCCTCGCCATGTGCAAGGACGTCGCCGGGTCGGGCAGCGAGGAGCGGGTGCTGGAGCTGGCGAACAACATCGCCGCGGACCAGATGGCGGAGATCGACCGCCTGGACGAGATGCTCGCGGAGCTGTGACAGCGGAGCTGTGACAGCTCGGCGCTGACATGACGATCGCCGGAAACGGAGCGGGTGCTCCGTTCCCGGCGATCAAGGGTGACCGGCGGCGGCCCCACCAGGCCGCCGCCGATCACGTCAGACGCGGCGCCGACCCAGCAGGATCAGGCCTGCGACGGCCGCCAGCAGGCCGAGCGCCGCGAAGATGACGACGCCGATGCCGACGGCGCCAGCCCCCGAACCATCCACCCTGGTGCGGAGCTCGCCCGTGCCGTCGGACAGGAGCGCCGTACCGGACGCCACCTCCGTGGTGCCCGCGACGAGCTTCGTGGAACCGTCGGCAAGCTGCTGCGTGCCGTCGGCCAGTGTCACGGCGCCGCCGGCCAGCTTCTGGGTGCCCTCGTCCAGCGCACCCGTGCCCTGGACGAGCGTGCGGGTGCCCACCCGGGCCTCCTTGAGCCCGTCGCGGACCTTGACCGACCCGTCGGCCAGCCTCTGCGACTTCTCGACCTTGGGGACGACGCGGTCGCGCACCTGGATGATGCCGTCGACCAGGCGGCCGGAACCGTCGTAGAGCTGTCCGACCCCGGAGACAAGGGCAGGCGTCTGGCCCGCGAGCTCGGCGTTGCCGTCGGCGACCCGGGTGGCACCCGAGAGCAGCTCAGGCAGCTTGCCCTTGAGCTGACCGGTGCCGGCAGCGAGCTCGCTGTTCCCGTCAGCGACCCGCGTGGCACCCGACAGCAGCTCAGGCAGCTTGCCCTTGAGCTGACCCGTTCCCGCAGCGAGCTCGGTGTTCCCGTTGGCCACCTGCGTGGCACCCGAGAAGAGGAGCGGGGTGCTCTGGGCCAGCTGGGCGTTGCCTCCGGCGAGCTGCTGCGAGCCGGCGACGAGCCCGGCACTGCCCGCATGAACCGAGCCGACACCCGCCACGTATGTCTGGATCCCGGGCGCAAGCCGCCCGACGCCGGCCTGCAGCGCCGCGCTACCGATCTTCGCCTTCTCCGATCCCTCAGCGAGCTTCGTCGCGCCGGTCTCGAGCGCCGTGAGCCCACCTGCGACCTGCTGCACCCCGCCGGAGACCTGAGCGGAACCGCCGGCGACCTGCTGCGCGCCGGCCGAGACGGCTTTCGCGCCCGCCGTCAGAGTGCCGAGCGAGGTGCCCAGGTCGGACGCACCGTCCTGCGCCTGCGAAGCCCCCGCACTGACCTGGCCCGCGCCGACAGCGAGGTCGCCCGAGGCCGCGGCAAGTCCCTGGAGCTGAGCCTTCAGCGTCGGGTCGTCCGTTGCACCAGCGAGCTGGGCGAGCTGCTCCTGGAGGCCCAGGTTGCCGTCCTTGACCTGGTTGGCACCGGTGACGAGCCCGCCGATGCTTGAGGCCAGCGTCTTCGCGCCCGTCTCGGCCGCACCAGCGCCCGCCGCCACCGGGGCAGCTCCATCAGCGACCTGCTTGGCGCCTGCCGCCGTGGATGCCGCGCCATCGACCAGCGTCGGCGTGGCCGAGCGCAGCTGGGTGAGCCCGGCTGCGACCTGGTCGACGCCGGCATCCAGCGACACCGCACCCTCCGCGAGCTCGTTCGCCCCGGCCTGAACCGCGGCGGTCCCGCCGAGGATCGTCCCGTTGTTGGCGGCCAGCTGGGACAGCCCGCCGTTCAGCGCCTGGCTTCCGGCGAACACCTTGCTGGACCCGTCAGCAAGCTGGTTGGCTGCGGCGTCGACCTGTCCGACTCCTGCTGCCAAGTTCTGCGACCCCGTCGCGAGCTGACGCGCACCCGCATCCAGCGGGGTCACCCCGTCGCTGACCTTCGCCACGCCGGCCTGCACCTGACCGGCCCCGGAAGCCAGCTTCTGCGCACCCGCGTTCAGCGGGGACACTCCGTCGCTGACCTTCACGACACCCGCCTGGACCAGCGCAGACCCATCAGCGAGCTGCTCCGCGCCGTCGGCCAGCTCCGGAGCCTTGGTGTTCAGCGTCCCGAGACCCGCGTTCAGCTTCGTGGAACCGGCGGTGAGCTGCAGCGACGCGTCGGCCAGGTCGGCGACGTCCTCCGCCGTCTCGGCCGTGCCGTCCGCAATCTTCTTGGACCCGTCGTGCAGCTTGATCACGCCCGCGCGCAGCTCGCCCGCTCCGGAGTCGAGCTGGCCCGCCCCGTCTGCGAGCGCCTCGACGCCCGGCACCACCTCGTCCTGGACGGCAGCGTTGAGGTCCGTCGCCCCGGCGCCCAGGTCGCCGACGCCGGAGACCAGGTCGGCCTGGACGCCGTCGTTCAGCTCTCCCGCGCCGTCGGCCAACCGGGTCGCGCCGTCCGCGACCTGCCCCTGGAAGAGGAGCATGAAGGCCGTGACGACGATCGCACCGGCGAGCAGCAGTGCGACGCCCAGCGCGGTCAAGATCGTTGGACCTAAGCCTGATCGTGGTCTCGGTGATGCATGAAGCTGCGTCATCGGTTCGCCTCTCGTTCTGCGGGCTTCGTCGCCCCGCGGAAGTTGTCGGACCGGCGCCCCTGCCCGCCGGGCTCGCCGTCGTTGGCGAGCACGAAGCCCGTGGTGGTGGGCGTCTGCGCAGAAGTTACCCGGGGGTATGGCCCCGCGGAACGCTTTTACTGATCACAACTCAGTAAAGGAGCGAAGATCACCCGCTCGCGCGAAACGGTTCTACTGACCCGAACTCAGCCGAGCCGGGCGTCCACGGCCTCGGCCGAGAAGCGGTCGTCGATCGCCACCCGGGCCAGCCCGACCAGCACCGCCTCGGGCCCGAGCGCGGCAGCCCGGATCCGTAGGCGGGCGGTCGCCCGAGGCTGCGCCCCCGCGTACACGCCCGCGCGGATCCCCGCGATCATGGCAGGCACCGCAAGCTCGCCGGCCACGACGAGGTCGGCCGGGTTGAGCACCCCGACGACGACGGCCAACACCCGCCCGATCAGCCCCGCAGCCCGCTCCAGCTCCGCCGTCACGAGGGCGTCCCCGCGCTCGGCCAGCGCACGGAGCTCGGCCAGCGAGCCGACGTCGGACCCCGCCTCGCCGAGGCGGCGCAGCAGCGCCGTCCCGCCCGCCTCCGCGGCGAGGCAGCCCCGCCGGCCGCAGCGGCAGACGGCGTCACCACCGACGTCGACGTGCCCGATGTCGCCCGCCCCGCCGTCGGTCCCGCGATAGGTGCGTCCGTCGATGACGAGGCCTGCTCCGAGGAACCGGGACACCTTGACCAGCACGAACGGCTCGGGTCTGCCGTCCCGCCCGGCGCCGAGCTCGGTGAACTCCCCGTACGCCATCGCGTCGGCGTCGTTCTCGAGGTGCACCGGCACGTCGAACCGGGCGCGCACGGCCTCGACGACGGGCCACGCGCCCCAGCCCGGCATCACCGGCGGATCGGACAGGCGGTGGTCGTGCGGGTCCACGGGGCCGGGCACCGACAGCGCGACCCCGCCGACGGCGGCGGGCTTGATCCCGGCGTCGGCCAGCAGGTCGTCGAAGCCGTCCAGGAGCTGCGGCAGCACCGCCTCCGGTCCCGCCGAGAGGTCCACGGTCAGCGACGCGCGGGCCAGGAGCGCCCCGTGTGGATCGACGACCGCGAGCACAGCCGAGTCCAGCTCCAGCGCCGCCACCAGCACCAGCGAGTCCGTCGGGTCGAACACGAACCGCTCCGAGCGCCGTCCGCCCGTCGCACCCGCATCACCGGCCGCGCGGACGATCCCCGCCGCCACGAGCGCGTCCATCCGCTGCGCCACGGTGACGCGGGAGAGCCCCGTCGCCTCCAGCACCTGGCTCCGCGTCGTCGCCCGTCCGCTTCGGATGAGCTGCAGGATCTCGCCCGCGCCTGCTGCCACGTCGTTCCTCAGTTCTCTCGGGCCGACCGGCCCTTGTCGGCCGGCCGGCCCTTGTCGCTCCCGGGCCGATCAGCCCTTGTCTGCCCCCGCGGTCAGTCCCTCGGTGAGGGCACGCTCGGCCACTCCATACAGAATCACGATCGGCACGGTAAGGAGAACGCTGCCCGCCATGAGAACCGTCTTCGAGACTTCCTGCCCGTCGGCGAGCCGGGTGAGCCCGAGCGACACGGTCCACAGGTCCTGCTTGGCGGACAGGAACAGGAGCGCGAACAGGAACTCGTTCCACGCGATCATGAACGAGTACAGCGCCGTCGACATGATGGTCGGCATCGCGAGCGGCACGGTGATGCGGGTCATGATCTGGAACCGGGAGGCGCCGTCGATCACCGCCGCCTCGTCGATCGACTCGGGGATGCCCGCGAGGTAGTTGCGCAGCATGTGCACCGAGACGGGCACGGTCAGCGCCACGTACGCGATCACCAGTCCCACCAGCGACGACCCGAGCCCCAGCACCTGGAAGCCCACGAAGACCGGCACCGCGATGATGATCGTCGGGAACAGGTACACGGCCAGGAACAGCCACGAGACCTGGGAGCGCCCGGCGAACCGCAGCCGCGTCAGCGCGTACGACGCCGGCACCACCAGCGCCACGGTCAGCGCGGACGCCGCGACGGCGACGACCGCGGAGTTGCGCATGAACCGCCCGAACCCGTAGCCGCCGTCCTCCTCGGAGGCCAGCACGGCGCGATAGGTCTCGGTGGTGATGCGGTCGAGCTGCGGCAGCACCCGCAGCGGGTCACGCAGCAGGTCGTCGATGCGCACGAAGCTGAGGCTGAGCATGTAGACGAACGGCAGCACGGTCGCCGCGACGAGGGCCACGATGACGACGACGCGCAGCACCCGCAGCACGCTGCTCTGGACGGACACCGCGCTCATCGCGTCTCCTCCCGCTGCCGGGCCGTGAGCCGCAGGTAGATCGCCAGCGCGACCCCCAGGAACACAGCCATCACCGCAGCCGTCGCACTGGCGCCGCCGATGTCGCTCGACCCGGTGAGCTGCTCGAACACCCGCACCGAGGCCACCTGCGTGCCCGCGGCGCCGCCGGTGAGCAGGTAGACGTCGTCGAACTCGTTGAAGGCCATGACCATGCGGAACAGCACGAGCAGGGCCACCGTGGGCAGGAGCTGCGGCAGCACCACGAACCAGAACCGCTGCAGCGGTGTGGCGCCGTCGACCACCGCGGCCTCCTCGATCTCCTTGCTGAGGCCCGTCAGGGCCGCCCCCAGGAAAAGGAACGCGAACGGGAAGTAGCGCCAGATGTCGTAGACGATCACGGTGCCGAGCGCCGTGGGCGCGGCCGAGAGGAAGTTGACCGGGTGCTCCCAGCCGAGCACCTGTGTGCCGAACGCGTTCACCACGCCGTACTGCGGGTTCAGCGCGACCTGCCACACGAACGTGGTGGCCACGACCGGCGCCACGTACGGCAGGAGCATGACGGCGCGCAGCGGCGCGCGAAACCGGAACCGGTCCCGGAACGCGAGCGCCGCCACGAGGCCCACGGTGATGGAGCCCACCGTGGTCGCCACCGAGTACTGGACGGTGGTCACCAACGCCTGCCAGAAGGCCGGCGACGTGAGCACGTCGGCGTAGTTGTCGAGCGTGAGCTCGTTGAACAGGCCGTTGCGAGCCACGTCCACGTAGCGCGCGTCCTGGAACGACAGCACCACCGTCCACACGATGGGGACCACGATGATCGCGGCCGTCACCAGCACCACCGGCGCGACGAGCGTGATCCCGTCGCGGCTCTCGCGGCCGCGCAGCTTCGACGACGGCACGCCCCTCCCGCTGCGCAGGCGCCCCTCCTTGACCCGCCTCATAGTCAGTCGCGGCCGGCGATCTCGGCGACCGCCTCCTGCATGGTCGCCTGGGCCTCGGCGGCGTCGACGCTGCCCGAACCGAGGTCGGCCGCCGCCTTGGCGAGCGGCAGCTCGCTCGTGATCGGGCCCAGGATGGCGCCCTGGCCCTGCGGCAGCGCCCAGCGGTCCGCGGACTCGGGGGCGGCGGCCAGGGTGTCGGTCACCTCGGCGGGCCAGACGTCGGAGAACGTCTGCCGCGAGTCGATGCCGATCTCCAGCCCGGACCACGCGTCGGTGTACTCGCTGGGGTTGTCCGCCGTGCCGGTGCGCACAGGCACCTTGCCCTCGGGCGCCATGGCCAGCCAGTCCTCGTACGCGTCGGACATCATGTACTCCACGAAGTCGGCCGTCTCGGGGTCCGCGCCGTCGGTGAGGCCCCAGGACACGAACTCGACGTAGCCGGCGGCGTCCCCGCCGTCGCCGCCCGCGGACGGCCCCTCCACCACGGGCACGACGCCAGTGTGGTCGGCGAGCCAGCCCGGGTCGTCGGCGCACTCGTCGCACGACGGCGTGAACTCCTCCCGCAGCCCGGCCATCTCGTCCAGCAGGAACGACGACCAGACCGCCATCGCTGCCTGCCCGGCGAAGTACGACGCGCGCGTGGACTCGACGCCCTGCGAGCCCTCGGGCGAGAACTCGCCCGCCAGGTCGCCGTACAGCCCGATGGTCTCGGTGCAGGCGGGGCTGTCGAGGGTCGCCTCCCCGGCGTCGTCCACGAGCTCGCAGCCGTTGCCCTGGGCCAGGAACTCCAGCGTCTGCTGCGTGAACGGGTCGGCCGCGTCGGTGGACAGCGTGATCCCGTACCGCCCGTCGGCCGTCAGCTCCTCGGCGGCCGCGCGCAGGTCGTCGTAGGTGGTGGGCGGCTCCAGGGCCGCCTCCTCGAACAGGTCGGTGCGGTAGTAGACCATCATCGGCCAGGCGTCCGAGGGGACGGCGAGCAGCTCGTCGCCGTCGCTGGTCAGCTCCAGGGCCTGCGGCGTGAACGTGTCGGCGCCGAGCGCGTCGACCACCTCGGCGGCGGCGTCCCGGTCGAGGTAGCCGTCCCGGTCGAAGGACCGGACCAGCCCGGGGCTGATCGCGTTGACCACGTCCGGCATGTCCTCGCCGGAGAGCGCCGCGGCGGACAGGAGCTGGGAGACCTGGTCCTCCTCGACCGGCACCAGGTCCGTCTCCAGGCCGGACTCCTCGGCCCAGGCGTCCATCGCGGCCTGCTGGATCGCGAGGCGCTCGGGCTGCGTCTCGACGGTCCAGACGGTGATCATCCCGTCGGACTCGGGGCCGCCGCTGCCGCAGGCGGTGAGCGTGAGGACCGCCGCCGCGACCGTCGTGGCCGCGATCGTCAGGCGGGCAGTGGCCGCGCGGTGGTGCCGGAGCATGACTTCTCCTCGTCATCGAGTGAGTAGATCTGGCACTTATGTCTAACCTACTGTCGAAAGATGCACAAGGACTTTGTGGAAGATGCGGCCGACGCCGCGGCTCGCGTCCTCGACACCAACTGGACCGGGCGGCACACCGTCCCGGCCACGGGCCTGTACCCCCACCAGTGGAGCTGGGACTCGGCGTTCGTCGCGATCGGCACCCGGCACAGCGCACCGGCGCGCGCCCGGGCGGAGCTGGTCACCCTCCTCGACGCCCAGTGGCCCGACGGCCGGGTGCCGCAGATCGTCTACGACGTCGAACGTGACGACGACTACGCCCCCGGCGCCGGGTTCTGGGGTGCGCCGACCTCCGGGCTCGTGCAGCCGCCGGTGCACGCCTGGGCCGCGTGGCTGGTGCACTGCGCCGACCCGGTCGGGTCCGCCCGGGAGGGCTTTCTCGCGCGGGTGTACCCCCGCCTCGTCCGCTGGCACGGGTACCTGCACGGGCCCCGAGCGGGCGGCGTCGGCCTACCCGTGACCAAGCATCCGTGGGAGACCGGCACGGACAACTCGCCCCTGTGGGACACCGCCCTCGCCCGGGTGCCACCGGAGGCGCGCACGCCCATCCGGCGGCCGGACCTGCAGCACGCCGGCACCGGCGAACGCCCCGGCAGCCGCGACTACCGGCGCTACTACCGGCTCGCCGAGGCTTATCGCGACGCCGGCTGCGCCGACGACGTGCCGATCGGGTTCGCGATGGTGTGTCCCCTGTTCAGCACGCTGCTGGCGGTCTCGGAGCTCGCCCTGGCGAGGATGACGGAGGCATTGCCCGACGGCGGGGGCGGGCTGCTGTCGCCCGACGGCGGGGGCGACGCGCGGGCGGGCGCGCACGAGGCGGCCTGTGCACAGGCGGCCCGGGCGCACGAGGCGGCCGCGGCCCGTGTGGTCGCCGCGCTGGACGAGCACCTGTGGGACGAGGAGCTGGGGCTCTACGTAGCGCTCGACGACGCGACGGGGGAACCCGTGCGCCGGGCGACGGTGAACGGCCTGGTCCCGTTGCTCCTCGCCGATGGTCAGGCGCGGGCCGGGACCGGCGCAGCGACGTCGGGCAGGACGGCGGGAACGGCCGCCGGCGTGGGCTCGCTTCTGGCGGCAGGCCGCGCCGAACGACTGCTCGCGACGCTCGCCGGCCCAGGATTCCTCGGCGGCGGCCGGTACCTGCCGAGCACCTCGCGTGACGACCCGGCGTTCGACCCTGCCCTGTACTGGCGGGGGCCGGCATGGTTCAACATGTCGTGGCTGCTGCTGCGCGCCGTCGTGCCCCTGGGCCGCGACGACCTGGCCGCCCGGCTGCGGGAGCACTTCGCCGTCGCCCCGCCGGAAGGTTTCCCCGAGTACACCGACCCTGACACAGCCGCCGGACGGGGCACGCGCCAGTTCTCCTGGACGGCAGCCCTGACCCTGGACGTGCTGCTCTCGAACGAGACGGTGGCACTGCCGAACCCGACCCCGCCGTCGCCCCCGCCGGTGGGGTGACATCTACCCCGTCATTGCGCCCGAAAACAGCCGCGTTCCGGGCGTAATGACGGGGTAGAAGCGCACATCGGGCGGCCGCGCGCAGCGCGGCCCCGTCCGCACAGCAGAAGGCCCCGGCTCCCACAGGGGGAACCGGGGCCTTCTCGCGATCAGGCGATCAGCTGGGCCGAAGCTCAGCCGGCAACGACCTGGACGCCGATCTTGGCCGACACCTCGGGGTGCAGGCGGATCGACACGGTGTAGTCACCGGTCGTCTTGATGGACTGACCGATCTCGATCTTGCGCTTGTCGACCGACGGGCCACCGGCAGCGGAGACCGCACCGGCGATGTCCGCCGTGGTCACCGCGCCGAACAGACGGCCACCGGGGCCGGCGTTCGCCGTGACGACGACCGGCTTCGCGGACAGCGAGGAGGCCAGGGCCTTCGCGTCGTCCAGCGAGGCGATCTCGCGGGTCTTGCGAGCCTTGCGGATCGCGTTGATGTCGGACTCGGCGCCCTTGGTCCACGGGGTCGCCAGCGAACGCGGGATGAGGAAGTTACGGGCGTACCCGTCCTTCACCTCGACCACGTCGCCGGGCTCGCCCAGGCCGGTCACCTCGTGAGTCAGGATCAGCTTTGCCATTGTTCTCGATCCCTTCCTCAGCGAGCCGTCGACGTGTACGGCAGCAGGGCCATCTCGCGGGCGTTCTTCACGGCCTTCGCGATCTGGCGCTGCTCCTGCACGGAGACGCCGGTGACGCGACGGGCGCGGATCTTTCCGCGGTCGGAGATGAACTTGCGCAGCAGCGCCGTGTCCTTGTAGTCGATGTTGGCGATCTTCGCGGACTTCAGCGGGTTGATCTTCTTCTTGGGCTTGCGCACCACAGGCTTCGCCATGGTGTTGCTCCTTCGTCAGGTGCTGCTCACGGGGCCTGGCAGGCCGCGCGAGCAAAAAAGGTGAACTGGGGGTAGCGGTTAGAACGGCGGGTCGTCCGAGAACGAGCCGCCCGACGACGCCGGGCCTGCCGTGGCCCACGGGTCGTCATTGCTCTGACCGCCACCGGAAGAGCTGAATCCTCCACCGGAGCCGCCGCCCTGCTGGCCGCCGCCTCCGTTGTAGCCACCACCGCCGCCGCCACCGAAGCCGCCGCCACCGGACCGCTGGGCCCGGGTGACCTTGGCCGTGGCGTAGCGCAGGGACGGACCGATCTCGTCCACCTGCAGCTCGACGACGGTGCGCTTCTCGCCCTCACGGGTCTCGTAGGAGCGCTGGACCAGGCGACCCTGCGCGATGACGCGCGTGCCCTTGGTCAGCGACTCCGCCACGCTCTCCGCGGCCTCGCGCCAGATCGAGCAGCGCATGAACAGGGTCTCCCCGTCCTTCCACTCGTTGCTCTGGCGGTCGAAGGTCCGCGGGGTCGACGCCACCGTGAAGTTGGCGACCGCCGCACCTGAAGGGGTGAAGCGCAGCTCAGGGTCCCCGGTCAGGTTCCCGATCACTGTGATGACAGTTTCACCAGCCATGCCAATTCCTCGATTCAGTCGACGTTCCGTACGCGTTGTCCGTGCTCGCGGTGAATGCAACCACGAACCACTGACACTCGCGCGGGCGTAGGAGGTTCAGTTCCGACGACTTACTTGTCGCCGGTGCGCAGGATCTTGGTCCGGAGCACGACCTCGTTGAGGCCGAGCTGGCGGTCCAGCTCCTTGGCGGTGTCCGACGTCGCGGTGAAGTCGACGACGGCGTAGATGCCCTCGGACTTCTTCGAGATGTCGAACGCCAGGCGGCGGCGGCCCCAGATGTCCACCTTGTCGACGGAGCCACCCTCGGTCGTGATGACCGACAGGTACTTGTCGAGCGACGGGGCAACGGTGCGCTCCTCGACCTCCGGGTCCAGGATCACCATCAGTTCGTACTGACGCATGTGTATACCCACCTCCTCTGGTCTCAGCGGTCACGGTCGTTCCGTGACAGGAGGGTTCACAGCAAGGGCCAAGCCTACCCGCCCTGTGGACGACGGCGGAATCGAGCGCGCGAGACCCCCCTCACACCGTCCACAGCACCGACGACCGCAGCACCGAACAGGGCAGCGCCGGGCAGCCGAACGGCCGAGGGGCCGCCTCCCGCAGGCAGGAGGCGGCCCCTCGGCCGTGTGCGTCAGGACGACGGTTACGGGCTGCCGTTCCCGTTCCCGTTGCCGTTACCGCCCCCAGGGCCGGTCGGCTCGTCGGTCGGGAGCCCGATGTCGCCCGGACCCGACGAGACGATCACCTGCACCCGCGTCCCCACGGGCACCTGCGCGCCCTCGTTGGGGTTCACGGAGATGACGGTGCCCTGGGCCACGTCCTCGGACGCCTGGTACTCGATCTGCGGGTCGAGCCCTGCGGCCCGGAGCTGCCCGCGCGCGTTGTTCTCGTCACCGCCGACCAGGCCGCCCGGCACGGTGGCGGTGTTCTCGTCGGGTCCGGTCGAGACCTCGACCCGGATGTTCGAGCCCCGCTTGACCTCCTGGCCCTCCTTCTCCACGGAGAGGACGGTGCCCGGGGGCTGGTCGCTCGGGACCTCGATGAGCTCCGGGTTCAGGCCCGCGCCGGAGAGCACCGCGGCGGCAGCCGGGAACTGCTGGCCGACGAGGTTGGTCGGGACCATCACCTTCTCGTTCGGGTCGTCGGACACCGTGGGCGTCGGGGACGGCGTCGGGGTGGGCGAGGGCGGCGGGGCCGGCGGCGTGTACTCCGGGAACTTCTCGACCTCCATACCCTCGGTCACGGCCTGCATGTACTGGGTCCAGGCCGTGACGGGCCACGTACCACCGGTGATGCTGCCGCCGGCCCACTCGCCGAAGGGCGTGATGGTGTCCTGCCCGCCGTCCTCCGTGGTCTGGTAGAGCCCGACGACCGTCGCGAGCTGCGGGATGTAGCCGGCGAACCACGCCGACTTGTTCTCGTTGGTCGACCCCGTCTTGCCCGCGACCGGACGCTGCGTGCCGTCGGGGCCCACGAGCTCCTTCGCGGGCGTACCGGAACCCTCGTTGACGACCTGCTCCATCGCGTACGTGGCCTTGGCCATCACCTCGGGTTTGATGGCTTGCGTCGACTCGCCGCTGAACTCGTAGATGTCCTGGTCGCCGTTCTTCACCGACGTGACCATGTGCGTCTCGTGCCGCGTGCCCTGCGCGGCGAACGTGGCGTACGCGCCCGCCAGGTCGACCGCACGCACGGGTTCCGTACCGAGCACGTTGGACAGCGTGGCGTTGGTGTCCCCCTCGGGGATGCCCGCCCGGATCGCGACGTCCTGCGACTTCTTCGCCCCGATCTTGACGTTGAGCTGCGCGTACACCGTGTTCACGGAGTTCGCCGTGGCGTCGATCAGGTCGATGTCGCCGTACGACTCACCGCCCGACCCCTCGGGGCCGAAGTTGGTGAGCTCCACCTCGGGGCCACCCGCCTCCTTGGTCCAGCCCGGGATCTGCATCGGGCTGTTGCCGTTGTAGTACTCGTTGAGCTCGTGACCCTCCTCGAGCGCGCCGATGAGGGTGAACGGCTTGGCCGTCGATCCGGGCTGTGCCTTGCCGATCGTGGCGGAGTTGTACTGGTTCTCCTCGTAGTTCTTGCCGCCGTAGAGGGCGCGGATGGCGCCGTCCTTGGGATCGATCGACACGATCGAGACGCCGAGCCGCTTGGACGCTGCGCCCTCCCCCTCGTACGGAATCGTCTTCGCCGCCTCGACCGCCGCCTTCTGGAACTTCGAGTTGATCGTCGTGCGGATCTCATAACCGTTGTTCATGAGGTCCTCCTCGGCGATGCCCTGGTCGGCGAGCTCCTTGCGGACCTCCTCCAGCAGGTAGCCGACCTGGCCGGCCCGCGAGACCGGCTTGTACTCGATGGGCTCGGGGAAGGTGGCGGACTTCCGCTCCTCCTGGGTGATGTAGCCCATGTCGGCCATGTTGCGCAGCACGCGGGACCACTTCTGCTCCGCGACGGCCTTCGACTCCTCGCCGAAGCGAGGGTCCCAGTACGACGGAGACGGGATGATGCCCACAAGCATCGCGGTCTCCGAGACGGTGAGCTCGGCCGCGGGCTTGTTGAAGTAGGCCTTCGCCGCGGCCTCGAACCCGTAGGCGCCACGGCCCAGGTAGATGCTGTTGACGTAGCCCTCGAGGATCTCGTCCTTCGTCTTCTCGTTGTCCACCTTGAGGGCGAGGATGATCTCGCGGAACTTGTCCGCGTAGGACGACTGCCCGGGCTCGAAGTACGTGTTCTCGACGTACTGCTGCGTCAGCGTCGACGCGCCCTGCCGGCCGCCGCCGGTCACGTTGCTGATGAACGCACGGACGATGCCCAAGGGGTCGACGCCCATGTGGTCCTCGAAGCCCTGGTCCTCGGACGCGATCACGGCCTGGCCGACATACGGGGGCAGCTCGTCGAGCGTCCGGATCGTCCGGTCGACCGCCGCGAACCTACCGAGGACCTTGCCGTCCTCGTAGTACACGGTGGTGGTCTCCGAGCCGATCGACTTGCGCGCGTCAGGTACCGGCCAGCCGATCCAGCCGGCGGTGAACACGCCGACCACGAGCGAGACCATGGTCAGCCCGGTGCCGACGACAACACGCCAGGACGGGATCCATGCGCGCAGCCCCGTGCGGTGCGGCCGGGGGTAGTTCCAGATGCCACGCCTACGTCGGGGCGTCTGCGGCCAGATCGGAGTGGGACTCCAGTTCGCCACGTCTTCCTCGTTCCTCGAATCGGTCCAGCGAGAGCACCGGACAAGGTCCAGTGAGGGCACTGAACCGTCGAAACGATAGAGGATCGATGTTCGCGGCAAGTAGCACAAACGCGGTTTCTCTGTGTACGCCCCGTGTCCGAGACGCAGGTCTCAACGGGCTCTGCCAGCGCCTTTCGGGCTTTTTCACCCGGTACTTCACCCGACGCCGGCAGAGCCCGTCCACCCGTCTACCCGAAGATGCCTCCACCGTCCCCGGACGGGTCGTCGGTCGGGTCGTCACCAGGTCCGGTGGAGATCACGAGGGTCACCTCGCTGCCCTTCGGCACCTCCGAGCCCTCGCCCGGGTCCACCGAGATCACCGAGCCCTCGGGCACGGTGTCCGACGGTGCCTCCTGGGTCACCGGGGTGAGCTCCGCGTCCTGAAGCTGCTGCTCGGCGTCGCCCTGCTCCCGGTTGGTCAGGCCCCACGGCACCGTGGTGGTCTCCACCTCGGCCTGGGACCCGTTGGAGACCTGGACCTCGATCTCCGAGTTCCGGTCGACCTCCTCACCCGCGTGCTCGACGTCGAGCACGGTGCCCACGGGTTCCGCGCTGTCCACGGGCACCTGCACGGGCACGAGCTGCAGACCGCCGAGCGCCGCCGCCGCGGCCACGAACTGCTGGCCGACCAGGTTGTCGGGCACCACGACCGTCTCCTCGGGCTCCTCGGAGGGGCTCGTGGTCGGTGACGGCGTCGCGGACGGCTCCGGCGCCGGCGGCGTGTACTCGGGAAGGCCCACGACGTCCATGCCCTCGGTGGCCTTGAGCATGTAGGCGGTCCACGCCTTGACCGGCCAGGTTCCACCGGTGATCTGCTCGTAGCCGCCGAACGGCTTGATCTGCTCGTACCGGTTCGCGTCGGTGTTGTACTCGTAGAGGCCGACGACGGTGGTGAGCTGCGGCACGAAGCCGGCGAACCACGCCGACATGTTGTCGTTCGAGGAGCCGGTCTTTCCCGCGGCCGGCCGTTCGAGCTCCAGCGCGGGCATGCCGGACCCCTCCTCGACGACCTTGCTCATCGCGTACGTCGCCGCGGCCATGACATCGGGTTCGAACATGTCCTCGCCGGCGCTCGACCCCTCGTAGATCAGCTCGTCGCCGTTCTTCACCTCGACCACCATGTGCGGAGTGGTGCGGTAGCCCTGGGCGGCGATGGTGGAGTAGGCGTGCGCCAGGTCCACGTTGGTCACGTAGGCAGTGCCGAGCACGTTGGCCAGGTTGCCGCCGATGGCGCAGCAGTCACGGGTGTCCGGGTCGTCGTCGGCCTGCGGGATGCCGAGGTCGTAGCCGACCTGCGCCGTCGTCTCCGGGCCGATGTCCTTGTTGAGCTGGCCGTAGACCACGTTCACCGAGTTCGCGGTGGCGTCGACCAGGTCGAGGCTGTTCCACGAGTCGTTGTTGAAGTTGTACAGCGGCACGTCGGGACCGTCCGGCGTCTGCTTCCAGCCCTCGATCACCGTCCCGTCGACCGCGCTGTACCGCTTGTTGAGCTGGAAGCCCTCCTTCAGCGCGCCGATCAGGGTGAACGGCTTGAACGTCGACGCGCCCTGCGCCTCGAACGTCGCGGCGTTGGTCGGGTAGACCGAGTAGTCCGGGCCGCCGTACATCGCCTTGATCTCGCCCGTCGCCGGGTCGATCGACGTCAGCGACGCGCGCGCGAACTTGCTCGCGTCCTCGGGCAGCTTCATGGTCTCGGCGGCGGCGGCCTGCATCTTGCGGTCGATCGAGGTGTGGATCTCGTAGCCCATCTTGGTGAGCTGGTCGGCCGTGATGCCCTGCCGGTCGAGCTCGTTGGCCACCTGCTCCAGCAGGTAGGCGGTGCGGTTGTCGCCGGAACCCTGGGTGTACTTGATGAGCTTGGGGTACTCGGCAGCCTTCTGGTCCGCCTGGCTGATGTAGCCCTGCTCCACCATCAGGTTCAGCGTGCGCTCCCAGCGCGCCTTCGCCTGCGCCTCGGCGCCCTCGCCCTGCCGCGGGTCCCAGTAGGTCGGGTTCGGGATAATGCCCGCGAGGAACGCGGACTCGGAGATGGTCATCTCCTTGGCCGAGTGCCCGAAGTACGCCTTGGACGCGGCCTCGACACCGTACGCACCACGACCCAGGTAGATGGTGTTGACGTACCCCTCCAGCACCTGGTTCTTGGACTGCTGCTGGGTCACCTTGAGGGCGATGATCGCTTCCTTGAGCTTGGACGAGTACGTCGCGTACTCCACACCCACGTAGTAGTTCTCGACGTACTGCTGCGTCAGCGTCGACGCACCCTGCCGGTCGCCACCGGTCAGGTTGTTGAGCGCCGCCCGGGCGATGCCCAGGGGGTTGATGCCGAGGTGGGTCTGGAAGCTCTGGTCCTCCGACGAGATGATCGCCTGCGTCACCTGGGGCGGGAGGTCGGCCAGCGCCACGATGGTGCGGTCCTGGGCGGCGAACTTCCCGAGCGGCTTGCCGTCGGAGTAGTACACCGTCGTCGTCTCTGAGCGCACCGTGCCCAGCTCGTTCGGGACGGGCACGCTGATCCAGGCGGAGATCAGGACGCCGGCGACGAGCGACGTGCCGGTCAGCAGCGTTCCCACGACGAACCGCCACGACGGGACCCACGCGCGGATCCCGGTGCGGTACGGCCGGGGATAGTTCCAGATCCCCTCCCGGCGCCGGGGTGTCTGCGGCCAGATCGGAGGGGGACTCCAGTTCGACACAACAGCCTCTTCCTCGTTCGGACTCGGGGACCCGCCGGCGTGCGTGACGCACCTGCCACGGCGGACCACCCGAAACCATAGGGGATTCACCCTCTAGCGCAGTAGCCCGATCCGTCCACATCACCCCACGCGGGATATTTCACCGCATGGTCAACCCAGTCCGTATGCCCTCACTTCACATTTCTTCCACGTCCGCGATGGAACCCCTGCCCAACCGCGACGGATTGCGCGCCGACGGCGGCGTGCTTATTCTCTCGATGTATCGACTCGATACATCGTGTAGAACGAAGTTGACCCGGCCCGCCGGGTTCTTCCGGGAGGGAGGTCGCCGTGCGTAGTCGGTCCGACGTGCTGGAGACCGCCGTCCTCGGCCTCCTGAACGAATCCCCGTTGCACGGGTACGAGCTCCGCAAGCGCCTCAACCTGGTGCTGGGCTCGTTCCGTGCCTTCTCTTACGGCACGCTCTACCCGGCCCTGAAGGGCCTGGTCACGCGGGGTCTGATCGCGACCACCGAGAGCGAGCCGACGCCGTCGTCACCCCGCAAGGGGAAGGCCGGGATCCCCGGCCGGACCGCCAAACCCATCCCCCTCGGACGTCGTCGGGTGGTCTACGAGCTGACCGCCGAGGGCAAGGAGCACCTCCAGTCCGTCCTGGCCACCGCCGGGCCAGCAGCCTGGGAGGACGACAACTTCGACGTGCGGTTCGCGCTGTTCGGGCAGACCGACGCCGAGACCCGCCTCCGGGTGCTCGAGGGCCGGCGCACCCGGCTGACCGAGCGCCTGGAGGCCTTCCGGGAGTCCACGACCCATCCGCGGTCGAGACTCGACGAATATGCGCTCGAGCTCCGGCGTTTCGGGCTCGAGAAGGTCGAGCGCGAAGTGCACTGGCTCGACAGCCTCATCTCCACCGAGCGGGGACGCGCCGCGGCGCAGAGCCCCGCACCGCAGCAGGAACAAACGAAGAAGGAGCGAGGATGACCTCCATCCGCGTGGGCATCGTCGGCGTAGGCAACTGCGCCTCGTCCCTGGTCCAGGGCGTGCACTACTACCGTGACGCCGACCCGGCGAGCACCGTCCCGGGCCTCATGCACGTGCAGTTCGGCGACTACCACGTGTCGGACCTCGAGTTCGTCGCGGCGTTCGACGTCGACGCGAAGAAGGTCGGGTTCGACCTGGCCGAGGCCATCAACGCGTCCGAGAACAACACGATCAAGATCGCCGACGTCCCGCCGACCGGCGTGACGGTCCAGCGGGGCCCGACCCTCGACGGGCTCGGCGACTACTACCGCGCCACGATCGACGAGTCCACGAAGGAGGCCGTCGACGTCGCCGCCGCACTGCGCGCCGCCGAGGTCGACGTGCTCGTCTGCTACCTGCCGGTGGGCTCCGAGGAGGCCGCCAAGTTCTACGCGCAGTGCGCGATCGAGGCCGGCGTCGCGTTCGTGAACGCCCTGCCGGTGTTCATCGCGTCCGACCCAGAGTGGGCCGCGAAGTTCGAGGAGGCCGGCGTGCCGATCGTCGGCGACGACATCAAGTCGCAGGTCGGCGCCACCATCACACACCGCGTGCTGGCCAAGCTGTTCGAGGAGCGCGGCGTCGTCCTCGACCGCACCTACCAGCTCAACGTGGGCGGCAACATGGACTTCAAGAACATGCTGCAGCGCGACCGGCTGGAGTCGAAGAAGCTGTCCAAGACGCAGGCCGTGACGTCCAACCTCACCGGCCCCCTGGCCGGCAAGAAGGAGGACCGCAACGTCCACATCGGCCCGTCGGACTACGTCGCCTGGCTCGACGACCGCAAGTGGGCCTACGTGCGGCTCGAGGGCCGCGCCTTCGGCGAGGTGCCGCTGAACCTGGAGTACAAGCTCGAGGTGTGGGACTCCCCCAACTCCGCGGGCATCATCATCGACGCGGTGCGGGCGGCCAAGATCGCGAAGGACCGCGGCGTCGGCGGCCCGATCCTGTCGGCGGCGACCTACTTCATGAAGTCGCCGCCCGTGCAGATGGAGGACACCGCGGGCCGGGCCCAGCTGGAGGCCTTCATCCGCGGTGACATCGAGAGGTGACACGGAGCGCCTGACGCGCCGGACGCCCGCCCGGACGGACGCCCTGTCGAGACCCAGACCTCGACAGGGCGGCCGCCGGACGGGCGACCTGTTTCGCGAGACCGCCTGTTACAGCGCGGTCAGCCCGAAGTTGTAGACCGTGGTCTGGCCCGCGATGATCTGGGCCTTCTTGGTCGCCGGGACGAACCCGTCGGCCGAGACGGTCACCTGCAGCGGGGCGTTGGACTTCTGCATCCAGTACGAGTACGTACCTTCGGCGTCGGTCCGCAGCACCACGTCGTACGAGACACCGTCGAGGGCCACCACCGCGTCCTCGATCGGCGCACCGCCGCCGCTCACCGTGCCCGTGATCTTGCCCCAGCCCGCGGGCGCCTTCACCGACATGGTCGCCGTCACCGGGGTGACGTCGTACGGCGTGTTGTTACCGATGTTGATGGACGCCGTGTAGGTGCCCGGCTGGTCGACGGCGGCCGTGATGGTCGCCACCGCCGTCACGCTCTTGCCCGGCGCCAGGGTGAACGACGGCGGCTGGACGTCCAGCCACTCGACGCCACCACCGCTGCCGGCCACCTCACCGGTCACGTCGATGACCAGGTTGGAGTCCGGGAAGCCCAGGCTGTCGGCGGTCGTCGGCTCCGGGGTACCGCAGCCGTCCGAGGCGAGGTAGGTCGGGCTGGTCTCCGCGGCGGGGTTGCCGCCCACGTAGATGGCCGTGCCCGCGACCTCGACCACGAGGATGTCGTCCGGGGCGATGGTCGCCGAGGCGTCGATCGGCACCGTGTACCAGGAGCCGAAGTCGTCGGTCACGGTGACCTGGCCCGACCCGATCGGGGTCAGGTTGGCGTACGTGAACGCGCCCGACAGCGTGTAGAGGGTGACCGTTGCCGTGGTCGACGGCGTGGCCACCTCCTGGATCCCGAACGTGACGCTGGTCGGCTGGAAGCCGGCCGTGATGCCGAAGTCACCCGGGGTGTAGGTGCGCAGCAGCTTGGTGACACCCGACGGGCAGGCCACCGAGCTCGCCGCGACGATCTCGTGCGAGGTCGAGTGCGACAGGACGACCTCGTCGGCAGCCACGTCCGGGTAGGCCGCCGCGGCGACCTGGCCCGTGGCGACGCCGGCGGAAGCGCTGCTGCGCAGGCCGGTGAGCTTGCTGCCGCCGGACGAGAACGGCAGCTTGGCCGCCGTCGCCTTGCCCTGGACACCCTTCACGACGCCGCTCGTCGACGCGGTGTCGCCACCGAGCACGACGTACTCGCCGCCACGCGCAGCCAGGTCCACCTCGGCCGGCGCGGAGCCGGTGTTGGTGATCTTGATGTTGCGCGAGGCGGAGCCGCCGATCGCCAGGCTGGCGTCGATGGCGGTCTTCGAGACCGTCAGCTTGCCGGCCTTGAGCTGGGCGCTCACGGTGACGTCGGAGCCCTCGCCGACCACGGATGCGGTCTTGGTGGCCGACTGGTAGTCGTCCGCCGCGATCTCGACCGAGTAGTCACCCAGGCTCACCAGGGTGGAGTAGGTGCCGTCCGCCGCGGTGGTCGCGGTGACCTCCGTGCCGTCCGCCGAGGTCAGGGTGACGTCGGCGCCCTCGATCGGCTCCTGCGTGTTGAAGTCCTCGACCACGCCCGCCACGGTGGCGACCGGCGGGGCGTCGAACGCGATCGACAGGCCCTCCGACAGCACCGGGGAGTTGTACGAGAACTGCGTGGCGACGGTACCGGCGGCGTTCTCCACACCGATGGTGGCCGAGCTGCCCTTCGCGCCGGCGGTGTCGGTCACGGCGCCGTACCCGAAGGTCACGTCACCGTTGGCCAGCAGCGTCACCGAGAAGTTCAGCCGGTCGGTCGCGGTGTCGTACTTCCGGATGTTGCGCCACTCCAGCACGTAGGCGTCCACGCCGTCGACCGTGGTCGTCGCCGAGTACAGGCCGGCGGCCGAGTCGAGGTTGAGGTCGTCCCAGTACGGGTAGAGCGCCGCGTTGGGCACGGCCGCCGACGGGATCGTCGTGTTGGCGTACGCGTTGGTGGCGGCCAGGAAGTTGATGTGGCCGTTGGTCGTCACGAACGCCCGGGCGTACTCCTCGCCGTAGAACGGGAAGGAGAACGGCAGGTTCACGGACGTCGACGCGTCGTCGCCCGACAGGGTCACGAGGGTGTCGCCCTGGCGGTAGTCGGCGGTCGTGACCGAGCACGAGTAGCCGCCGGCGTCGACGTTCGGGACGATGTCGATGTCCACGTCCTCCGCGCCGTCGACCACGAGCTCGCCGTCGTAAGGAGCGGCGCAACCGCCCAGCTGGACGGACAGGGAGTAGGTGCCCTCGGGCACGTCGGCGAACGCGAACGTGCCGTCCGCACCGGTCGTGACCGGCTCGTACGGTGAGCCGCGGAGCGTGACCGGCGTGCCGGCGACCGGCTCACCGGACCCCTCGAGCTGGACCGTACCCGTGACGGCGTGCCGCGGGGCCGACTCCAGGGTGATGGCGACCGTCTCGGCCTGGTCCACGTCCACCGTCACGGCGGCGGGCGCCGAGGTGAGGTAGCCGAAGGCCGAGGCCGACACGCTGTAGTCGCCGGCGAGGACCGTCGCCGACCAGGCGCCGGACTCGTCCGTGGAGACCGTCCGGTCCCGCTCGCCGTCGACGACGACCGACGCGTTGGCGATCGGCGTGCCGGAGGCGTCCGCGACGGTGCCCGAGACGGTGCCGGTACCGGCGGTCGGAGCAGCCTCCACGAGCGCGGCGACGTCGAGCTTGCCCTCGCCCCAGACGTTGTTGCGCTCCGGGGTACCACCGCAGGAGAGGTCCTCGGTGTCGATGGCGGTCTCGTCGAGGAGCGCGATGGTGCCCTCGATGTCGCCGACCAGCGACGGAGCGGCGCTCCACAGCAGCGCGATGGCGCCCGCGAGGTGCGGGGTGGCCATGGACGTGCCGCTGAAGTTCGCGTAACCACCACCGGGGATGGAGGAGCGCACGTTCACGCCCGGGGCCGCGATGTTCGGCAGCAGGGTGCCCTCACGCCCCGGACCACGCGCCGAGAACGACGCGATGGCGCCGTTCACGTCGAACGCGCCGACCGAGTAGGTGTGCGTGAACGAGCCGGGGAACCGGCCCGACTCACAGGACGGCCCCTCGTTGCCGCCGGCCCAGGCACCGAAGATGCCCGCGGCGTTCCAGGCCTGCGTCTCGGCGCTCATCCAGTCCTCGGGCAGGTCGACGCCCGGCGGGATGCCCCACGAGTTGCTGACCACGTGCGGCCGCTTCGACGGGTCCGCGTCGCTGCCGTCCGCGCGGGTCGGGGCGAGGAACCACTGCGCGTTGGCGAGGTAGTCGTCCCAGGCACAGCCGGCGTTGTCGATGCAGTTCGCCGCGATCCAGGTGGCGTCGGGTGCGACGCCGATCTGGTTGGCGCCCGTGCCGCCGACGATGGTGCCCATGGTGTGGGTACCGTGCTGGCCGGAGTCGCAGGGTGCGCCGCCGTCGCAGGTGTCGGGGATGTCGAAGTAGTTGTAGTCGTTGTCGTACGTACCGTCGGCGTTGTACCCGCGGTACTTGCTCTGCAGCGCCGGGTGGGTGGCGTCCACGCCGGTGTCGAAGTTCGCCACCACGATGCCGGAGCCGGTGTAGCCCTGCTCCCACACCTCGGGTGCGTTGATCGCGTCGAGGCCCCACTCGACGGCGGCCGCGGTCTTCTCGCCGGACGGCGTCTTCTCGACCGGCTTCTCGTACTGCATCGTGATCTGCTCGTGGATGCCGGCGACCGTGCTGCTGGACGCGAGGCTCTCGGCGAGCGCGAGCGAGCCGTCGTCGACGAAGATCGCGTTGTTGATCCAGTAGCTCTGGAAGTCCGCGCCGGCCGCCGTCAGCTCCTTGGCCACCGAGGCCTGGGACTTCTTGGCCGTGGCGTGCAGCGCGTCGTAGACGAACTGACCGCGCTCGTCCCAGTCGGCGATGTCCTCGGCCGGTGCCAGGTCCGCCTGGTCCGTGAACTGGATCCAGAAGTCCGCGGTCTTCTTGTCCTCGAGCTGGGTGAGGACCTTGGCGCTGAGCTTCTCCTCGGGCTCGTCGGCGGCGGCAAGGGTGGTCGTCGGGACGGTCTGGGCGAGCGCTGCTGGCGCAACGGTCACCGCTGAGGTTGCCAGGAGTGCGAGCGCCGTTGTGACGGCGGTCGTCGCCCTCCCTGCAATTTTCCTGCGACGGTACATGGGGCCTCCATGCTCGGGCGCACCCGCTGCGATGCGGCGGGAGCGCGCGACGGCGATCCACTTGCTGTGGATCGCCCCCTACCGTCTGCTGGACGCCTCCTGGGAACAAGGTCGGTTCACGGTCGAGCAAAGGTCAGTTTCCGGTCAAGACACGGGCGAAGCCCGACGGCTGCCCTTGTCAAGAGCCCGGAATCAATTTCACCCCAAGAGCTGTAAAGTTCACCCTATATGACTTCAATTGACGCAATACCGTCACCCGGGCGGGAATGCGCCATATCCCGCACGCAACGGGCAGGTAACGAAAAATTGACCCACGCGGTACGACTCGGGGGCAAACTGGCGCGCGCCGGCCAGGTTTAACCCGGTCCGCGTCTGAACGGTCGACCATGGAGGGCGAGTCAATGACGCACGACCCCGCACCAGGATCCACCCCCGGCCTCGTCGTCTGCGTGGGCCTCCCCTCCGACCAGATCATCGAGATCGCCCGGCTCCTGCGCGGCCAGGCCACGGTGCTCGCCACGCCCGACGCCGACGGGGCACGCGCCGTGCTCACCCAGCAGACCGCGCCGCGGCGCCCCGGCGACGCACCCTGGCGCGGCCTCGGAACGCAGCCCGAGCGGTTCGACAACCCGGGCCCGGCGGAGGAGCGGTCCTACGGCCGGCACCTCTCCGGGCACCCGACCGACCGACTCCCGGACAACCTCACCGACCCGGCGGTACACCCCGCCCCGGAGTTCCTGCCCGCACACTGGACGTCGTCCCCCGTGCTGCCGGTGGCGACGATCCCCGCGCCGGCCCGTCCGGCGACCGGCACGATGCCGGTCGTCACCGAGGCGATGCGGCCCGTCACGGGTCCGGTTCCTGCCGTCACGGGCGCCATCCCGATGGTCGCGCCGCCCACGCTCGAACCGCTGGTGGCCGGGCCGCTGCTCGTGGACCTCGCCGCGCGCGAGGTCACGGCGCTGGGCCGGCGCGTGTACCTGTCGGCGCGGGAGTTCGACCTGCTCGCGACGCTCGCCCTGGAGGCCGGGCGGGTGTGGTCGTTCGCCGAGCTCACGGCACGGGTGTGGCAGCTGCCCTACCTCGGTGACTCCGACCCGGTGACGTCCGCGGTCAAGCGGCTGCGCAAGCGGCTCGCGCCGGTGCGCGACGTCGAGGTCGCGTCGGTTCGGGGCGTGGGCTACCGGCTCAAGGTGTGGGCCTGACCTGCGCCCGGCCGGGCGAGGCCGCGCCGGGCCTCACGCCCCCGTCACCAGCCAGCGGTCACCGCGTGCGCGCCAGCCGGTGGTCACGGCGCGCGCGGCCATGAACACGCCGGCGAACGCGAGCCAGAGCCAGGCGAGCCCGCGTGCGCCGTCGGGCGCCCAGGCGGCGACCGCGAGCGCGAACGGGAGATAGACGACGAGCGTGGCCATGCCCGCCCAGGCGAGGTAGCGGCCGTCGCCGGCGCCGATGAGGACGCCGTCGAGCACGAAGACCCAGCCCGCCATCGGCATGAGCACGCCGCACACGGCGATGCCGAGGGCGATGGCGACGCGGACGTCGGGGTCGGGCGAGAAGAGGGGCGCGATCCACCAGCCGGCGGCCGCGAGGAGCAGGCCGATCACGGCTCCCGCGCCCACGCCCCACTGCAGGCAGCGGCGCAGCACGCCCCGGACGTGGCCGACGTCGCCGGCCCCGAGACCGTGTCCCACCAGCGCCTGTGCGGCGATGGCGAGCGCGTCGAGCGCGAACGCCGCGAGGCCCCACAGCGAGCTCACCACCTGGTGCCCGGCGAGCGCGACGTCGCCGAGGCCGGTCGCGACCACCACGGTGACCAGGATGGCGGCGCGCAGACTGAGGGTGCGGACCATCAGCGGAGCGCCGGCGCGGGCGCCCGACAGGATGCCGGCGCGGTGGGGGCGCAGGCTCGCGCCGCGCCGCCGGGCGCCGCGCACCACGATCACGCCCAGCACGACGGCCATGAGGAGCTGGGTGATCGCCGTCCCGAGGCCCGACCCGGCGATCCCCATCCCCACGCCGTACACGAGCGCGATGTTGAGCACCGTGTTGAGCACGGCTCCCGCGGCGGCGACGAACAGGGGCGTGCGTGTGTCGCGCAGGCCACGCAGCACACCGGTCGCGGCCTGGACCACGAGCATCCCGGCGAGCCCCGGCGCGGACCACCGCAGGTAGGTCACGGCATGGTGCGCGACGTCGCCGTGGGCACCCAGGGCGGTCACGGTCAGCGGGGCGGCGAGCAGCAGGATCACGACGAGGACCACCCCGATCCCGAGCGCGAGCCACATCCCGTCGATGCCGGACTGCAGGGCCTGGCGTTCCCGGCCCGCCCCGGTCAGCCGGGCCACCGAGGCGGTGGTGGTGTAGGCGAGGAAGACGCACAGCCCGACGAGCGTGAGCAGCACGTTGCTCGCGAGCGAGAGCCCCGCGAGCTGGGCCGTGCCGAGGTGGCCCACGACCGCGCTGTCCACGAGGACGAAGACGGGTTCGGCGATCAGGGCGCCGAGGGCGGGTACCGCAAGGGCGAGGATCTCCCGGTCGACGGACCGCGGGGAACCGGGGGTGTGGCGAGGCTCGCCCAACTTTCTTTCCTCCACAGGCTGGGGGTTACGTCGACGCAGGTCAGAGGGCATGTCGATGTTTTACACAGGGGTTATCCACAACTGGGGACAGGGTTGTCCACCCGCTGTACACAGCCTGGGCCACCTTTCCACATGGATGTGCACAGGCTTGTCCACAGGTCTCGTTGCGCTCGGGTTCGCGGGGGCCTAGCGTCAGCGGAGCTAGCTTGCTGGTCTGATTTCCGGGGACTGTCGTGCACGACACAAAGGCGTGTCGGTGCCGATGTCCCGAGAGTGTCGGTGGCGAGGAGTAGAACAGGTGTAGGACATCGACCGGACGCACGCGTAGCGTGTGCCCGGGCGTCACGGGATGTCACAAGATCAGGAAGGCTGGAGGCGCGGATGTCGATCGAGGAGCTCGAGTCGAGCTACTCCGGCGGGAGCCCCGGCCTCGACCGGACGCCGCCGCAGGACGTCCCCGCGGAGATGAGCGTGCTGGGCGGCATGCTGCTGTCCAAGGACGCGATCGCGGACGTGATCGAGCAGATCCGCGGCAACGACTTCTACCGGCCCGCGCACGAGGCCATCTACGACGCGATCATCGACCTCTACGGCCGCGGCGAGCCCGCCGACGCCATCACCGTGGTCGCCGAGCTGCAGCGCCGGGGCGAGCACGCCCGCGTGGGCGGCGCCCCGTACATCCACGACCTCATGGCGGGCGTGCCCACGGCCGCCAACGCCGGGTACTACGCCAAGATCGTGCGCGAGCGCGCCATCATGCGCCGCCTCGTGGAGGCCGGCACCCGCATCGTGCAGATGGGCTACGCCACCGACGGCGGCGAGGTGGACGACGTCGTCAACAACGCGCAGGCCGAGGTCTACGCCGTGACCGAGCGGCGCGCGTCCGAGGACTACCTGCCGCTGGCCGAGATCATCGGGCCGACCTTCGACGAGATCGACGCCGCGCAGGGCCGCGGCGAGGGGCTCACCGGCGTGCCGACGGGCTACTCCGACTTCGACCGCCTGACCAACGGCCTGCACGGCGGCCAGATGATCGTCGTGGCCGCCAGGCCTGCTGTGGGAAAGTCCGTTTTGGGCATTAATGTCGCATCTCATGCGGCCATTCACCACGACATGGCCTCCGTCATCTTCTCCCTGGAGATGAGCCGCAACGAGATCGTCATGCGAATGCTCGCCGCCGAGGCCCGCGTGCCGCTCACCAAGATGCGCAGCGGCAACATGGACGACGGCGACTGGCAGAAACTCGCCGCCACCATGGGCAAGGTCTCCGACGCCCCGCTGTTCATCGACGACTCGCCGAACATGTCGCTGATGGAGATCCGCGCCAAGTGCCGGCGTCTCAAGCAGAAGCACGACCTCAAGCTGGTGGTCATCGACTATCTCCAGCTCATGTCGTCCGGCAAGCGCGTCGAGTCGCGTCAGCAGGAGGTCTCCGAGTTCTCGCGGTCGCTCAAGCTGCTCGCGAAGGAGCTCGAGGTGCCCGTGATCGCCATCTCGCAGCTGAACCGTGGCGCCGAGCAGCGCAGCGACAAGAAACCGCAGATGTCTGATTTGCGGGAATCTGGGTCAATTGAGCAGGATGCCGACGTCGTGATCCTGCTGCACCGCGAGGACGCCTACGAGAAGGAGTCGCCGCGCGCCGGCGAGGCCGACCTCATCGTGGCCAAGCACCGTAACGGCCCCACCGACGTGATCACCGTGGCATTCCAGGGCCACTACCAGCGGTTCGTCGACATGCAGGTCTGACGGTCAGTCGGCGTCGGCAGGATGTGCGGCGTCGTAGGCGCGGAAGACCTTCTGGGGCACGACCATGCGCCACGCGTCGACGACGAGCTCACGGGCCTCCTCCGGGTCCAGGGCGGCGAGGTCGGCGTGCACCCAGTTGAAGCGCATGTCCGACGCGGAGGGCAGCTGGAACGTCGTCGGATCGCTCGCGACGAGGGCCGCCCGCTCCTCCTTCGGGAAGGCGAAGCCCATCACCGACTCGTCGAGCGAGAACGCCACGTAGACGAGCTGACCGACGCGGAACTTCAGGCGGCCGCGCACGTACACCTCGTAGGACCGTTCCAGGCTGGTGCCCAGCGGCCGGACATCGTCGATCTCCGCCATACCTGACTCCGCTCGTCGCGCTCAGAGCGTCGACGACCGTGGCGGTCCGGACTCATCGATCGCCAGGAAACCGATCAGGACCGACCAGTACCGACGGACCGGGCGCGCCGTCGCGCGACCTGGGCGCGGCCGCAATACCGTCGGCATGTCCGGCGCCGCCGGACCCAGCACACGCTGGACCCCGTACGAGGAGGACAGCCGATGGGTCTCTTCGGCCGCCGCGCACCGCGCCCCGCCGGCACGGACACGCAGGACCGGGCGACCGGGCACGCCGCGCCCGTCGAGAGCCCGGCGTCCCGGCTGTGGTCGGACGGGTTCGGCCGCGTCGGCACCCGGGCGTTGCAGATCCTCGCGGTCGTCGCGATCATCGCCGTCTTCGGATACGTGGGCACCCGCCTGACCCTCGTCGTCATCCCGGTGCTCATCGCGCTCGTGCTGGCGGCGGCCATCTCCCCGCTGGTGTCGTACCTGCGCCGTCACGGGTGGCCCTCGCTGCTGGCCACGTGGGTCTCGCTCCTGGGCCTGGTCGCGCTGCTGTCCGGGATCGTGTGGCTCGTGGTGCGCGCCGTTGCGGACCAGTGGGAAGAGCTGGGCCGGCAGGCGCTCGACGGGTTCGACTCCCTCGAGACGTACGTCCAGAACCTGCCCTTCGAGATCACCGACGAGCAGATCGCGTCGGTGCGGGAGTCCGCGCTGAACCTGCTGCAGTCCGACACCGTGGGCTCCGGCGCCATCGCGGGCGTCTCCCAGACCGCCGACTTCATCGCGGGCTTCTTCATCATGATCGTCGTCCTGTTCTTCTTCCTGAAGGACGGCCCGGCGATGTGGGAGTTCCTGCTGCGGCCGTTCGAGGGCCACCGGTACGAGCGCGGGCAGCGCGTGGGCGCCGCGACCGTCAGCACGCTCGGCGGCTACGTGCGCGGCACGGCGATCGTGGCGCTGGTCGACGCGATCGGGATCGGGATCGGCCTCGCGATCGTTGGCGTGCCGCTCGTCGTCCCGCTGTCCGTGCTCGTCTTCCTGCTCGCGTTCATCCCCCTGGTCGGCGCCACCCTCGCCGGCATCATCGCGGCCCTGGTCACGCTCGTCGCGGTCGGACCGGTCGAGGCGCTGATCGTCGTCGCCATCGTGGTCGCCGTGAACCAGCTCGAGGGCGACTTCCTCCAGCCGATCGTCATGGGCCGGACCCTGCGCCTGCACCCGCTCGTCATCCTGTTCGCCCTGACCGCGGGGACCGTGCTCGCCGGGATCACCGGCGCCGTCCTCGCCGTGCCGGTCGCCGCGTCGATCTGGCGCGCGATCCAGGTGTGGGACGGGCCTGACCTGCCGGCCCGCTTCGCCCGGCAGAAGCGGCCCGAGACGGTGACCGGACTTCGAGATGAGAAATCCTGAGGCCTTCCGGCATGCATGACCGTCGTGGTCAGATGTCGCCCATGATCCCGCAGACGACCCGGAGCACGGCCTCGCTGGAGAGCCACACCGGGCTCACCTCCCTCACCGAGATCACCAGCAGCCCGGACCCGCAGGAGCACTACGCCCGGCTCCGCGCGCAGTGGGGCCCCGTGGCGCCGATCGAGATCGAGCGCAAGGACGACGTCGTGATCCCGGCATGGCTGGTCCTGGGCCACTCCGAGAACTGTCACGTGATGCGCTCCGAGTTCGACTTCAGCCGGAACGCGGCCAACTGGCGGTGGAACGCCGAGAACCTGCTGCCCGCCGGCACGGCGATCGGCATCTACACCCCGGCGCAGCCGCGCCCGACGGCGTTCTACCACGACGGCGAGGAGCGCAAGCGGCTGCGCGAGCCGCTGGACGACGCCCTGGCGGCCCTCGACGAGCGGGTGGTCCGTGAGCGGACCACGGACATGTGCGAGCGCGTCATCGACCGGATGGGCCCGTCCGGGAGCGGGGACCTGGTGAAGGCGTACTGCCGGCCCATCGGGTTCCTCGCGATGACCACCACGCTGGGGTTCGACCTGGAGACCGGGGCCATGCTCATGGCCGACGCCGCGGCCGTGGTGAGCGGCGACGGCGACCAGGTCGCACAGGCCCAGGCGAACACGGCGGCGATCGTCCTGGAGCACATCCGCCGGCGGCGGGAGACCGGCGGGGAGGACCTGGTCTCGTACCTCGCGGTCCACAAGAACTTCGCGCACGACGGCGAGATCGCCAGCAGCTCGATCGTGCCCGTCAGCGCGGCGGCCATCTTCCTCACCGCGTGGATCACGCAGACGCTGCACCAGATCCTGACGGACCGGAGCCTCGCCGCCCGGGTCGCGGGCGGCCGCCTCACGCTCGACGGCACGCTCGACGAGGTGCTGTGGCGCAGGTCCCCCATCGCCCAGTCGCCCGCGCCGCGGTTCGCCCTCACGGACATGGACCTCGGCGGGCACCGGATCCGCAAGGGCGACGCCCTGGTCCTGGCGATCGCAGCGGCGAACCGGGATCCGGCCGTACACACCGACGACGTGTGGGACGAGGTCGACAACCGCTCCCACCTGTCCTGGGGCACCGGGCCGCACGCCTGCCCGGCACCCCGGCTGGCCCGGCTGATCGCCCGCACCGCCGTCGACCAGCTCCTGCGGCACATGGACGTGCAGCTCACCGGGTCGCCCGACGACCTGCCCTGGGCGTCGTCGGCGTGGGTGCGGCACGCCGAGCGGCTCCCCGTGACCTGGCAGGCCGCCGACCACGGCGTGGTCGGCGGCTGACGTCCGGGGCCGGCACCCGGCGGCCGGCCCGACGGTGCGTCAGCCCGCGCGCTCGGCGCCCAGCACGGCCGGCAGCCGGGCCGGGCCGTTGGCGACGAACCCGGGCACCTGGCCGTGGTCGCCGTCCGGCTCGGCGAGCCGCAGGTCGGGGAAGCGCTCGAACAGCGCGGGCAGGGCGGTCTCGGCCTCCAGCCGGGCCAGCGGCTCGCCGACGCAGTGGTGCGCGCCGGCGCCGAACGCCAGGTGCGTCCGGTCGGCGCGCGCCGGGTCGAACACCGCGGCGTCCTGGTGCACGGTCTCGTCGCGCCCCGGGGCGCCGAAGACGGCGATGATCGGGTCGCCCTTGCTGATCGCCACCCCGCCGAGCTCCAGGTCCTCGACGGCGAAGCGGAGCGGGATGTAGATCACCGGCGGCGCCACGCGCAGCGTCTCGTCGACCACGGCGGACCACGTGACCTCGCCGGCGCGGACCGCGGCGAGCACGTGCGGGTGGGTCAGCAGGAGGTGGACGGCGGAGGCCAGCAGGTTCACGGTGGTCTCGTGGCCGGCGACCAGCATCAGGTTGCTCGTGGAGACCGCCTCGTCGTCGGCCAGCTCGGCCGCGACCGTGCTGATCAGGTCCTCGGCCGGGTCCGCCCGCTTGTCGCGGACGAGCGCGCCGAGCAGCTCGCGCAGCTCGGCCTGCGCGGCGCCCTGCGCCTCGCGCGTGGCCCCGGTGTTGATCAGGGTGTCGGCGCACCGGCGCATGTCCTGCCGCTGTTCGTCGGGGACGCCGAGCAGGTCGCAGATCACCTCGACCGGGATCGACGAGGCGAACACCTCGCGCAGGTCCACGACCGCGCCGTCGGCGCCCTTCGCGGCGAGCTCGTCGAGGGTCGCGGTGACGGCGGCCGTGACGCGCGGCTCCATCGCGCGCGTCCGGCGCGCCGTGAACCCGCGCGCCACGACCTTGCGCATCGCGCGGTGCGTGCTGCCGTAGGCGTTGAACATCGACGCGCCGGTGACCCAGGTGTACAGGGGCCACTGCGGCGTGATCTCGCCGTCGACCAGCGCCGTCCAGTGCTGGCGCGAGTCCTTCGAGACCCGCGGGTCGACCAGCATCGGGCGCAGCAGGCCCAGGTCGGTCACGGCCCACGCCTCCACGCCGCCCGGCAGCGCGACCCGCGTCACCGGCCCCCGCTCCCGCAGCCGCGCGACCTCTTCGAGCGGTGCCCTTCCAGCGGCATCCAGGACCAGGGTCTCCACGGGCACTCCTCACACCGAACGGGCAGGTCAGGCCACAGTCTTTGCCGTGATGCCCGCTTTGTCCACGCCGGCGGCCGCTCGGCGGACGGCTAGGCGGTAGCGAGCTCCCGGGCGAAGAACCCGGTCAGCTTCTCGACGACCGGACCCACGAACTCGGGCCTGTCGTAGAGGTCGACGTGGCTGGCCCCCTCGACCCAGTGGAGCTCCTTGGGCTCGTGTGCCTCGGCGAAGGCCAGGGTGCCCATGTGCCTGGTGACCGCCTCCGTCCCCTGCACGACGAGCAGCGGACGCGGCGCGATCAGGCCCACGAACCGGAACTGGTCGGACGTCGCGATGCGGTCCACGCTCGACCAGGTGAACTCCGTGGCGGAACGCGGGTGCGCGCCGCGCTCCGTGCGGTAGTACTCGAAGCCCTCGAAGCCGTGCCGGCCGCCGAGCGCCCGGGCCTCCTCCGCGGTCTCCGGGAAGACCGGGAACATGCCGGTGCCCTCGCCGCGCGCCTCCGCGGTGCGGGCGGCCGCGGCGGCGTCGAGCATCCCCTGGACCACGGCCGGGGGCTGGGAGCCGTCGGCGCCCTCGCGGAACTGGCGCCCGACGTCGACGCCGCTCACGGTGGCCAGCGCCCGCACCCGGTGGTCGCCCGCGGTCGCCGCGATGCCGTAACCGCCGGAGGCGCAGATGCCGAGCATCCCGATCCGCCCGGCGTCCACCTCGGGGCGGGTGGCGAGGTACGAGACCGCCGCCTTGAGGTCCTCGACGCGGTGGGCGGGATCCTCGAGCCCGCGCGGCAGCCCGCCGCTCTCGCCCTGGAAGGCGGCGTCGAAGGCGAGGGTCACGAAGCCCTGCTCGGCCAGGCGCGCCGCGTACGTCCCGGCGGTCTGCTCCTTGACGCCCGTCCCGGGGTGGCCGACGACGACCGCGGGGAGCGGGGCGGTGCCGGCGGCGCCGTCGGACGAGGGAAGGTAGAGGTGGCCGGCGAGGGAGATGCCGGCGCTGTCGAAGGTGACGTCTGTTCGGTTCATGCGACCAGGTTGTGCCGCCCGCTCGCACCGCAACAGCGTCGGGTTCCTGCCGGGGAAGGATCCTGCCCTCCCACACCGCCCCGGCCGCTCGCAGAATGGTCCGTATGACCCCACCCGTCGATCCGGACGAGCTCGGCGCGTTCCTCAAGGCACGCCGGGCCGAGCTCGACCCCCACGCCGCCGGCCTCCCCGAGACCCTGTCCCGCCGCAAGGTGCCCGGGCTGCGCCGGGAGGAGGTGGCCCAGCTCGCGGCGATCAGCGTGGACTACTACACCCGCCTCGAACAGGGGCGCGTCGCCGCGTCCGCGTCGGTGCTCGCCACGCTCTCGTCGGCCCTCCGCCTCGACGAGGACCAGCAGCGCTACCTCTACGAGATCGCCGGCAAGGCCGATGCCCGGCCCCGGCGCCGCCGGGCGCGGCAGGCCCTGCGCCCCGCGATGCGGCGGCTGCTCGACCGGCTCACCGACACGCCGGCGATCGTGCTCGGCAAGCGCATGGACGTCCTCGCCTGGAACGCCGCCGCGGTCGCCCTCTTCATCGACTTCGGCGAGATCCCCGCCGGGCGACGCAACTACGTCCGCCTGCTCTTCACCGACCCGACCGTCCGCGCGCTCAACGTCAAGTGGGAGCACGACGCGCGGGACGCCGTCGCCGCACTGCGCATGGAGGCCGCCGCCGACCCCGACGACCCCGAGCTCGCCCGGCTCGTCGGGGAGCTCGCCGTGGTCGACCCCGACTTCCGTCGCTGGTGGGCCGAGCACCGCGTGAACAGCGCCACGTACGGCACCAAGCAGTACCGGCACCGCGTGGTCGGCGACCTGACGCTCGACTGCGACACCTGGTCCAGCCCCGACGGCAGCGGGCAGCGGCTGATGGTGCTCACCGCCGAGGCGGGCTCGCCGTCCGACGAGGCGCTGCGGATCCTGGCCTCCTGGACGGCGGACGCGACGGCAGAGGCCGGCACCACGACGACCGCGAAGGACGCGCGATGACCACCTGGATCGCACCCACGCCGGAGGCGCTCCGCGACGCGCCGTCGCTGCACCTCTCCGCCGGGCCCGCCGGCTCCGTCGATCCCGACGCCCCCGGCGCCCCGGAGGTGGAGGTCGGCATGGTCCTCGCCGACGGCGAGCTCTACGTCCGAGCCCAGCGGGGCACGACGTCGCAGTGGTACCGCGCCGCGGTCAGCCACGGATCCGGACGGGTCCGGGTGGCCGGCGAGACCGTCGCGGTGCGGTTCGAGCCCGCCGGGCCGGAGGTCGCGCCGGCGGTCGACACGGCCTACCGGAGCAAGTACGGGTCGCTCGCGTCCTTCGCCGTCGGCGGGGCTGCCCGCGCCGCGACCCTGCGCATCTCGCCGGCGTGACCGGCCGGCACGCCGTCACCGGCAGACCGGCGCCTCACCCCGCGCGCGGCAGGTCCAGCACCCAGTTCTGACCCACGAGGTCGTGGCCGAAGCTGTGGTGCCGTTCCTCGTCGGCGAGCGTGAAGCCGACGGCCTCGTAGATGTGCCGCGCCGACGCGAGCACGTCGTTGGTCCACAGGGTCACGCGCTCGTACCCGGCCCCGCGCGCGAACGTCAGGCACTCCCCGACGAGCAGACGGCCCAGCCCCAGCCCGCGGGCCTCCGGCGCGACGAGCAGGATGCGGAGCTTGGCGACTCCCGGCGCGTCGCCGGCCACCAGGAACACGCAGCCGGCGCGCTCGCCCTCGACCTCGGCGATCCACGCCGCCTCGGTGCGGGGGTCGTGGTCCGCGGCGTAGTCGGCGACGATCCGGGCGACGAGGGCCTCGAAGTCCGTGTCCCAGCCGAACTGGCGGTGGTAGCTCTCGCCGTGCGCCATCACCACCCAGCCCAGGTCGCCGGGCTGGTCGGCGCGACGCACCCGCACCTCGGGCCGCCGGTCTCGCTGCTCCATGCTGTCCTCCCGCTGCTACTGACACGACTGTTTCAGTAGCACTAGGCTAACCCCATGCCCGACGTCGAACCAGGTCCGTCCGCACGCCAGGTCGAGCTGCTGGAGGCCGCATACGCGTACGCGCTGGCCAACGGCCTGGCCGACCTCTCCCTGCGCCCCCTGGCCACGGCCATCGGGTCGAGCCCGCGCGTGCTGATGTTCCTGTGGGGCAGCAAGGACGGCCTGATCAGGGCGCTCCTGCGGCGGGCGCGGGAGGACGAGCTGGCGTTCCTGTCCCGCCTCGACCCGGCCGACGGCGGCGCGCCCCAGGACCTGGCCGGGGCCGTCGAGCTGGTCTGGTCCTGGCTGGCCGCCGCCGAGCACCGGCCGCTGCTGCGCCTGTGGGCCGAGGCCTATGCCCGCTCGCTCGTGGAACCTGGCGGGCCCTGGGCGGGGTTCGCGCGCACCACGGTGGACGACTGGCTCGCGGTCCTGTCCGCTCGCCAGCCCGCGCCCGAGCGGGACGCCCCGGACGGCGCGGCGCGGCGCACGCTCGCGCTCGCCGTGCTCCGGGGCGCCCTGCTCGACCTGCTCGCCACCGACGACGAGCCCCGGGTCACCGGGGCCGTCACCCTCCAGCTCAGCCTGCTGCGGGCGCCCCGCTGAGCCCGGCCGCGAGCCCGGCCAGCACCTCGGCCGCCGCCCGCGGCCGGACCAGCCACGACAGGTGGCTGGAGCTGAGGGTGTGCACGTCGTACGGGTTGCCGGGCGTGAGGGCGTCGCCCTCGCGGATCATCCGGTCCTGCATCGCGGGCGGGATGCTCGTGTCGGCGTCGAGGCGCACGTAGGACCGGGGGATCGTGCCCCAGGTCTCCGCCTGGGCCCGGTCGTCCGGCGTGCCGACGTCGAGGTTCTCGTCCGGCTGGAACGTGGCGAGGAACGCGCGGAGCTCGTCGTCGGTGCCGTCCGCGAGGAACGCCTCCTTGAGGCCGGCAAGCACCGCCGGGTCGGCCGTGCGGAAGTTGGCACGCAGCACGCCCAGCGCCGCCGGGTCGCCCGCGAGCACGGCCGCGAGCGCCCCCGCGTCGACGTCGGCCATCTCGGGCTGGGCGTAGTAGGCGCCGGCGTCGAGGTCCACGGGGGCCCAGGCGGAGACGTAGACGATCCGGTCGACCAGGTCGGGGCGGGCGTTGCCGACGGCGGTCAGCGTCATGCCGCCCCGGCTGTGGCCGACGAGGATCACGGGGCCGTTCTTCTTCGCGCGTTCGAGGACCTCGATGACGTGTGCCGCGTTGTCGGCGAGGGTCACGCCCTTGATGACGCCGGGCGTGGTGGCGAGGCCGGCCGGGTCCTGCGGCGCCTGGTAGGCGGCCGGGTAGGTGGCCTCGAACCCGTGGCCGGGCAGGTCGACGGCCGCGGAGCGGTGCCCGTGCAGGGCGAGCTCGGCCTGGAGCGGCGCGAACGAGAACGAGTTGGCGAAGGCGCCATGGACCAGTACGAACGTGGGAGACATGGCGCCAGATGCTACCCAGGCGGCCCGGTCAGCCGCCGGGATTTTCGAGGAACGCCTCCATGCCGCCGCCGTCGGCGAGGCCGATGATGTTGCCGGCCGGGTCGGTGAACCAGGCGCCGTCGCCTCCTTCCATGAATCCGCGCACGATGCCCTTCTCGTCCTGGTCGAACCCTTCGTAGTGCTGGAAGGTCACGCCCTTGGCGGCGAGCTCGTCGACCACCTCGTCGACGTCGTCGACCGTCAGGTGCATGACGGTGAACGGCGCGGGGACGTGGTCGTCCTTCTGGTAGACGAAGACGGCGGCGCCGTCGCCGAGGTCGAGCACGATGCCGGCCCCCTCGTCCAGGGTCGACACACTCATCCCGAGCGTGTCGGCGTAGAACGCGCGCACCGCGTCGATGTCGTTCGCCGCGAACGTCGGCAGCACATTTCGCACGTTGACCATCGCAGTCTCACTCCTTCGTGATCACCGGCGACCGCACGGCGTTTTCCCGTCGGGAGCGCCGGACCCTTTCCACACTGCCACCGTCGTGCGCGGGCGCAAGCGGCCGGCGGGAGTCGGCCCGGACATCACCCGCGGGCCTTTTCGCCCCTGGGCGGACGCCGGCTACTGGCCCACGCGCCCGTCGACCCGTTCGCGCAGGAGGTCGGCGTGGCCGCAGTGCCGCGCGTACTCGACGATGTGCCCGAGCACGCCGTCCCGTACCTGCAGGTCGCCACCCTCGGGCCCGAAGTCGGACACGCCGGTGTTCCAGCTCGCGAGGTCGGTGACGCCGTCCAGGTACCGGTCGGTGGCCGCCATCTCGGTGTGCCACTGCCGCCAGGCGTCGTCGACGACGGCCGGGTCGGCGACGGCGCCGGTCCAGTCGCCGTCGCGGTCCTCCTCGGTGCGGTACAGGGACGGCGCGTCCTCGCCGGCCAGGACGCGGCGCAGGTGTCGCTCCCCGTCGGTGAGGTGCCGGACCAGCCCGAGCAGCGACATGGTGGACGGCGGCGCGGAACGGCGGGCGAGCTGCTCGGCGTCGAGCCCCGCGCACTTCATCTCCAGCGTGAGCCGGTAGTAGCGCAGGTAGTCGAGCAGCATGCCGCGCTCGTCGGTGACCGGGGTGTCGGTCTCACGCGGGTCGTCGTCGGGGTCGGTCCACATGTCGGGGAAGACGGTGGCGCTGGTCCAGCGGGTGGTCTCGGGCTCTTCGGCCTGTTCGTGGGTCTCCATCTGCCCAGGGTGGACCGTGCCGGCGCGGCGGGCCATGGGATTTCGGCGCCGGGTGGTGGCTAGGGCGCGGTCCAGGTCGGCGCGCCGCCGCACGCCGCGAGCTCCGCGCCGTCGGCAAGGAGGCGCACGTCGAACCACCTGCCGGCGTCGACGTCGAGGTCGGAGCCCGGTCCGGTGAGCCTGACCTCGGCGTTGTGCCAGTCCTCGCCGGCGGCGACGATCCGGGTGTGCATGAACCCGGCGTCGTCCTCCCAGGTCTCGGCGCTGCCCGTGCCGATGTCCCAGGACCCGGAGACGACCGGTTCCTCGCCGGGTCCTGGCCGCACGTCGAGCTCGACCCGGTAGCTGGTGCCGCGCGCCGACGGGTCGACGGTCCACGCGATCATCGCGCCCGGGCTGACCGAACGGGTCTCCCGGACTGTCCACAGCCGGCGGTCCTGGTTGGTCGACACGGACGCGGCCGGCGTGATCTCCCCGCCGGTCAGAGCCGGTCCGACGTTCTCCAGCCGGCACGGGCCCGCGGCGACCAGGCTCTCGCCGCCGCTGCTGCTGATCGGCACGCAGTAGCCGAGCCCGAGCACGCAGGTGACGGCAGCCGCCACGTACACGGCGGTGCGCGGCCGCCGCGGGAGGTCGAGGCCCTCGCTCACCACGACGGTCCGGACGACGGAGTCGGCAAAGGTCTGCCGCTTCGCGTGCCACAGCGGTCGCAGATAGCCGATCAGGAGGATCGCGTCGAGCACGTGCAGTACCCAGCGCGCCAGGGTCCGCCACAGCCCGGCCGGCCGGTGCTCGCCCTCCCGGACGACCCTGATGCCGACCACCAGCTTGCCCGGCGTCCACCCCGTCAGCGCCTGGAGCACCAGCAGTGCCGCGAGGACCGCCACCGGGATCAGGACGAGCGGGCCGCGCCCCCAGCTCCCGGTACCGGCCGCGCCGAACACGGGCGTGAGCGTGACGGGGGAGAAGCCCGACCCGAGCGCGAGCCAGGTGACCCCGGCCAGGACCGCGTCGTCGAGGATCGCCGCGACCACCCGCTGGCCCCACGTGGCGTACGCCGGTCCGTCGACGGCTACCGGTGCGGCCGGTGTGGCCGCGGCGTCCGGCACGACGTCTGGCGCGACGTCTGGCGCGACGACGACGCCGGACGCTGCTTCAGCGGACGGCGCGCCACCGTCCGCCCGGGGCCCCTCGCTGCTCTCCATCCCCGGATGATGACAGCGAAAACGACCCCGGGCCAGGAATCAGCCCTGGTATCAGCCCTGGTAGCGGTACGCGTCCCAGGCGCCGAGCAGGTACTGGATACCCAGCGCCCGGTCGTAGAGGCCGTACCCGGGGCGCGGCTTGTTCGTGGTGTTCTCGTCCCACAGGTGGCGGCCGTGGTCGGGCCGGATGTAGCCCTCGTACCCGGCCTCGGCGTAGGCCTTCATGATGCCGGTGGTGTCGACGCTGCCCTCGCACGCCCGGTGCGCCACCTCGGTGAAGTCACCGTTGTCGAAGTGCTTGATGTTGCGCACGTGCGAGAAGTGGATGCGGTCCATGAACGTCTTCACCGCGTCGACGGGGTCCTGCTCCGGGTTGGCGGAGAAGCTGCCGAGGCACAGGGTGAGGCCGTTGTACGGGCTCGGGTTCAGGTCGAGCACCCGCGCGATGCCCTCCTTGGTCGAGACCACGCGCGGCCAGCCGAAGACGTCGAAGGGCGGGTCGTCCGGGTGCACGCCGAGCTTCACGTCGACCTCCTCGCAGGTGGGGATCACCGCGTCGAGGAAGTACTTGTAGTTGGCGTACATGTCGTCGTGGGTCACGCCCTCGTACGCCGCGTTGAGCTCGCTGAAGCTCGCCAGCCGCTCCGGCTCCCAGCCCGGCAGGGTGAGCCCGTGCGTGTTCTTCTCCATGTCGGCGATCAGGCTCTCGGGCGACATCTTGTCGACCACGGCCTTCTCGTAGAACAGCGCGGTCGAGCCGTCCGGCAGCGGGTGCCACAGGTCGGTGCGCAGCCAGTCGAAGACGGGCATGAAGTTGTAGCAGACCACCTTCACGCCCGACTGCCCGAGGCGGCGGATCGTCGTGATGTAGTTCTCGATCGCCTCGTCGCGGCTCAGCCCGAGCACGGTCCGGCCCAGCTTGATCGACTCGTGCACGTTGACGGACTCGACCACCTCGGCGTCGAACGTCTTCGTGACACCCTTCGCGCGCGCCTCGTCCGACAGGCCCGTGATCTTCGCGATCTCGGCGTCGATCTCCGCCTGCTCCCACACCTCGCCGGCCTGCTTGTGGTGCAGGCTCCACACGATGGTCTCCACACCAGGGATCTGGCGCACGTGATCCAGCGTCACGGTGTCGTTGCCCTCGCCGTACCAGCGGAAGCCCATCTTCACAGCGGTTCTCCTCGTCGTCGTTGTCCAGCCGCTCTTGTATACATCATGCCCGCCCCGGCGAGCGGGACGGGCATGATGCTCACTCAGTGGTTGGCGCTGCGCTTCCGGCAGCGGTCCGGGAAGCGGCTCAGAACGCCGTGAGGCGCAGCCGCATCCGGACCGGTGCCGCGTGCAGCTGAGCGTTCGGCAGCACCCCCGGACCGCAGGCCGCGCTACCCACGCCGTGCTGCGCGGCGTCGACGTGCAGCCACAGGCGGCCGTCCGGCACGAGCTCGTGCGGGTGCGCCGCACGGTCGAGCGCCTCGTCGGACCACGGCCGCAGCGACAGCTCGAACCCGACCTGCGGCCGGCCCCCGACCGTCACCTCGCCCGAGTCGATCCGCAGCCCGGAGCCGTCCGCGAACGACACGGCCGCGCTCGTGACGCCGCGCCGGGCGCCGTTCTCCTGCGGGTGCGTGTACCGGGTCTGCCAGTCGGCGACCGTGTGCTCCCAAGCCCCGCCGAGGGCCGCGGCGCGGGAGTCCGCGTACGACTCCTCCGGCCCGACGCCGGTCCAGCGCACGCGGGCCTCCGCCGCCCGCGGCTCGTCGAGGGCGAGCAGCAGGCCGAGCCGCGCGACACTCTCCGGCCAGCGGCCCTCCGGCCGCACGTCCACGAGCAGGTCCACGGCGTCGGGCGCGTCGGTGACCGGCTGCCACGTGTAGCGCGTGGCGAAGCCCGCGCGCGTCGTCGGGCCCGCGATCCGCGCGTCGATCTCCAGCGCACCGTCCTCGCGCACGGCGACCCCGGCCTTGCGCTCGGCCAGCAGGTGCAGGCTCGTGCTGCGCCACACGTCGGCGTCGGACAGGCCGCGCCACATGCCCGCGCGGCGGTCGTTGTCCGTCGACGCCCGCCAGGCGTCGAACCGGAACGCGTGCACCTCGCGGCCCGCGAGCGAGCGCAGGTCACCGCGGCGGTCGAAGCGCGCCGGACCGGCCACGTACCCGCCGTCGTCCCCGACCGTCACCCGGCCGGACGGCGCGGGCAGCGGCGCGGGCTCCACGAGCAGGAGCTGCCCCGCGCCGAGCACGAAGCCCTCCTGGAGCCACGCCTCCTCCAGCGCGTCCGCCTTCTGCTGCACCGCCCGCAGGGTCCACCAGACGGGCGCGTCGCCCGGCTCCGGCAGAACCAGGTCGGCGGGCGGGCGCACCACGGTCTCGGTCCCGGCGCCGAGCACCAGGTCCAGGACGCCGGAGGCGAGCTCCTCCTCGCCGCGGTGCAGCGTCCAGCGCAGCTCGGCGTGGCTCGTGTCCCGGAACGCGTAACGGTTGCGCACCAGCAGCGTGCCGTCCGGCTGTGCGTCGATCCGGACCGGCGCGAACACTGCGGCCGTCTCCACCAGGCCCGGCGATGGCGTGCGGTCGGGCAGCAGCAGGCCGTCGGCGATGAACGTGCCGTCGTGGAACCGCTCGCCGAAGTCGCCGCCGTAGGCCGAGAACAGGTTCCCGTCGGCGTCGGTGCGGGTCAGGCCGTGGTCGATCCACTCCCAGATGAACCCGCCCATCAGGCGGGGGTAGCGGTCGAACAGCGCGTCGTAGTCGGACAGGCCGCCCGGGCCGTTGCCCATCGCGTGCGCGTACTCGCACTGCAGGAACGGCATGCCCCGGCGACGCGCGTCGGCGTCGGCGCGCTCCAGCGCGGGCTCGATCCCCTGCCCGATGAGGTTCACGTGCTCGGTCTCGGCGTACATCCGCGAGTACACGTCCACGTGCTCGCTGGACCAGTCGCCCTCGTAGTGGATCGGGCGGCTCGGGTCGAGCGCGCGGACGGCGTCCACCATCGCGGGGACGTTGATGCCGCCGCCCGCCTCGTTGCCGAGCGACCACAGGATGATGCTCGCGTGGTGGCCGTCGCGGCGGACCATCCGGGTGACGCGGTCGACCAGCACCTCGGTCCAGTCCGGGTCGTTCACCGGGTTGCCCTCCCAGCCCCGGTCGTCCTCGAAACCGTGGGTCTCCAGGTCGTTCTCGTCGATCACGTAGAGCCCGTGGCGGTCGCACAGGTCCAGGAAGTGCGGGTGCGGCGGGTAGTGGCTCGTGCGGACGGCGTTGATGTGGTGCCGCTTCATGAGCAGCACGTCCTCGAGCATGCGCTCCGGGGTCACGGACCGGCCGCGCAGCGGGTCGAACTCGTGCCGGTTGACGCCGCGCAGCTTGACGGGCCGCCCGTTGACGAGGAACACGCCGTCCTCGATCGAGACGGTGCGGAAGCCGACGGCGAGCGTCACGGTCTCGGTGTCCGTCGTGACGACGACGTCGTAGAGCCGCGGGCGCTCGGCGCTCCACGGCTCGACGGCCACCCGGACCTCTTCGCCCGACGCCGCGTCGATCCCGAGCTCCGGCACCGTGACCCGGGCCGCGACGGCGTCCCGGCCGGCGTCGGCCGCGCCCGCACCCACGGTGAAGGCGTCCACCCGCAGCGTGCCCGTGCCGGTGGTGTGGTCGTAGGCGGCGTGCACGCGGACGTCGTCGAGCGCGCCGTCCGGCCGGTGCTCCAGCGAGACGCTGCGGAAGATGCCCGAGAGCCACCACTGGTCCTGGTCCTCGACGTACGACATCGCCGACCACTTGGTGACCCGCACGGCGAGCAGGTGGTCGGTTCCGGGCCGCAGCCGGTCGGTCAGGTCGATCTCGGTGGGCAGGCGCGAGCCGTGCGACGTGGCGAGCAGCTCGCCGTCGAGCGCCACCTGGAACCAGGAGTCCACGCCCTCGAAGCGCAGCAGGGTGCGGCCACCGTCCGGCCAGTCGGCGGGCAGCCGCAGCGTGGTGCGGTACTCGCCCGTCGGATTGTCGTCGGGCACGTACGGCGGCTCGATCGGGAACGGGAAGAGCTTGTTGTTGTACTCGGGCACGCCGTAGGGCCAGGCGTGCGGGGCCTGGGCGAGCTGCCAGTGCCCCGGCACGGTCAGCCGGTCCCAGTCCGCGCCGGGCTCGGCGCGGTCCACACCCGTGTCGGGGTGCGGGAACAGCCGGAACCGCCACTCGCCGTCGAGCGACGCCGACGCGGCGCTCGACGCGCCGGCCGGCGGGCGGAACCGCGGTGCGACGACGCCGTCCGGCGCGGCAACGGTCTCGTGGGTGATGGTCATGACTCCTCCAGGCGGCGTCGATCGGGGAAGCAGGCGGGCGCGGGTGCCGGTCGCGACGCTACACCCGGGTGCGTTCAACGTTGAACTATACTGGCCTCCGCCGTTGGACCGAACGCCGCCCTGGGCCGTTTGGTCCAACGCTGAACTATGACCGTTCCTCTGGAAGGACAGTGACCACACGTGCACTCCGCCCGCCTCGCGATAGACCCCTCCTTCGTCGTCGGCCCCGTGCGCCGCGGCACCTTCGGGAGCTTCGTCGAGCACCTGGGACGCTGCGTCTACACGGGCATCTACGAGCCCGGCCACCCGACCGCCGACGAGCACGGGTTCCGCGGTGACGTGCTCGACCTGGTGCGGGAGATGGGCGTCAGCACCGTCCGCTACCCGGGCGGCAACTTCGTCTCGGGCTACCGCTGGGAGGACGGCGTGGGCCCCCGCGAGGAGCGCCCGACCCGCCTCGACCTCGCCTGGCACTCGATCGAGACCAACGAGTTCGGGCTGAACGAGTTCATGGCCTGGACCAAGGCCTCCGGCACCACGCCGATGATGGCGGTCAACCTGGGCACGCGCGGCATCGCCGAGGCGCTCGACCTCCTGGAGTACGCCAACCACCCCCGCGGCACCGAGCTGAGCGACCTGCGCCGCGAGCACGGGGTCGAGGAGCCGCACGCGATCCAGCTCTGGTGCCTCGGCAACGAGATGGACGGGCCGTGGCAGCTCGGGCACAAGACCGCCGAGGAGTACGGCCGGCTCGCCGCCGAGACGGCGCGCGCGATGCGCCAGCTCGACCCCTCCGTGGTGCTCGTGGCGTGCGGGTCCTCGGGTTCGAGCATGCCGACGTTCGGCGAGTGGGAGCGCACGGTGCTCACCGAGGCGTACGACGAGGTCGACATGATCTCGGCGCACGCCTACTACCGCGAGGAGGACGACCTCGGCTCGTTCCTCGCGAGCGCCGTCGACATGGACTACTTCGTGGCCTCGGTGGCCGCGACGGTCGACGCCGTGGGCGTGGCCCGCAGGTCGACCAAGAAGATCGCCATCTCGTTCGACGAGTGGAACGTCTGGTACCACCAGGAGGAGGACCCGATCAAGGCGTCGGGCGGCCGGTGGGACAAGGCGCCGCGCCTGGAGGAGGACGTCTACACCGTCGCGGACGCCGTGGTGGTGGGCAACCTGCTCATCTCGCTGCTGCGCAACACCGACCGGGTGCACTCCGCGAGCCAGGCGCAGCTCGTCAACGCGCTCGCGCCCATCGCGACCGAGCCGGGTGGCCCGGCGTGGCGGCAGACGACGTTCCACCCGTTCGCGCTCACGTCGCGCCACGCCGCGGGCGAGGTGCTGCGGGTGGCGATCGACTCCCCGGGCTACGAGAACGAGCGGTTCGGCACCTCGGACCTGGTCGACGCCGTGGCGACCTGGGACGCGGACGGCGAGGCGCTGACCGTGTTCGTCGTGAACCGGGCGCAGGACGCGGCGACCCGCCTCGACGTGCCGGTCGGCGCGTTCGGCGACGTCGAGGTGATCGAGGCCCTGACCCTCGCGAACGACGACCACCACTGGCGCGCGTCCGCCGAGGACTCGACGTCGGTGCTGCCGACGCCGAACACCACGGCCCGCGTCGCGGATGGCACGGTCACGCTGGACCTCCCGCCGGTCTCCTGGACGATCCTGCGCCTCCGCGCGACCCGCTGAGCATGACCACGCCCCTGACTCGCCGTCCACAGGATGCCGAGTCAGGGGCGCAGTCCGACCAACTGGCTGACTCGACATCCCGGGGATGTCGAGTCAGGAGGGTGGTACGACCAACTGGCTGACTCGGCATCCTGGGGATGGCGAGTCAGCCAGTTGGTCGTCAGCCGCCCCCGCTAGTTGTTGAGCGTCGCCAGCTCCTTCGCCGGGTCCGCGCCGTTCGCGATGTTCTGCAGCACGACGCCGAGGTCGTTCTCCAGCCCGTCGTTGTCTGCCGAGACCAGCTTGCGCGGGTACTCGGCGGCCGCGAGGGCGTCGGTCACCTGCTGCACGCTGTCCAGCGCGGTCTTGTTCTCGTCCGCGGACAGCTCGGCGCTGACGTCGGTCGCCGCCGGGAAGCCCTGCAGCGTGTCGACCCAGATCTGCTGGCCCTCACCGACGGTGAGGAACTCCGCGAACTTGGTGGCGGCGTCGAGCTTGGGCCCCTCCAGGTCGGCGCTCAGCGCGAGCGCGTAGTCCACGCCGCTGGTCGACGTCGCCTCGTTGTCACCGATCGTGGGGAACGGCGCCATGCCGAGGACGTCGTCCTCGACGGCGCTGCCCGGCGTCTCGGCATTGCCGGCGAGCGTGGCGCTCACGTGCCAGGAGCCGGTCGGCATCGCCAGCGACTTGCGGGCGAGCAGGTAGTCGTCGCGCGCCGACGGGTAGGTCGTGGTCGACGTCGCCGCCTGCTGGAACACGCCGTCGTCGAACAGCTTCTGCCACGCGGTCGCGGCCTCGACGAGGGTGTCCGAGTCCCAGGGGGTCTCGCCGGCGGCCGCGGCGTAGATCTCGCCGCCGTCGCCGTACTGGTTGCTCAGCCAGACGAAGAAGTCCGCGGCGTGCCAGGTGTCGGCGGCGCCCATCGCGAAGCTGGAGTACCCGGCGTCCTGCGCGGCCTTGCTCACCTCGACGAGGCTCGCGTAGTCGGTCGGCAGCTCCAGGCCCAGCTCGTCGAACAGGGTCTGGTTGTAGAGGTAGAACTCACTGCCCGCCGTGAGGATCGGCAGCGCCTTGACCTCGCCGTCGGTGGTGGTCGTCTCCTCCAGGAGCTCCGGCTTGACGCCGTCGATCCAGTCGGCGGCGTACTCATCGGTGCCGAGCGCGTACTCCGCGTAGTCGTCGAACGCCGACGTGGTCTGGATGCCGTACATGTCCGGCACCTCGCCCGCGAGGATCAGGTTGTCGAGCTCGCTGAGGTAGTCGCTGGCGCCGTCCGCGCCCTGGAAGTCGATCTTGATGTCGGGGTTCTCGGCCTCGAAGGCCTCGACGATCGGCTGCCACTGCTCGAGCGACGGGATCCAGGTGCGGTAGGTGAGGGTGACGGTGCCGTCCTCGGCGGCGCCGTCGTCCCCGCCCCCGGCGCAGCCGGCGAGCAGGACGAGGGCGGACGCCGCACCGGTGGCGGCGAGCAGACGACGGGGGACGGCACGAGGCGATCTGAACATTGATCCTCCTTGATGGTGAACAGTGCTGGTGCGGGCCGTTGGAACGGGTCGCGGGGTTTCCTTCAGCTCTTGACGGCGCCGGCCGTGAGGCCTGACTGCAGGTAGCGCTGGCTGAAGAGGTAGACGATGACCGAGGGGATGGTCATGAGGATCAGGCCCGCGTAGAGCTGGCCGATCTGCTCCTGGCTCATCCGCTCGAACTGGAGCAGCGCGATGGCCTGGGTCACCGGGTACTTCTCGGGCGACGAGATGAGCAGGTTCGGGAGCAGGTACTCGTTCCAGGAGTACACGAACGAGAGCACGCTGACGTTGGCCAGCAGCGGCCCGCTCAGCGGCAGGAAGATGCGCCACAGGATCCCGAAGGGGCGGGCGCCGTCGATGGTCGCGGCCTCGACGAGCTCGGTCGGGATGCCGTCGAAGTGGTTCTTGGTCAGCAGGAGCATCGTCATCACGTTGAACGCGACGAGCGGGATGATCACGCCGAAGTAGCTGTCGCGGAGCCCGAGGCTGTTGATCGAGAAGAACAGCGGGGTCACCACGGATGCCACGGGTACGGCGAGGCATGCGAGCAGCGCCCGGTAGAGGAACACCCGGCCGGGGAACCGCATCCGGGAGAACGCGTAGCCGCCCAGGCAGGAGATGACGACGATGACCACGGTGGACCCGCCGGCCATCAGGAAGCTGTTCCCGATCGCCGACCAGTAGTTGAACTGGTCGTGGTTCAGGACCGCCGCGTAGTTACCGACGCCGCCCACGGCGAACGACTTCTGGATCGCCACCACGATGGGGTAGATCCACATGATCGCGAGGATGCCGAGCACCCCGTACATGGCGACCCAGGCGAGGAGCCTCTTGCGCTTCATCGGTTCAGTTCTCCCGGTTGCTGAGACGCATCTGGACGACGGCCAGGGCGAACGCGACGACGAGGATGACGATGCCGATCGCGGACGAGTAGCCGGCCTCCCGGTCGAGTCGCGCCTGGTAGAGGAAGGTGCTGAGGAAGTGGGTCGAGACGCCCGGCCCGCCCTGCGTCGTCAGCCACACGGAGTCGAAGGTCTTGAGCGAGCCGACGATGCCGAGGGTGATCAGCACGCTCGTGGTGCCGCGCAGCGACGGGATCGTGATGCTGAACAGGCGGCGCCACCACCCGGCGCCGTCGAGCTCCGCGGCCTCGTAGAGCTCGTCGGGGATGGCCATCAGGCCGGCGAAGTAGACCATCATCGAGAAGCCCATCCACGAGAAGACGTTGATGGCCGAGATGGACCAGACGCCGAGGTCGGCGCCGAGCCACTGGATGGTGTCGTTCGCGCCGAGCAGCCCCAGCGCGCGCAGCGTCTCGTTCAGCGCGCCGTAGTTGGCCTCGAGCATGTACTTGAAGACCGTCGCGATGATCGCGGGAGCCATCGCGATGGGCGCGAAGAACAGCGCCTTGAAGAAGTTGCTCCCGGGGATGCGCTCCTTGGCGATCACGGCGATCAGCAGGCCGAGCACGGCCTGCAGGGTGACCGTGGCGATCATGAACTTCACCGTGTTGCCCAGGGCGATGTAGAACGTACGGTCCTGGAACAGCTCGGCGTAGTTCGCCAGCCCGATGAACTCCATGCGCGTCAGGCCGTTCCAGTCGGTCAGGCTCGCGTAGACGGCGAACCCGATCGAGAAGTACAGCAGCACGCCGGCGATGATCACGATGGGCGCCACGTAGAGGTAGGGCGCCCAGCGGCCGCCGAACGATCTCATTGACTCGACTCCTAGTACAGCGTTGAACTATTGGCCGGCCCTCAGCACTGTCGACTGCGGGGCAGGGGTCGCCGCCTCCGGATCGTCAGGTTAGTTCGACGATGAACTGAGCGGCGGAGGTCAGGCTAGCACAGGCATAGGATGTCCCCTGCGCCAGCAAAGCCGCCTGGAATCCGGGGGCTTCCGGGGCCCGGGCGAGTGCCCGCGGCGCCGGCCGCCGGCGCACACCGAGGGGAGACTTTGTGGGACGGGTGCGACTGGCCGACGTCGCCGAGCGGGTCGGCGTGAGCACGAAGACGGTCTCGAACGTGGTCAACGGCACGGGATGGGTGAGCGAGCCCGTGCGCAAACGGGTGCTCGACGCCATCGACGAGCTCGGCTACCGCCCCAACCTGGCCGCGCGCCAGCTCCGCAGCGGGTCGAGCGGCCTGCTCGGGCTCTGTGTGCCGAACCTGGGCGAGCCGTACTTCGCCGAGTTCGCCTCGGAGTTCGTCAGCGCCGCCCAGCGGCGCGGGCTCACCGTGCTCGCCACGCAGACCAAGGCCGAGCGCTCGGTCGAGCTCGCGATGCTGGAGAGCACCAACCTGCCGGCGCTCGACGGCCTCGTCTTCAGCCCGCTCACCCTCACGCCCGAGGACGTCGCGAACCGGCGCAGCACCGTGCCGCTCGTGCTCATCGGGGAGCACGGCGAGGCGCTGGCGTCCGACCGCGTGGCGCACGTGGGGCCGGACAACGTGGCCGCCGCCGAGGCCGCGACCCGCTACCTGATCGACCGCGGCCGCAAGCGCATCGCCGTGATCGGCATGCAGTCCCACGTCGCCGACACCGCCACGGTGCGCTTCGAGGGCTACCGCCGCGCGATGCGGGCCAGCGGGCTGGAGGTCGACCCGAACCTGCTGGTCGAGGTGGAGCGGTTCAACCGCGCCGAGGGCTCGCGCGCGATCGAGGAGCTCCTGGCCCGGGGCGTCCCGTTCGACGGCGTGTTCTGCTTCAACGACTCCCTGGCGTTCGGGGCGCTGTACACCCTGGCCGTGCGTGGGATCACGGTGCCGGACGACGTCGTGGTGGTCGGCTTCGACAGCATCGAGGAGGGCCGGTACACCATCCCGCCGCTGCCGTCGGTCGACTCCGGCGTCGCGCGGTCCAGCGACACGATCCTCGACCTCCTCACCGGTCCGCGCGCGGACCTCCGCGGCCGCATCACGGTGCCGTTCGAGCTCGTGGAGCGCTGACCCCCGGGGGCTCCGGGGGCGGGCGGGGCCGTCCGGCCGCACGATGGGCAGATGTCCAGCCTGCTGCACGCCGTCCGCTCGGTGGTCGCACCGTTCACCCGCACGCGGTTCTTCCGCTCCGTCGGCCCGGTGGTGCTGCCGCCCGCCGAGCGGGCGCTCGCCTGGTGCTCGGGCGGGCGCCTGCAGATCAGCGCGCTGCTGGTGCCGTCGCTCGTGCTGCACACCCGCGGCGCGAGGTCGGGGAAGCCGCGCGACACCTACCTCATGTACACGCCCGACGGCCCGGGCCGGGCGATCGTGGCGGGCTCGGCGTTCGCCCAGGACCGGCACCCCGCGTGGACCTACAACCTGCTGGCCCACCCCGACGCGAGCATCAGCGTGAGCGGCCGCCACATCCCGGTGCACGCGACGCTCGTGGAGGACGGCGAGCGCGACGCGATCTGGGGGCAGATCGAGCGGCAGTGGCCGGGCTACCGCGGCTACGAGCGGACGTCGGGCCGCGAGGTGCGCCTCTTCCGCCTGGAGCGGCCGCAGCGGGCATAGCCTCGCTGGCCGGGCGTAACCTCACAGGCATGGCGTACGACCGGGTCCTGGCCGACGAGATCAGGCATGCCCTGGCCGGCGAGGACGGGCTCTCCGAGAAGCACATGTTCGGCGGGCTGTCGTTCCTGGTGGGCGGCAACCTCGCCGTCGCGGTGCGCGACGACGGCCTGCTGGTCCGGGTGGGCGCCGACGCCGCCGAGGAGCTGGCACGCACCACCGCCGCCGGGCGCGCGGTGATGGGCGCCCGGACCATGGCCGGCTGGCTGGACGTCCCGGCGGCCGCCGTCGCCACGGAGGCGGAGCTCAGCGCCTGGGTGCGGCGCGGGGTCGGTTTCGCCCGGTCGCTGCCGGCCAAGTAGGTTCACGACTGTCGCGCCAGCATCTCGCCGATCACGCGGGCACCCTCCGGGAACGCGCCCGGGTTCGGGCCCGAGTAGTTGAGCCGCAGGTAGGCGCCGGTCGGCTCGGCCGGGAACCACTCGTCGCCCGCCGCGATGATCACGCCCGACGCCTCGCAGTCCCGGACCAGGCGGGCGACGTCCGTCGTGTCGGGGAAGCGGACCCAGAGGTTCAGGCCGCCCCGGGGCACGACCTCGACACGCGCTGCCGGGACGTGCTCCCGCAGCGCGCCGAGCAGCAGGTCGCGCCGGCCGGCGAGCTGCTGGCGCAGACCGCGCAGGTGGGTGCGCCAGGCGGGCTGGGTCACGACGTCGAGCGCGACGGCCTGCAGCATGCCGCTCACGTACATGGACTCCGCCTGGGCGCCGGCGAGGATGCGGTCACGGGCCGGCCCTCGGGCGACGAGCCCCGCCACCCGGACCGCCGGCGAGACGCTCTTGGACAGGGAGCGCAGGTAGACCACGTGGCCGTCGTCGTCCCGGGTCGCGAGGGGCACCACGTCCTCGGTGATGCCGAAGTCGTGCGCCCAGTCGTCCTCGATCACGTACGCGCCGTGCCGGCGGGCCAGCCGGAGCACCTCGTCGCACAGGTCGGGCGACCAGCGGGCTCCCGTGGGGTTGGCGAAGTGCGGCTGCGCGTAGAGGGCGCGCGCCCCGGTCTGCTCGAACGCGCGCGCGAGCACCTCCGGGTCCGGACCCTCGGGGCCGCTGGGCACGGGGACGACGCGCACCCCGACCTGGTCGGCCGCGAGCAGCGCGCCCCAGTAAGTGGGCGACTCGACCAGCAGCGGCCGGCCCGCGCCGACCAGGGCACGGAAGGTGATGCTCAGGCTGCTCTGGCTTCCGGGGAAGATCACGATGTCGCTCGGCGCGGGCGGCGCGACGCCGACGGGCGCCGCGGCGCCGACCTCGGCCGCGAACCAGGCCTGCAGCTCCGGGACCCCGGCGGCGGGCGACCGGGTCACCGCGGCCTCGCTGCGCGCCGCCCGGGTGAACGCGGCGCGGACCAGCCGCTCGGGCAGCAGCTCGCGGTCCGGGTATCCCGAGTGCAGCGCGACGACGTCGTTCGGGACGGTGTGCTGGGCCCGCGAGAGCTGCTGGGCGGGCTGCCGGCGGGGGCCGAGCGCCGCCGTCTGCCAGCCGAAGTCGTGGGGGCGGGCCACCCGTACGGCCCGGACGAACGTGCCGATCCCCGGCCTGGTCTCCACCACGCCCTGCGCCACCAGGGTGCGCAGCGCCTTCTGCACCGTGACCGGGCTCGCCCCGTAGCGGGCCACGAGCTCCCGGCTGGAGGGCAGGCGCGCGCCGGGCGCCGCGCCCGCGATCCAGTCGTGCAACCCGACGACGATCCGTCCGCTGCTATCGTCATACATGACAGCCAACAGTAGCGCTACCCTCACGACGGACCGTCCGCTATCGGCCTCGCGCGCCGGCCTCTGGTGGGGGCTCCTCGGGGTGCTGGCCTTCTCGTTCACCCTCCCCTTCACCCGCGTGATCGTCGGCTCCGGCGCCATGTCGCCGCTGTTCGTGGCGTGCGGGCGGGCGGTCGTGGCGGCGCTCCTGGCGGGGGCCGCGCTCGCGATCACGCGCCAGCGCCGGCCCCGCGGCGTCCAGTGGGCGCGGCTCGCGGTCGTCGCGGCCGGGGTGGTCGTCGGTTTCCCGGTGCTGACGTCGTTCGCGCTGACCACCGCGTCGGCCAGCCACGCCGCCGTCGTGATCGCCCTGCTGCCCGCCGCCACCGCGGTGCTGGTCGTCCTGCGTGGGCACGAGCGTCCCCGGACGTCGTTCTGGGTGATGGCCGCCCTGGGCGCGGTCGCAGCGATCACGTTCGCCTCGGTACAGGGCGACGGGTTCGGCGGCCTGCACGGGTCGGACCTGCTCCTGCTCGCCGCCGTGGTCGCCTGCGGGTTCGGCTACGCGGAGGGCGGGCTGCTCTCGCGCGAGCTCGGTTCGTGGCAGACGATCTCCTGGGCCCTGGTGCTCGCCGCGGTGCCGATGGCACTGCTCACAGCGGTCGCGGTGGTGCGGCAGCCGCCGTCGGGCACGCCGCTCGACTGGGCGCTGTTCGGCTACCTCGGGGCGGTGAGCATGTTCCTGGGCTTCGTCGCCTGGTACCGCGGCCTCGCGATCGGCCCGATGGCGCAGGTCAGCCAGGTGCAGCTGGTCCAGCCCGTGCTGGGGATCGCCTGGGCGGCGCTGCTCCTGCACGAGCAGATCGGCTGGCCGACGGCGCTCGGCGGGGCGGCCGTGATCCTCTGCGCCGGCGTCGCCGTCCGGTCCCGCCTGCGGCAGCCCGGCTGAGGCGCACCGTCCGGCGTCGGGCAGACTGGGCGCACACCCCGACCCTCCTCCGGAAGGATCCCGCATGCCCCCGATGTCCCGCCTGGGCCGCCTGTTCGCCGTCGTCGCCTGGATCGAGGCGTTCACCTGGGCCGGACTGCTGGTCGGGATGTTCCTCAAGTACGTGACCGGGACCACCGAGGCCGGGGTGTGGCTGTTCGGGCGCCTGCACGGCGGGGCGTTCGTGCTCTTCGTGGTCGTCACGCTGGTCGTGGGGATCAGGCTGCGGTGGGGCTGGTTCCGGACGCTCGTGGCGCTGGCCTCGTCGGTGCCGCCGCTGACCACGCTGCTCGCCGAGTGGTGGCTGAAGCGGACGGGCCATCTCGCGGACCCTGCCGAGCGGGAGGCCGCGCGGGAGCCGGACGCGGAGCTGCAGCCCACGCGTTGACCGCACGGGCCGCGCCGGGACGTGCGGAAAAGCACATGTGCCGCGCGGCAACGGTGTCGTAGCATCGAGTGTCGGCTGTGCGGCACAGGGCCCGGCCGACGCACCGGTCCCACACGGACCGGTCGACCACGAGGAGCGAGAGATGCGGGCATTCACCGCGGGATGCGGGGCGGCCGTCTCGGCCTGCTCGGGCAGCGCCCGGACCCGCGCTACAGCTCTCTGACCCGGCAATACGGCTCGGAGGGCAGGCGCGGCATCGTCCCCTGCCCTGCCGCCAGCCGGCCCGGTGCACCGAATGTCTCGGTGCCCGCGGCGACGTCGTGCACCCGCGCGACCAGGAAAGCCGGCCGGCGGCCTCCGCACGACCGGAAGCCGAGAAACCTGATGAACCCCCTGACCGAGAAGCAGATCCGCGCGTCCTTCCAGAACGCGAGCAAGCGGGAGGCCGCACAGGCGACCCTCCCCGACCTCGACACCCTCGACTGGGAGCGCCTCGACTACCTCGGATGGCGTGACCGCAAGGCGCCGCTGTCCGCGTACGTGGTGCTCGAGCTCGACGGCGAACCGACCGGGGTGCTGCTGCGCTCCACCGACGCCAAGGCGGGCGGCAAGCGGACCAAGGGCGTCTGCGCCTGGTGCGAGGACGTCGTCGTCACCGAGGACGTGTCCCTCTACGTCGCCAAGCGGGGCGGCGCCTCGGGGCGCAACGGCAACACGATCGGCACGCTGATCTGCACCGAGTTCGTCTGCTCCCGCAACGTGCGGCGCACGCCCACGTTCACCGAGGCCGGCAACGACCCGGCCATGCGTGAGCTGATCACCGACCGCCGCATCGCCGGTCTGCGCGAACGCGCCGCTCGGTTCGTGGCAGAGGTCGGCAGTACGCGCTGACCTTCGCGTCGGGCGCACAGGTCCCGCGGGCCTGTGCGTCCGACATCCGCGGGGGGTGCGGCGCGGACGCCGAGTGGGCACACCTCCGGTGGTTCACGCCGGGACGCCGTCCTCGGCCCGCAGGCGCGCGGCGGCCGAGATCGCGGCCTCGCACCACACGACGGCGGGCCGGTCGACGGCGCCGCGCATCACGATCTGGCGGCACAGCTCGCCCAGCCCCTCGGTGGCCGCCCGCTCGGCGTCCACCCCGGGGAACATCCGGTGCACGGAGAAGACGACGGCGCGGCGGTGCGCGGCCCACTCCGAGGGGTTCGAGGCCAGCCCGTAGGTCCTGCTCTTCGTCGCGGTCATGCAGTACAGACGCGGCGACCCCGCCGATGTCACAGCACTTCGGCAACTTCCTTCGCGGCGGTCTCCCGGCGTCGCGACGTAATCTCGCCACGTGCCCCTCTCCGACCGCGAGCCCCGCCTCGACTCCGCCGACACCCCGGTCCTGTTCGCCGCCTACCTGGACTACTACCGGCAGGCCGTGGACAGAAAGGTGCGCGGCCTGTCCGACGCCGACCTGCGCGCCTCCCGGCTGCCGTCCGGCTGGTCGCCGCTCGAGCTGCTGATCCACCTGGTGCACATGGAGCGCCGCTGGTTCCGGTGGGGTTTCCTGGGCGAGCAGGTCGACCGGCCGTGGGGCGACCACGCGGGCCAGGACCCGCACGGGCCGTGGGCAGTGCCCGACGGCGTGGGCCCGGACGAGCTCCTCACAGCTCTGCACGCCGGGGGCGAGGCGACGCGCGAGGTGCTCGCCACGCACGACCTCGCGGAGCACGGGGCGCTCGGCGGCCGGTTCACCGCGGACCCGCCCACGCTCGCCTGGATCTGCTTCCACGTGCTGCAGGAGTACGCCCGGCACGCGGGGCACCTCGACATCGCCGCCGAGATCGCGGGCGGCGTGACGGGCGAGTAGCCGCCCGCACACGACCTGCACGGATGTCCACCGCGGCGCGCGCATCTCACGGCTACTCTCCGGGCATGCGCACCCCGCCCGAAGGTCGTCCGCCCAGGTCAGCACTGCGCACAGGCCTGTGGACGACGGGGGCCGGGGTGGCCGTCGTCGCCGTCCTCGGCGTGCTCGTGGCGACCGGGACGGTCTGGCCGAACCGGGTCCCGGCGGCCGCCTACGAGGTGCGGGGCGTGGACGTCTCGCACTACCAGGGCGAGATCGACTGGGACGTGCTCGCCGCACAGGACCTCGACTTCGCGTGGATCAAGGCCACCGAGGGCGCGTCCCACACCGACCAGCGGTTCGAGGAGAACTGGGCGGCCGCGTCGCGGACTGACCTGCTCGTGGGGGCGTACCACTTCATGAGCTTCGAGAGCCCGGGGGCGGAGCAGGCCGCGCACCTCGCGAGCGAGGTGCCCGCGACCCCGGGCACGCTCCCGCCCGTCATCGACCTCGAGTTCTACGGGCCCTACTTCGACGACCCGCCGACGCCGGCACAGGTGCGCGCGATCCTCGACCCGCTCGTCGCGGGCATCGAGGAGCACTACGGCGTGCCGCCGATCGTGTACGCGACCGAGGATGCCTACGACCTCTACGTCGCGGGCCGCTACCCCGACCTGCCGGTCTGGATCCGGTCCGTCGCGTGGACACCCCGGCTGTCCGACGGCCGGGACTGGACCGTCTGGCAGTACTCGAACCGCGACCGGCTGGCCGGGTACGACGGCGTGGAGCCGTACATCGACCTCAATGTCTTCGCGGGGACGCGCGAGGAGCTGGCGGACCTCACGCTGCCCTGACCTGCGGCGCGACGGTCGGAGCAGGACAGGGCAGGTCAGGGCGGTCCAGTTCAGGGCAGCGCGATGGTCCCGACCAGGCCGTCGTCGTGCTCGGCCACCTCGAAGCCGATGCGCTCCAGCGTCCTGCGCGCGGGAGTGCTCGCCACGGTGCGGGCCACGAGCCGCCGGGCGTCCATGGTCCGCGCGGCGGCGAGCGCCCAGTAGGCCACCTCGTCCGCGATGCCGTGGCCGCGGTAGGACTCGCCCAGCCAGAGACCGACCTCGCGCGCCGTGGGATCGTCGTCGACCAGGGCGAGGCGGGCGGCTCCCACGATCCGGCCCTGGGCCTTGACCGCCCAGGTCACCTCGGGGACCGGGGCGGTCAGGTTGACCCGGCACCGGCGGTGGTAGTCGCGGAACGCGCCCTTGCGCAGCTCGGTCCACGTGGTGCGGGCCTCGTGCGTGGACTCGCCGGACGCGGGCGGCATCACCTCGCCGGGCTGAGCCTCGGCCACGGCCAGGGCGAGCAGGTCTTCGAGCACGTCCTCGCCGACCGGAACGAGGTCAACCATCATCTGTGATGTCACGTCGCGGATGATAGTCCGATTTCGTAGCATCCGATGCTACTGAAATATTCAACCACTTCCTCTATGGACAAAGCGGGCATCTCGGAAAAGACTGAGGCCACCGTTGCTGGACCTGATCATGAGGAGTGCTCGTGGAGACCGTGGTACTTGACCCCGCCGGCGGCGCGGTGCTCGAAGAGGCTGCTCGCCTGCGCGCGACGGGCCCGGTCGCACCCGTCACGCTGCCCGGCGGGGTGGAGGCGTGGACGGTCACCGACGTGGCGCTGCTCCGCCCCATGCTGGTCGACCCGCGGATCTCCAAGGACTCCCACCAGCACTGGACCGCGCTCGCCGACGGCACGATCACCCCGCAGTGGCCGCTGTACACCTGGGTCACGAGCAAGTCGATGTTCAACTCCTACGGGGACGAGCACCGCCGGCTGCGCAAGTCCGTGGCGCGCGCCTTCACCGCGCGGCGCACCCGGGAGATGCGGCCCGCGGTCGAGGCGGCCACCGGCGCGACGCTCGACCGGCTCGCCGCGGCGGGCGCCGACGGCGCGGTGGTGGACCTGCGCGAGCTGTTCGCCTACCCGATCCCCATCGAGGTGATCTGCGACCTGATCGGGGTGCCCGCGGAGGTGCGGGGCGACATGCGCCGGTGCGCGGACGCCCTGATGGACACGAGCACGACGGCGGCCGAGGCCCTGGCGACGCAGATCGAGCTGGGCAAGCTCATCGCGGGGCTGGTCCAGGCCAAGCGCGAGACGCCCGGCGAGGACCTGACCAGCACGGTCGCCGAGGCGCTCACGGACGAGGAGGCCGTCTCGACCGTCCGGCTGATGCTGATCGCCGGCCACGAGACCACCGTGAACCTGCTGGCCTCGGCCACCCGCCTGCTGCTGACCCACCCCCAGGTGCTGGCCGCGGCCCGCGCGGGCGAGGTCTCCTGGTCGGCCGTGGTCGACGAGACCCTGCGGGTCGCCCCGCCCGTGGTCTACATCCCGCTGCGCTTCGCGGTCGAGGACCTGGAGCTCGGCGGCGTGCAGATCCGCAAGGGCGACCCGATCATCGCGGCGTTCGGCGCCCCGGGCCGGGACCCCGCCGTGCACCAGGAGCCCACGGTGTTCGACCCCGCGCGGTCGGACCGCACGCACCTCGCGTTCGGCGGCGGCGCCCACCACTGCCCCGGCGAGCCGCTGGCGCGGCTGGAGGCCGAGGTCGCGCTTCCGGCCCTGTTCGAGCGGTTCCCCGACCTCCGGCTCGTCGAGCCGGACGGCGACCACGGGCAGGTGCCCGGCTTCGTGGCGAACGGCCCGGCGCGGTTGCCGGCGCGACTGTCCTGACGGTGGCAGGCCAGGCACCGGGCGGGACGGCGGCGGGTGGTTTTCCCCCTGCCGATTCCGTCCCGGACGGGCGCAGGCGCCGCTAGGCGGATCTCGCGTAGTCCACGCGCCCCAGGCCGAGCCACGCCGCGAGCCGCTCGATCTCCGCGTGCACCGCGTCCATCGTGGCCCCGTCGAACGGCAGGTCCTCGTGCACCGCGAAGACGTTCAGCACGCTCTCCTTGCGGTCCGCCTTCGCGTCGAGCTTTCCCACGAACCGCTCCCCGTGCAGGATCGGCAGCGCGAAGTACCCCCAGCGCCGCTTCCCCTTCGGCTTGTACATCTCCAGCGTGTATTCGTAGCCGAACAGGTCGAGCAGCCGCGCGCGGTCGGCGGCGATCGCGTCGAACGGGGACAGCAGGGCGGTCCGCGGCTCGAACTCGTCGTCCGCGTGCTCCAGCAGCTCCGGGTCCACCCGCCACTCGCCGTCCACGCCCTCTACCTCGACCACCTCGCCCGGCAGGTCGACCCACCAGGCGCCGTCGCCGGACCGGCCCTGCGCCCGCTTGCGGGCGATGCCCTCCGCCGCCAGCCGACGGTCGACCCGCTCGCGCAGCGCGTCCTCCAGCGGCACCGCCTCGACCTGCGGATAGACCCGGTCGGCGAGGTCCCACAGCCGCTGGCGGCCCTTGCGCCCCACCATCGCGAGCTTGCCCTGCATGTTCAGCGCCTCGAGCATCTCGGCAACGCTGCGGCGGCTGCTCCAGCCCTCGGCGCCCCAGGTGAACGGGACGCGGGCCGTGTCGGGCACGTCCTTGGCGAGCACCGGCCCCTCCGCCTCGACCAGCGCCAGCACCTCGCGCTCGAAGTCAGCGTTGTCGGCGAGCCACTGCCGCATGGTCTCGTTCTGCGGCCACTGCCCCATCTGCTCCAGGTACAGCGGCAGGTCGCCCATCGACCGGACGGTGCCGCGGAGCTGGAACAGCATGCGGTCCGTGATCGCGTCGTCGACCGCGCCAACCCAGTACTCGTTCCCGAGCCGCGACCAGGCGACGAGGTCCACCGCCGGGGCCACCGCCGACGTCGGGTCCACCGCGAGGAACGTGAGGTCCTCCACGAGGTGCACCAGGTCGACCGGCCGGTGGGCGTCGAGGAGCTGGGCACGGAGCGCGATGCGACGCGCCTGCTGCACGGTGAGCCGGTGGGTGGCCATGCCGCGAGGATACGGAAGCACACCCACAGTCACCCGGACGCGCCGCTCAACCTTTCGCCGTGCCGAACCGTGAAGGAGGCATGAGCATGCCAATGGTCGCGGGGCGCTCGAGCCCCGACCCGGTCCACGCCGCCGACGCCGACGCCGCCCCCGGCGACGCGGTGGTCGACGTCACGGTGGCGCGCGACAAGGAGGCCGAGTTCGCCTCCTTCATGTCGCGCTCCGCCCCCGCCCTCGCCCGCACCGCCTGGTTGCTGTGCGGCGACCCGCACCAGGCCGAGGAACTGGTGCAGCAGGCCCTGATGAAGACGTACCTGGCCTGGCCGAGGGCCCGCCAGGGCGAGCCGCTCGCCTATGCCCGGCGCGTGCTGGCGAACCTGCGGATCGACGGCTGGCGGCGCCGGCGCCGGGAGGTCCTCATGGCCTCCGACGCCGTGCCCGACCGGCCGGACGGCGCCGGGAGCACCGCCGACCTGCACGCCGAGCGGGACCTGCTGGTCCGCGCGCTCCGGCTGCTCCCCACCCGGCAGCGCCGGATCGTGGTGCTCCGGCACCTCGAGGGCCTCCCGGAGCGCGAGGTCGCCGACGCGCTGGGCGTGACGGTCGGGACCGTGAAGTCCACCGCGTCCCGCGGCATCGGGCGCCTGCGGGAGATCCTGCAGGGCTTCGACGCGACCGACGCGACCGATCGGCCCACCGACAACGAGAGGAGCGGGTCATGAACCCCGACGAGCAGTTCGCCGAGTCCCTGCGCGCCCAGGTGACGCGGGTCGCGCCGAAGATCGACGTCGACGTCACGCGCGTCGTCCCCGCTGCCCGACGCCGGCGGGCCGCCCGGGCGGGCGGCATCACCCTGGCCCTGGCGCTCGCCCTCGGGGGCGGGGCCTGGGTGGCCACCACGCTGGAGCCCACCGTCGTCGTGCCTGGAGGGTCGACGACGATGCCGGTCGCGCCGTCGCCGTCGCCGACCGGACCGCCCCTGACGTCGAGCGAGAAGGACCGGCTCGGCGACGTCACCGACAACGTGCCCCAGGAGCCGGTCGTCCCTCCCGAGGGCTGGCGGGACGCGTCGTACTTCCACCTCGTGACCCGAGTCGTGTCGACCAAGGAGGGAGAGGAGGGCAGCGACGACACGCCGCTGGGCATCGAGCGCTGGTACGGCGACGGGGTCAGCTTCGAGCTCCATAGCTTTGGCCCGACGCTTCGCGACGAGCACACCTTCCTCGGCCTCGAGGGGAACCCGCCCGTCAGCCTCGGCTGGGCGGACGTCGCGGCGCTGCCCACGGAGCCGGACGCGCTGCAGGACGTCCTCCTCGAGAAGCTGGAGGTGACGGGCCGGGCCGAGGAGGCGGCGCTCAACAACACGGCCCGGCTGGTCACCGACGCACCGGCTTCGCCGGAGCTGCGCGCCGCGGCATGGGAGCTGCTGGTCAGCCACCCCGACGTCCAGGTCGAGGACGACGTCCGGGACTCCGAGGACCGCCCGGGCACGTCCGCGACATTCGTGCTGTGGGACCGGACCACGACGATCGTCTACGACGAGGAGCAGAACCGTCCGCTCGAGCAGGAGGAGTCGATCGGCAAGATGCACTCGCTGACGACCTACCTCGAGACCGAGTTCACGGACCTGCCCGACGAGGTCGCCGACAGCGTCATCGAGGTGCCCGACCTCGCTGCCATGACGCGTGAGGACGTCGAGGTCGCGTGCCAGCAGAAGCACCTGACCTGCGTGATCGAGGAGGCCGCGTCCGACACGGTGCCCGAGGGGACCGTCGTCTCGTCCGATCCCGTGCAGGGCGCACTCGTCAGCTGGGGTGCCCTGGTCACGGTGGTGCTCTCCACCGGACCCTGACCCGCCCGCACCCGAAGGTCCGCCACGGGCCCCGGGCTGCGCCGGATGCCCTTGAGCCCGGCGTAGCCTGGGGCCCGTGGCTCACGCCTACCGCACCAGCACCAGGATCGATGCGCCTGCCGACGTCGTCTGGCAGATCCTGTCCGACGTCGAGCACATGCCCGCGTGGACCACCGCCATGAGCCGCGTGACGCTGCTCGGTCCCGGGACGGCGCTCGTCGTGGGCTCCCGGGTCGAGATCGACCAGCCGGGCCTGCCGGCCGCGACCTGGGAGGTGGACGGCCTCACCGACGGGCAGGGCTTCTCCTGGTCGAGCAGCTCCACCCCCGGCGTCCGGACCGGGATCGCGCACCGGGTCACGCCGCTGCGCGGCGCCGGGCCGGACGGCGTCGACGGCCGGGACGGCGGTGCCGCGTGCGAGGTGACCATGGTTGTCGCGCAGAGCGGAATGCTCGCCGGGCTGACCAACCAGGTGGTGGGGTCCAGGTCGCGTGAGCTGGCGGACACGGAGCTGGCCGATCTCAAGGCCGAGGCGGAGCTCCGGGTGGGGGACAAGGGCTGACACACCGCCGGAGAGGCGCGTGTCGCATCATTTCGTCCACTGTTCTTTCATAGCCGTCAGGACCGCATTTCGGTGTTGAAAATGCTCCTTACGCTGGGAAAAGGCATCTGGTCGAAAAGTTACGCGCGTTTCGGACAGGCCGATACTTCACGACAAGTGTTATCTGATCGAGACAAGGTGGGTACCCGTATGTAGCGTCAGATTCGTTGCGCCCACCGGAGGCGCAGCCGCGGGCCCCATTCCCCAGACCGGTACGGGACCGCGCAACCGGCGACTTGGAGAACTTCGGTGAGTACCACCGTCCGACGCGGTCGACACCGCGCCGATCATGCTCCTAGCACTCACTTCATGTCCGTCACGCGCACCGCAGCTCGTTCCGGTGCAGTGATCGCGGCATCATCCGGACTTCTCGCCACGGCGTTCGCACCAAGCGCACACGCGATCGCGGGAGACGGTTCGAACCGACTGGCCAAGGAAGTCGCGACGGCACCGGCGGTGCAGGTCGCGAACGACGCACGGCTCACCATCGAGAGCAAGGCCGTCAAGGTCACCCCCGCTCCCGAGCCCGAGCCGGAGCCGGTCGTGGAGACCACCACAGAGCAGGTGACCGCGACGGCCGCGGCCGCCGAAGAAGCCGAGCCGGCCACCCCGGACTACGCGTCCGACGGTTCCATCGGAGCCCAGGCCGTCTCGATCGCGATGCAGTACATCGGCATCGCCTACGCGTACGGCGGCAGCTCGCCCGCCACCGGGTTCGACTGCTCGGGCCTGGTCAAGTACGTGTACGCGCAGCTCGGCGTCGAGCTGCCGCACTCGTCGTCGTCGATGGTGGCCACCGGGTACCAGGTGTCGTCGCCGATCCCGGGCGACATCGTGTGGACCCAGGGGCACGTGTCCCTCTACGCCGGCGACGGCATGGTGGTCGAGGCCGCCAACTACGGCAGTCCGGTGCGCTACACCGAGCAGTGGCAGGACTACGCGGTCTACATCCGCCCGTACTGAGCCACACCGAGAACGCACCGACAACCAGAGCGCAGGAGCACCGCGGCGTGGGCCGCGGTGTTCCTGCGCGCCAGGCTCCCCCGGCGTCAGTACGCGACCGCCGCGGCCGCGTCGACGACGCCGTACCCGTACAGCGGCGTCCACAGCCCGGTGAGACCCAGCAGCGGGTCGTGGGCCGTGCGGAGGATGGCGCTCTCCACCTCGTCGACCGGGCGCCCCTGCGCGAACAGGAGCGCCGCGACCCCGGCCACGTGCGGCGTCGCCATCGACGTGCCCGCGTAGGAGTCGTAGCTGCCGCCCGCGCAGGTGTCGGAACCCGTGCCCACGGGAACCGTCGACCAGACGTCACCGTCGCAGCCGGTCAGCCCGCCCGACCCGCCGGGCGCCGAGACGCTCTTCAGGTCCAGCTTGACCGGCAGCTCCGAGTAGTAGGAGTGGAGCCCGGCCGAGTCGGTGGCCCCGACGCAGATCGCGACGCTGGTGAACGCCGGGTCGCTGCAGAGCGGCGTCGACGAGTTGCCGGCCGCCGCCACCGTGAGCACACCGCGCTCGCGCGCGTAGGCGATGGCGTCCCGCATCAGGGTGTCGACGCCGATGATCGTCAGCAGCTGCCCGCCCAGGCCGGAGCCCAGGGAGAGGTTGATGACGTCGGCACCGTGGTCGGCCGCCCAGCGGATGCCGTCCGCGATGTCCTGCGACGAGCCCGACCCGGCCTCGAGCACCTTGACCGGGAGGATCTTCGCGTCCGGCGCCACGCCCGCGACGCCGATGCCGTTGTCCGTCGCGGCGGCGACGATGCCTGCCACGTGCGTCCCGTGCTCGTCGCCGTCGTTGGTGCCGTCCGGACCCCTGAAGTCCCCTTCGCCGCACGGGCGGACGCCCGCGCAGCCCGTGAAGGTGGCACCCGGCAGGAGCTGCCCCGCCAGGTCGGGCTGGTCGAAGTCGACTCCTGTGTCGACCACGGCCACCACCACGCCGTCGCCGGTGCTGGCCGCCCAGGCCGCCTCGGCGTTGATCTGGTCCAGGCCCCACTGCCTGTCCCGGAGGGGATCGCTGGTCGCGGCCTGCGCACCCGGTGCCACGGCGACCAGCGCCGCCACGACGAGCGCCGCGGAGGTGGCGGCGCCGACGAATGACTTCCTGTTCATATATGCCCCCATTGTTCGCACAGGGGTTGATTACCCCTGAACTGGGGCAAACCTAGGGCGACGGGCTCGGCGCCGAACAGGCCTCGCACCCGGTGGGGGGTGAAATTTACACAATCGCAATCAGTAGGGGCGCGACGTGTCAGGCCCACGCCTCGGAGAGCTCGCTCTCGTCGCCGGCCTCCCGGGACAGCCGGAGCGCGGCGATGGCCGCTCCGAGCAGCAGGGCGACCACCCAGGCACCGAGCTGGTGCCCGTCGGCCACGACCGCCGCGGAGGCGATCTTGCCCGCGGCGATGGCCACGGCGGACAGCGGGTCCTCGGTGAGCGCGGAACCCGGCCAGATGTTCTCCTGCACCGCGAGCAGGGCGGGCCCGGCCGCCTGGAGCACCCAGACGGCGCCGGCGGCGGGCAGCCAGCCGAGCAGCTCGATCGGCCTGCTGTCCACGGTGAGCCCGAACGCGATGCCGAGCGCCACGGCGAACACCCACCACGTGCCGGTCGGGGACACCTCGTTGCCGGGCACGAAGCCCCAGAACCAGCCGTCGAGGAGCACGACCGGCAGGGCGAGGGCGACGCCGCGCAGCGCCGCCGGCCCGAGGCCCGCCAGGAGTCCGGCCCCGAGGCCGACGATCCCGGCCGCGCAGGTGACCAGGAGCATGCCGAGCGGCATGGCGTCACCCGGGACGGTCTCGCGGGCCGCGAGCCACCAGGAGGCGCCGCCGGCCCCGGCCATCGCGAGCAGGGTGCCGGCGATCGCGGCTCCGGCGCCCCCTCCGGCCGAACGGGCCAGGCGGGCGGTCGCCCCGGCGAGCACGCCGCCGAGCAGCGCCATCACGACGAGGCCGACCACTGCGCCGTCGGCCGTGAAGGGCAGCGGAAGGAGGCCCGCCGCGGCGGCGTCAGAAGCCTGCGCGACGCCGGTGACCTGGTACGACAGCTGGGCGAGCCAGGGCAGGAACCCACAGGTCCACCAGACGATCGCACTGATGGGAAACACCCACCAGGCGGAGATACGGGAGTGCGATTCGCCCATGCCGCCGAACGCTAGCGGATGTGTGATGTCGGTCATAACCCCTGAAGCCCGGAACGACGCAAATCTGCGCCTTCGTTGGGTCAGACCGTAATGCGTAACCCGATCGTGACTTTTTCCGTGAACGTGTGTACTTTGACTTCTGCTCCACCCCCACGGTGGAGTCGCGATCCGGACGCCGAGTCCTGTCACCGGTTCGTGACCAGACGTTCAAGACAGGAGCGGGGGACCCATTCCCGGGCGACAGCAGGATCGTCGTCCTCGGGGTGAAGCCGGACGGAAACCCCCCAGTAGCCGTGCGGCCGGGTTGTACTCCTACCCGAACCCGACAGCTGACCTCGCAGGCGGTACAGGAGACATTAGGTGACGAACTCCCTCCGCGGACGGCATCGTGACAGCCGCCCGGCCCAGACACCGCTGACCATCCTCGCTCGTACCGCCACCGAGAACGCCGGCACAGTTGCCCGCCGCGGCGCGCTCGCCGCAGCCGCCGGTGGCGTCCTGATCTCCACCATCGCGACGACGGCCCACGCGGCCCCGGCGATGGACCTGAAGACCGACGTCAAGACCGCGAAGCTCAACTCGGTCGACCTCAACTCCCTCACCGCGGTGGCCAAGCAGTCCGTCGCCGCCGCCCCCACCGTGACCGTCCCGGCCGACGCGAAGATGCCGATCGAGATGGAAGCCCTGGGCACCTCCACGGGCGCCGACGGCGAGAAGGGCGAGGGCCCCGCCGTCGTCTCGGTCGACGCGCCGGACCCCGTCCCGCTCGGCCAGCAGGCCGTCAACGTCGCCTTCAACTACCTGGGCATCACCTACGTGCTGGGCGGCAACTCGCCGGCGGAGGGCATGGACTGCTCGGGCCTGATCCAGTACACGTACGCCCAGCTCGGGATCTCCCTGCCGCACTCGTCGGGCGCGCTGCTCAGCTCCGGCTACCAGGTCACGTACCCCGAGCCCGGCGACATCGTCTGGACGCCCGGCCACGTGGCCCTCTACGCGGGCAACGGCATGATCATCGAGGCCTGGGCCGCCGGCATGCCGGTGCGCTACACCGAGATGTGGCAGAACAGCCCGACCTTCATCCGCGTCGTCTGACCCGGAGCGGAGCCGCAGGCTCTGACGACAAAAGGCAGAGCTGAGCCACTGTCTGAACAGAGTTTCTCGTGAGGCGTCGCCTCCGCCACCGGGTATCCGGTGCGGAGGCGGCGCCTCTCGCGTATCCCTACTCCGGCCAGTCGCAGCTGTCCGCGATGAAGGCGAACAGGTCGGCGCGCGCCGAGTCGGGCATGGGCACGTAGATCACGTGCTGCGTCACGCCGTCGACGCTCGCCGTCACGGGCAGGAAGGTGCCGCGCTTGTCCTCGCCCACGGCGTGGGCGTCGCAGCGGGCGGGCACCACTGCCAGCGTGACGCTGCCGGAACGCTGCCCGTCGAGCGCGGAGCCGGTCCAGCCGGAGTCCTTGCCGGCCGGGTCGGGGTTGTTCATGATCGTGGTCCCGGCGACCCGGTCGATCGTGACCTCGGGCCCGCCGTCCACCGGGTCGATCCGCAGCGTGACCAGGGCGGTCAGCTCCCCGTCGCGCGTCTCGACGGGGATGTCCGGATCGACGGCGAGGCTCGCACCCGCGGCGACCGCGGCCGTGGCGCAGTCCACCGCGTGGTTCCGCGCGAGGTGCCCGCCGGGATCGCCCACCTCCGCGACGACGACGTCGGAGGCCGGACCCAGGTCGTCGAACTCGCCCAGGGCCAGCGTGATCGTGGCCGACGGCGCGGCGTCCGGCACCGGCTCCTCCGGTCCCGCCGGGAAGCCCGCGCACTCCGCCTCGCCGAGCTGGACGTAGACGTCCCGCGTGGTGCCGGGCCGCAGCGCCGGGGTGCGGTTCTCCTTGGTGGGCTGGGACGGGCCGAAACCGTCCGCGTCCAGGGCACCCGACACCAGCGTCATCGTCTCGTCCGAGTCGTTGGTGACCGCGAGGACGATCTCGCGGGCGGCGTACTGCGTGCGCCCCTGGTCCACCTGGACGCTGAGGTGGTCGGCGATGTCGTCGGGCACGGGCCCCAGGGTCGACGACGGCGCGGGCGCGCCCGAACATGCGACCGCGGCCGCCCCGACCAGCGACGTCAGGACGACGACGAGGGTGGTGCGGCCGCGGGCCACAGCGGTCAGGCGGTCTTGCGCCGACCGAAGATCGCCTGCGCGATCAGGATGACGATGACCGCGCCGATCACCGCGAAGAGCCAGGTCGACCAGGACCAGAACTTGTCGAATCCGATGTTGAAGATGAGTCCGCCCAGCCAGCCGCCGAGCATGGCCCCGAGCACGCCGAGAAGCAAGGTGACCCAGAAACCGCCCGGCTGCTTGCCCGGGATGACGATGCGTGCGATGACACCGGCGATCAGTCCGAGGATGAGAAAGGCCCAGAAGCCCATGGCATTTTCCTCCAGTCGTGTTGCTTGCTTGTGCTCTACTCCAGCACTGATTTGGTTCACTTGCCACCGGACCCGCCGATTCACCCCCATATCGGTACATTGCGCTCCGACAAGTCGGGACACACCGCCGCGCTAAGGTTCGCCCGGGCAAGGGGCCCTGAGGCAAGGCCGGAGCGTGGGCTCCGGGCACGGGAAAGTGGAGGAACACCCGGATGAACCAGGAGATCGGCGTACAGGCCGCGCCGCGTACCGGACGAGAGCGGCTGCGTGCCTTCCTCGACCAGAGGTGGGTCACCAACCTCGTGCTCGGGGTGATCCTGGCGAACGCCCTGGTCCTGGGCGCGGAGACGATGGTGGACGGCGAGGCGTTCGAGGTTCTGCAGAACATCGACCACGTCATGCTCGGCTTCTTCGTCCTGGAGCTGCTCCTGCGGCTGGTCGCGTACGGCTGGCGCTTCTTCCGCGACCCGTGGAACGTGTTCGACCTGCTCGTGGTGGGCGTCGCCGTGCTCCCGGCCACCGAGTCGCTGTCCGCCCTGCGTGCCCTGCGGGTGCTGCGCGTGCTGCGGGTCATCTCGGCGGTGCCCGCGCTGCGCCGCGTCGTGGACGGGCTGCTGCGGGCCGTGCCCGGGATGGGTGCCGTGGGCGCCCTGCTGGTGCTGGTCATGTACGTGTCGGCGGTCATCGCGACCGGCCTGTTCGGCACGTCGTCCCCGGAGTACTTCGGCAGCCTGTGGACGTCGCTGTTCACGCTCTTCCAGGCCATGACGGGCGAGGCCTGGCCCGACATCGCGCGCACGGTGATGGAGACCCATCCCGCCGCGTGGATCTTCTTCGTGCTGTACATCCTGGTGGTCAGCTTCGCGGTGCTGAACCTGTTCATCGCCGTGATCGTCAACGGCATGGAGGAGATCGCGGAGGAGGAGCGCGAGGACGACGAGCAGAAGGACGAGCGTCTCGACGCCCTGGCCGAGCAGAACCGCGAGATCCTCGTCGAGCTCCGCGCCCTGCGCGCGAAGCTCGACGAGGACGACGGCGCGGCCGCCTAGCTGGGCGTCACGCCGGGCGTCACGTCGGGCGTCATGCCCGGGCCGGTCACGACGTTGACCAGGTGCGGCGGGCGGACCACGACCCGCCGCACCGCCCGGCCGCCCACGGCGCGCGTGACCGCCGGCCGCGCCAGGGCGGCCCGCTCCAGCTCGGCCGGGGCGACGTCCGCCGGGACCAGGACGCGGTCCCGCACCCTGCCGTCCACCTGGACCACGGCCTCGACCTCGGACGTCACCAGGTACGCCGGGTCCACCTCCGGCCACGGCTGCGCCGCGACCGGCGTCGCGTGGCCCAGCCGCTCCCACAGCTCCTGGGCGGTGAACGGCGCGAACAGGCTCAGCAGCACCGCGACGGCGGAGACCGCCTCGCGGTAGGCCTCCGCGCCGTCGCGCGTCCGGCCGTCGTCCCCGCCACCGTGCCCGCCAACTTGCCCGCCACCGTCCGACGGCGCCGCGCGCCGTACCTCGCCCACCAGCTCCATCAGGCGCGCGATCGCGACGTTGAACCGCCCCGCCTCGACCAGGCCGTCGACGTCGTGCACGGTCCGGTGCACCGTGCGGCGCAGGTCGTCGGACGCGCGCCCGCCCGGACCCGGCCCGCCCGGGTCGGACCCCGCCGGGACCAGGCGCAGCACGCGGGCCAGGAACTTGCGCATCGCCTCCGGCGAGACGTCCGCCCAGTCGACGTCGTCCTCCGGCGGGCCGGCGAACAGCATCGCCAGCCGCACGGCGTCGACCCCGTGCCGGTCCAGCTCCGCGGCCAGGTCCACGCCGTTGCCCAGCGACTTGCTCATCGCGCGGCCGTGGTTGACCACCTGCCCCTGGTTCATCAGCCGCGCGTACGGCTCGGGCGACGGCACCAGGCCCATGTCGTACAGCACCTTGGTGACGAACCGCGCGTACAGCAGGTGCATCGTCGCGTGCTCGACGCCGCCCACGTACAGCGCGGCGGGCATCCACCGGGCGGCGTCCTCCGGCCGGAACGGCCCGCCGTCGTACCCGGGCGACAGGTAGCGCAGGAAGTACCAGGACGAGTCCACGAACGTGTCCATCGTGTCCGTGTCCCGCTCCGCCGGGCCGCCGCAGCGCGGGCACGTGGTCTCCACCCAGTCGCGGGCGGCGGCCAGGGGTGAGACGTCGCCCGGGGCCAGGCGGTCCCCCTCCAGGTGCGGCAGCTCGATCGGCAGCTCGTCGTCGGGCACCAGCACCTCCCCGCAGGCCGGGCAGTGCACCACCGGGATCGGCGCGCCCCAGTAGCGCTGCCGCGAGACCAGCCAGTCGTGCAGGCGATAGGTGGGCTCGCCGTCCGGCCCCGCGGAGCGGCCGATCCAGTTGCGCTGCATCGTCAGCACGTGCGCGGGCCAGCCCGGCTCCAGCAGCGCCATGTCGTCCAGCAGCCGGTCCGCGTACGCGGTGGTCCGGAAGAACCACTGCGTCAGGCTGCGCGCGACGACGGCGGTGCCGCAGCGCTCGCACGCGCCGTCGACCACCTGCTCGTTGGCCAGGACCGTGCGGTCGTGCGGGCACCAGTTCACCTCCGCCTCGGCCCGGTAGGCCAGGCCCCGCTCGTGCAGGCGGGCGAACAGCCACTGCGTCCAGCGGTAGTACTCCGGCTCGTGGGTGTGCAGCCGGCGCGACCAGTCGAACGAGACGCCGTAGCGCTCGATCGACGCCGCCTGGGTCGCGATGTTGGCCTCCGTGAACACGGCCGGGTGCTCGCCACGGCGGATCGCCGCGTTCTCGGCCGGCAGGCCGAACGAGTCCCAGCCCACCGGGTTCAGCACGTCGAAGCCCTTGGCGCGCCAGTACCGCGCCACGACGTCGGTGATCGCGAACACCTCGGCGTGACCCATGTGCAGGTCCCCCGAGGGGTACGGGAACATCGTCAGCAGGTAGCGGCGCGGCCGCGCGCCGTCGTCGGACGCCGCGAACGGGTGGGCCGCGGCCGGACCGCCGCCGGCGGGTTCAGGGGTGGTGCGCTGCTCGCTCATGGTTCTCGCTCTCCGGTGCGTCGATCGGGTCCGGGCACGAAAAAGCCCCTCGCAAGGAGGGGCGGCCGCACCGGTCGTGCCCGATCGAGGGCGAATCCGGTGCGGCTACATAAGCAGCGAGTGTGCCGAGCGCATGCCTCAACGGTACGCGGGCCTGCCGAGCCGGGTAAAGGAAGTTCGCGTGCCTACCGACGGCGGGGCCGCGCGGGGACACGAGCGCCGGATCGGTCCGCCGCCAGCGAGGTCCGAGCCGGCGCTCACGCCGGAGAGCGGGAGATCGTGGCTCGGCGTGCCCCCAGCGCACTCCGAACCACGGTCTCCCACCCGACGCGCCGGAGCTCGGCCCGCCCCCAGCGAGGTCCGAACTTCGTCCGCGTCGCAGCTAAGACGCGGGCACGTCCCGGATGTCACAGCACTTTTGGATGCATTCACATGTGGCCTGGATCACAGGCCTACCGGATGAAATTGGATCGCGCGCGCTGAACGATGCCCTGGGCACCCATATCGGACGCCGACATCGGCCCGAACCGGACGTCACAGAACAATCCGAAGAAATTTCCAGAAGTGCTGTGACATCCGGGCGGCTCGCGCGTCTGGGCTGCATGGAACACACCGAGCACCCCGAACTCGTTCGTCTGGGCGCCCAGTACCTGCGCGCGTACGCGGAGGGCGATGCCGTCAACCTCTACCGCCTGGCCGACGCGTGGGGGGCGAGCGACCTGATCGCCGCCACCTGCGAGGTCGCGCTCGCGATCATCCACGCGACGTCCGGACCGCAGGGCCTCGACGCAGTATCGACCGCGTTCTCGACCACCCGGAGGTGAGTGCCTGATGGAGACGACCAGACCCGCGCCCGAGCCCGCGCTCGGGACCCCTTCGGAGGCCGTGCCGGCCGCGGCCCCCAGCGGCGCCGCCACGGCGTCCGATCACGCCGGAAAGTTGCACAAACGTGCATCTGTGGTGCGATCATTGCCGAGCGAGTCGAAACCGGACACTATGCGCAGAGGGGAACAGGTTCGCGTGACGACCACAGGTGACCTGCGGATTGACGACTGGGTGGTGCACCGGCCCAACGTCGTACGCTCCGTCGCAGCACGCGTACCCGGCATCGACGCCGAGGAGGCCACCAGCCGCGCCCTCGAAAAGATGGTCCGGATCGTCTCCACCGGCGGCACCATCGACGACCCAGCCCCCTACTGGCGACGCGCAGCGGTCAACGAAGCCATCTCCATGACCCGCGAGGCAGGCCGTGCCCGCCCGGTCGAGGACGACACCCTCGACGGCCTCACCCCACCCGTCGCGGGGGCGGAGCTGGACGCCGAGCGCGAGGCCGACGTCTCCATGCTCCGCACCGCCCTGTCCGACCTCGCCGACGAGGACCGCAAGATCCTCCTGGACCGCCACGTGCACGACATGGCCGTCACCGACATCGCCACCGGCCTCGGCGTCCGCCCCCACGCCGTGACCATGCGGCTGCGCCGCGCCGAGGAACGCCTCGCCGGCGCGTTCGCCGCCGCGCACGCCCAGACCGTCAACGAACCCGAGTGCCGCACCACCCGCGCCGCGATGCACGACTACCTCAAGGGCCGCCTCCTGCCGCGCCGGCAACGCCGCCTGGAAGTCCACATGGACGGCTGCGGCGAATGCACCCGCGCGTTCATCGACGTCCGCGAGGTCTCCTGGATGCTCCGCGACCTCGGACAACACCTCATCGCCGGCGGACTGCTCACCGGCACCGCCGCCGCGGGCGCGGCGGGTGCGGCCGGTGCGGCCAAGCCCCGGTTCGGCAAGAAGGAGGCCGCGGTCGCGGCGAGCGTGCTCGCCGCGCTCGCCATCGGCGGCAGCGCCGCTGCCCTGATCGCGAACCAGCTCGCCGACCCGCCCGTCCAGGCCACCGACGACGCCGGGGCTGCCGGCGAGGGCGGCGGAGCGGGCGGCGCCGGGAGCGGCGCCGGCGGGGACGGCGGCGGCGGCACGGACTCGTCCGACACCGCGGAGAAGCCGTCGACGGACGAGAAGCCCCCGTCGATCCCGCCGACGGACCCGCAGCCGCGCCCCGCGACGACGCCCAAGGAGGACGGCGCCGCCGCGCCCGCCGACGGGCCGGTGCTGGCCGAGTCGGTGCCCGAGCCGGACTCCGGCGGCACCCCCGCCGACGCCCCGAACCCGCCCGTGGACCCCGGGTCGGACCCCGGCTCAGGGTCGAGCCCGGACGGCGGCTCCGACGAGCCGGATCCGCCCAAGGAGCCCACGGAGCCCGAGGAGCCACCGACCGAGGAGGAGCCGCCGGCCGAACCGCCGGAGGTGCCGGAGGAACCGGAGGAGGAGACGCCGGGTCTCGGCACCGCCCTGGACGACCTGCTGGCCAGCCTCGGACTCTCCGACCTGCCCGGCATCGACCTCGCGACGACCACGCTGGACGAGATCTGGCAGCTGCTCTTCGGCACGTTCTCGGACGCGGCGAACGACGCGGTCGACGACACAGAGTCGGCGACCGGGGACTGATGGTCGTGCGGGCCTCCCACGAGGCCCGTGTCCCCTCCCTGCTGTGCGGAGGCACAGGTGATCTGGGCGCCGGCCCAAGATCGTCCCGCCATCACGGGGGACCCTTCCATGCGCATGCATTCTTTGCGAGCATGCACGCCCGGGGGCACGCGCGTCGAGGTGCCCCGGGGTGCCACGTCGCGTGCAGGAGGGGGGCCGCGTGACCGTCACGAGCGCCGACCTCGGCCTGTGGGCGGCACACCGCCGCGCCGTGGTGTTCACGGTGTCCCGGCGGGTGCCGGGGATCGACCCGGAGCTGGCCACGAGCTGCGGCCTGGAGCTGCTCTGCGTGGAGCTCCTCAACACCCGCGACCTCGCCGACCCCCTCGCGTTCTGGAGCGCCGCGTCCATCGAGGTGGCGCAAAGGATGGCCCGGGAGCAGGAGCCGGCCGCCGAAGGATCCGACGCCGCCACCGCAGCACCGCCCCGGCACGCCCTCGACCTCGAGGTGCTGAACCTCGCGATGGAGCGGCTGCCCGCGGGCGAGCAGCAGCTGCTCTGGGACCACCACGTGGGGTCCCGGCCCGTGGCGGCGATCGCCGAAGAGATCGGCGTGCTCCCCTACGCCGCCAAGCGACGCCTGCGCCGGGCCGAGAACCGGCTCGCGAGCACCTTCGCCGAGACGCACGCCGGCACGGCCGCCGACCTCGAGTGCCGGGCCACCCGCGCCGCCCTGCACGACTTCGTCCGGAACCGCCTGCTGCCCCGCCGGCGGCAGCAGGTCGAGGACCACATGGTCGGGTGCGCCGGCTGCACGCGGGCGTTCGTCGACGTCCGGGAGTCCTACTGGATGTTGCGCGCCGCGGCCCCGGTCCTCCTGCTCGGTGCGGGGGCCTCTGCGGGCCCGGGCACGACGGCGGCCGGTGCCGCCGTCGCGGCGAGCGGCGCGGCCGGTCCTGCCGTCGCGGGTGCGGCGGGTGCCGCTGCGGCGGGCGCCGGGGGCTGGCTCAGCGCCGCGGGGACCAGGGCCGTCGTGACCGCCCGGAGCGTGCTGACCGACCCGATGAGCCTGACCGCGACCGTCGCCGGCGGCCTGTTCGTCACCACGGCCGTCACCACCGGGGTCGCGGGCGGCATCGACGCCGCGGCGTCGTTCCCGGAGACCGGCATGGTGTCGGTCTTCGCGCCGGACGACAGGGAACCCGCTGTCCGGCAGGCCGCCGAGATCTCCCCGCACACGGATCCGGCGAACGTCCCCGACCTGACCGAGGTGGCCCCGACGGGGCTCACCCCGTCAGGTCCGGCGCGGGCAGAGGACGACGTCCCGCCCGGCCTGGCGAAGAAGGACGGGGTGCCGCCGGGCCTGGCCAAGAAGGACAAGGTTCCGCCGGGCCTCGCCAAGAAGGACGGCGTTCCGCCGGGTCAGGCGAAGAAGGACAAGGTCCCGCCGGGCCAGGCCAAGAAGGACGACGCGACGCCGCCGGGTCAGGCCAAGAAGGACGAGACCCCGCCCGGCCATGCCTCCAAGGACAAGGTTCCGCCAGGTCAGGCGAAGAAGGAGGACGTGTCCGCGGGCCAGGCCACGAAGGACACCCCGCCCGGGCAGGCGAAGAAGGAGACGTCTCCCGGCGAGGCGAAGCAGGACAAGAAGCAGCAGGACAAGAAGGCGGACCCGCCCGGTCAGGCGCGCTCGAGGAGCACCAGCACCTCGTAGTGCGAGGTCTGCGGGAACATGTCGAGCAGCCGCGCCCGCGCGGGCCGGAGCGACGGCATCGCGGCGAGGTCCTTGGCGAGCGTGGTCGCGTTGCAGCTCGAGTACAGGACGTGGTCGATCCCCGAGGTCTCCAGCCAGTGCGCCAGGTCAGCGCCGATGCCCCGCCGGGGCGGGTTCACGATCACCATCTCGGGCAGGTCGGGACCCTGCGGCCCGACGGCGAACGCCGTCGCGTCGCCGGCGGCGAAGGTGACGTCCCGGAACCGGTCCGCCTGGCCGCCGTCGCGCAGCCGCTCCACGGTGCCCGACGCCGCCACGACCGCCTCGGCGCTGATCTCGATGCCCGTGACCGTGCGCCCGGGCGCGGCGCAGTGCAGGGCGAAGCCGCCCACCCCGCAGTAGAGGTCCCAGAGGCTGTCGGGGTCTACCTCGTCGACCCAGGACCGCGCCTGCCGGTACAGCTCGGTGGCGACCGCCGTGTTGGTCTGGAAGAAGCTCTGCGGACGCAGGTCCAGCGTGATGTCGTCGATGCGCATCGGGAGGGTGCCGCGCTCGGTGAGCGGGATCTCGAGGTCGCCCTCCAGCACCGCGGCGTGCGCGGGCTGGATGTTCGCCGAGGCCACCGCCAGGGCCGGGAGCTCGGCCTGCAGCCAGGCCAGGTGCTTGCGGATCCGGGCGATCGCCTCCTGGGAGCGCAGCACGAACCGGACCATGAGCTCGCCGTCGGGCGACAGGGTGACCAGCAGGTACTTGAGCTCGCCGCGCTGCTGGGCGCGCTTTCCCGGGCCCGAGACCTGGTAGGGCTCCAGGTTCGCGCGCGTGACGAACGCCGCGAGCGGGCCGAAGGACGCCTGGAGCGCATCGGGGTAGAGGCCGCAGTCGGTCAGGTCGACGCCGTGCCCGGCCCGGTCGAGGATGCCCAGCACCGGCTCGGCGACCGTCCCGCTGACGACCATCTTCGCCTTGTTCCGGAAGGCGGACTCGACGCTGCGGACCGCGGGGAGCCAGGTGGTCCCGTCGGAGACCGGGTCGAGGAGCTCGGCGACGTGCCGCTCCTTGTCGAGCACCTGGGTGGGGTAGTCGATCTCCAGGAGGGTGCACGAGCGGCAGCGTCCGGCGTCGTAGTGAGGGCACTGCACTCACCCATTATCCAGTGCCCGCGCACCGCCGCGGTCGGCGGCGGCGCGCGGCGGCGCCGGAGAGGCGGTCAGCCCTCGTACTCGAAGTGCCAGGGCTCCTCGCGCCCGGCGCCCTGGCGGGCCCACTCCGGGTGCACCCAGCCGAACTTCGGCCCGTTGGCGGCGAGCCACTCGTACTCGGGCTGGCCGAAGCGGAAGCCGTCGTCCACAGGTACGTCCACAGCGAGCGCCCAGCCGTGGTTGGAGGTGCCGGGCGCCGCGACCTGTCCGCTGCCGAACTCGTCGAGGGCCTGGAGCTGCCAGTCGTAGGGCCGGTAGCCGTACTCGATGCGCAGCGGTTTGCCGAGCTCCTTCTCGAAGGCCGCGCCGAGCTTGCCCCAGGCCTCGGCCGCGTCGCACCGGAGGTACTGGTCCTGCCCCTCGGGGCCGACGCCCACCAGGCACAGGTCGGCCTGCGCGAGCCGGCCGTTGGAGTCGTCGGCGACCGCCGCGCGGGCGGCCCACGCGGCGTCCTCGAGCGCGACGCGCGCCGTCTCGCGCTGCTGGCCGAGCGCCTTCACCGAGTTCAGCTTGCTCGTGTTCACGCCGACCGCGAGCGCCGCCTCGCCTTCGGCGCGGCGGGTGGCCAGGGCCGAGCGGACGCCGTCGGGCGCGCCCACCTCGGCCGTCCAGTCGAGCGTGTACCCGGAGTCCCGCACGGAGATCTTGAGCTGGTCGGTGACCGTGGCGAGCGACGCCTTGGCCTCCTCGAGCTGCTGGGCCGCGCTCTCGGCCTGGTCGGCGTCCGACTGGGCCTGCGCCTGGGCGTCCTCGCGGTCCTGCTGCCACTGCCGGTAGGAGGCCTGCACGTCCTTGATGGCCGCGACGAGCGTGGTCGAGGTGGTGCTCATGGACATCGACCACTCGGTGGCCGCCGCCTCCAGGGCGTCGATGTCCTCGGGCGAGTCGAGGCCCGGGGCGCCGGCCTCGGGGATCGACGGCGCCTCCTGCGCGCTGAGCTCCTTGGCCTGGGTGACGTGCGCGGCCAGGGCGGTGCGCACGGCGTCGTCGGCCACCCGGCCCTCGGAGGCCGCGAGCGCCTTCTCCGCCTTCGTGATCTGCTCGGCCAGCCCCTCCTGGGCCGCGCGTCCTTCGTCGACCGCCTGCACGACGTCGGCGCGGGCGCTGCTGAGCTGCTCCAGGTCGCGCTCGGTGCCGACGTGGACGAGCGCGAACGCGATGCTGCCGATCAGCGCGGCCGCGGCGGCGATGAGAAAGACGAACAGCGGTCGCATGGAGCCGCCGTCGGGCCGCCCACCCGCGCCGCGCGGCGGGACGATGTCCGATCTACCCGACGACATGTCGGACGTCGGCGCGGACCGTGCGGGCTTCGGCGCGTCCGCGAGGGCTGGTTCGGGCGAGGGCCCGGAGGATGTGGACGGCTCCACGTTGAGGGGCATGGCCCGCAGTTTGGCGAATCTCGGACGCGGGCGCTAGTTGCCTGCCCGCTCGGCGAGATTCTTCAGCTTGTCGACGTACGCGGCCATCTGGTCGCCCTGCCAGTCGGGGATGTTGGTGTTGCCCGCGTAGAGCCCGACGGACTGGTCGGTGAGCTCGCGCAGGATGTCCGCGTGACCGGCGTGCCGGGCGGTCTCGTCGGTGACGTGCACGATGATCCGGAACAGCGTGACCTCGCCGTTCTTCCACCACGGCACGCGCCCGACGGTGCCCAGCGGGAGGGTGTCGATGGTCTCGTCGCAGAACGCCCAGCCCCGCCGGTAGAGGTCCACGACGGAGGCGACGGACTCGTCCTCGGTCGCGTACCAGTCGGCCTGCGGGTCCGTCTCGAAGATGTCGTCGGGGACGAGCTCGCCCGGGTTCGGCCACGCCCGCCCGAACACCGGCCCGAGATAGCCGATCTCGGTGTTGGCGCAGTGCTTCACGATGCCCAGCAGGTTGTTGCCGGAGGGCACCAAGGGCCAGCGTGCCTGCTTCTCCGTGAGGCCCTCGAGCTTCCACACGAGGGCCTCACGGGTCTCCTGGAGGTACTTCTTCAGGATCTGCTTCTGTTCGAGCTCGACGTCGTGCGCGGTCTGTGACATGGGGACAGTGTGTCCCCCGTCACCGACATTCACCGAGCGTTTTGCACCTGGGCGGCCGGCACGCGAGCCCGGCGCGGGCGCACGCGGCCCTTCGGCCTGCGTCGCAGCCACCACTCCGCGAACAGGAGGTTGACGATCCACGACACCCACGCGGACGCGACGGCGGCACCCTCGATCTCCGGGGCGCCGAACCCGATGTCCGGGTCGGTGAGCGCCCCGGGGACGTAGATCGCGATGAGCACGGGCGCCCAGAACCGGTTGGTGATGATCGAGAAGGCGAGCGCCGTGCTGCGGACCATCCACTCCCGGTGGTCACCGAACCGGCGCTGCCGGACGGCGCGGTAGCCGAGCACGGTGCAGGTCAGGAGCAGGACGCCGAGGAAGGTGTTCGCCACCTGCTGGCCCACGCCCGCGCTCGGGAACTGCGCCGTGACCAGCGCGGCGACGCCGGTCACGAGCGCGGTGACCACGTAGACACGGCCGCTCCACCGGTGCACGCGCGGGTGGTGGGCCCGCAGCCACGGCCAGAGCTGCAGCACCGCGGCGCTCAGCATGACCGACCCCGCGAAGATGTGCGTCACCAGCGCCGGGTAGAACGCCGGGCCGCGGTCGGTCGGGACGAGCGACTTCGCCGGGTCCAGGCCCACGTACCGCGGCAGGGCCGTGACCAGGAGCGCCGCGGTGACCACGGCGAGGGGTGCGATCCAGGGCCGGCGCCACCAGCGGACCGCCCGGGTCTGCTCAGCGCCGGGCACGGAACGCCACCCCCGCCGCCACGGCGAACACGAGCCCCAGGCCCACGCACCAGGCGATCGCCAGCGCGGCGACGCCGCCCAGGTCGGTGACCCCGCCGCCGGGTGCGTCGCCGACGAGCAGCCCGCGCACCGTCTCGATCACCGGCGTGACCGGCTGGTGCTCCGCGAACCCGCGCAGCCAGCCCGGCAGCGTGTCGACAGGCACGAACGCGCTGGACACGTAGGGCAGGAACATCACGAAGAACGAGAAACCGCCGGCGGCGTCGGGCGAACGGACCAGCACGCCCACGAACGTGGCGAGCCACGTGATCCAGCCGACCCACAGCAGGATCATCCCCACCGCGGCGAGCCACTCCAGGGCAGTCGCCTCGGGCCGGAACCCGAGCAGGATGGCGACGCCGAAGACGACCGCGGTGGTGGCCAGGTTCTTCACCAGGCTCGCCACCACGTGCCCGGACAGCACGGTCCAGGAGCTCACGGGCATCGACCGGAGGCGGTCGACCATGCCGCCGGACATGTCGCGCTCGACCGCTAGTGCCGTGTTCGCCGCGCCGAAGCCGGCGGCCAGCAGGATCACGCCGGGGGTCACGTAGTTGATGTAGTCCGTGCCGGTGTCGAGGGCCCCGCCGAACACGAGGACGAACATCAGCAGGATGATGACGGGCAGCACCACCGCGGTGATCATGGCGTCCGCGTCCCGCGAGACGAGGCGCAAGCCGCGGGTGGTCATCGTCGAGACGTCGCTCAGCACGTGGCTCATGCCGCCACCCCCGTCGTCCGGGCCGGCTGCTCGTGGTCGACGTGGCCGGCGTGGCCGGCGTGACCGGTCAGGGTGAGGAAGACGTCGTCGAGGCTCGGCGCGCGCACCTCCCAGTGCTCGGGCGCCACGCCGGCGTCGTCGACCACGGACAGCACGGAGCGCACGTGCGCGACCGAGCCGTCGGTGGGTACGCGCACCCGGGCGCCGTCGACCGTGGCGCCCGCGAGCGCGGGAGCGACCCGCTCGACGTCGGACTCGGCGGCGAACGTGAGCTCGACGCCCGCCTCGCCCACCTCGCGCTTGAGCTGGGCCGGCGTGCCGTCGGCGACGATCCGGCCGCCGTCCACGAGCGCGACCCGCTGGGCGAGGCGGTCGGCCTCCTCCAGGTACTGGGTGGTCAGCAGCACGCTGGTGCCGTCGGCGACCACGCTCCGGACGACGTCCCACAGCGCCTGCCGCGACCGGGGGTCGAGCCCCGTGGTGGGCTCGTCGAGGAACATCACGCGGGGCCGCGTGAGCAGGCCCGCGGCGAGGTCGAGCCGGCGCCGCATGCCGCCCGACCAGGTGCCGACGTGCCGGTTCGCGGCGTCGGCCAGGTCGAACGCCGTGAGCAGCTCGTCCACCCGGTCCCGCGCGACGCGGCGGGGCAGGTGGGCGAGCCGGCCCATCATCGTGAGGTTCTCGGCGCCCGACAGCTTGTCGTCGACGGCGACCTGCTGGCCCGTGAGGCTGATGATCTCGCGCACGCGCCGCGCGTCCCGCACCACGTCGAACCCGCCGACCGTGGCGCGGCCCGCGTCCGGCTTCAGCAGCGTGGACAGGATGCGGACGGTGGTGGTCTTGCCCGCCCCGTTGGGGCCCAGCAGCGCGAGCACCGCGCCCTCCTGGAGCTCCAGGTCGAGCCCGTCCAGGACGGGCGGGCTCGTCGAGCCCTTTCTCGCGAAGGACTTGCCCAGTCCCTCGGCCGTGACGATCGCAGTCATGGTCCCTCTCCGATCCGGTTACTGTTTATGGCCTACGCGTTTTAGTGTGGGACGTAAACAGTATGTGGTCAAGAGAGTTTCGGGTCGGATCTCGCGACGCGGCAGGGGAGGATGGAGCCGATGCACACCGACAACACGTCCGAAGCCGCCGGGCAGGCCCGGGAGCTGCCCGTCGTCGTGCAGCGCCTGTGGGGTGACGCGGCGCCGCGGCGCCGCGGGCCCAAGCCCGCGCTGTCCGTCGCGCAGATCGTGGACGCCGCCATGGCGCTGGCCGACGCCGAGGGCCTCGCCGCCGTCTCGATGGCGCGGGTCGCGGAAGCCGTGGGCTACACCCCGATGGCCCTGTACCGGCACGTGTCCGGCAAGGACGAGCTCCTGATCCTGATGTCCGACGCCATGGCCACCGACCTGCCCGACGTCCCGATGGAGGCCGGCTGGCGCGCCGGGCTGGAGGTCTGGACCCGGGCGCAGATCGACCTGGCCCTGAGCCGGCCGTGGATGCTCGAGCTCCCGCTCTCGGCCGCCCCGCCCGGGCCCAACCGGGTGCGCTGGATGGACCAGGCGTTCGGCGTGCTGCGCGAGGTGGACCTGCCCGCGGACGAGAAGCTCGCGATCGTCGGCCTGCTCGCCCAGCACGTGCTGGGCGAGGCCCGGGTGCACGTCGAGACCCACCGCGCGGCGGTGCAGAAGGTGCGGCGCGAAGCCGGGCTGCCGGACAGCACGCCCGAGGCGGAGCTCGACCCCGCCGCGGTCGAGGCGGCCGACCCCTACGCGGACTTCGAGGCGGTGCTCGGCCGGTACGCCGGTCCGACGGAGTACCCGAACCTGTTCGCTTCGTTCGCGGCCTGGCCGGGGACGGCGGTCGACGCGCCGGCCGACGACGACATCTCCTTCGGCATCACGATCGTGCTCGACGGGATCGAGGCCTACCTCCGACGTCGAGGCGCGATCGGCGAGGCCGCGCCCTGCGACGCCACCCCCTGAGACCCTCGCGACGGGACCGCAACGGTCCTTGCGCGACCACAGGCAGCGGATTTCGGACGTCGTGCACAGTCAGGCGGCCGACCGGCGCGGAGTGTCGGTGACGTGAGTCAGAGTGGTGCCGTGACCACTGACCACGTGACAGAGACCAGGACGGCGGCGGACGACGACGCCGCCCCGGCCGCGCGCTGCTTCGGCGACGGCGACCCGCTCTACTCCGCCTACCACGACGACGAGTGGGGCGTACCCGTGCACGGCGAGCAGGCCCTGCTGGAGCGCATCGCCCTGGAGGGCTTCCAGTCCGGGCTCTCCTGGATCACCGTGCTGCGCAAGCGCCCGGCGTTCCGCGAGGTCTTCGACGGCTTCGACCCCGAACGTGTCGCGGCGTTCGGGCCGGACGACGTCGAGCGCCTGCTCGGCGACGCCCGCATCATCCGGAACCGCATGAAGATCGAGGCCACCGTCGACAACGCGCGCGCGGTGGTCGCGCTGCACGACTCCGGGCGCACGCTCGACGAGCTGATCTGGTCGTTCGCCCCGGACCCGGCCCTCCAGGTGCGGCACGCCACGTTCGGCGACGTACCGGCGTGGACGGCGGAGTCCAAGGCCCTGAGCAAGGCGCTCAAGAAAGAGGGCTTCCGGTTCATCGGCCCCACCACGGCGTACGCCGCCATGCAGGCGTGCGGCCTGGTGGACGACCACCTGGCGACGTGCCCGGTGGTGCTCAGCCGGGCACGCGCCGAGGACGCCGATTCGGCCGGTTCGGCCGGCTGAGGGTCACAGGTCGGCGCAGGGCTCCACGACGGGGAGCACGGCGTCGCGCACCCACGCGGCGAGGGACGTGCCCGGCGGCCGCAGGATCACGGTGTCCACGCCGTGCACGGCGAAGCCCCGCATCTCCTCGACGAACGCGGCGGTGTCGTCCGGGCCGATCGGGCGCCCGCGGTGCAGCATCGTGACGCGGATGGTCGCGGGGTCGCGTCCGACGTCGTCGCAGTGCCGGTGCAGCACGTCGAGCAGGTGGCGCAGCCGCTCCGGCGTCTCGGCGAACAGGTTGCACGCGTCCGCGTACTGCGCCACGAGCCGGAGGGTCTTCCGCTCGCCGGAGCCGCCGATCATGATCTCCGGGCCCGACAGCGGCGGCGGCGAGCACAGCGTCTCGGCGAGCTGGAAGTGCTTGCCCTCGAACGGGCCGTTCTCCTGCGGGTCGTACATCTGCCGGGCGATCCGGACGGTCTCCTCGAGCATCTCGAACCGCTCCTTGACCGGCGGGAACGGCACACCGAGTGCCGCGTGCTCCTTGTCGTACCAGGCGGCGCCGATGCCGTAGGTCGCGCGCCCGCCCGAGACCACGTCGAGCGACGCGACGATCTTGGCCAGCAGCCCCGGATACCGGTATGTCACGCCGGTGACCAGGGCGCCGAGCTGCGCCCGCTCGGTGACGCCGGCCAGGTAGCCCAGCGTCGTGTACGCCTCCAGCATCGGGTCCGACGCCGGGAAGCCCTGGTGCTCCATCTGGAAGTAGTGGTCCATCACGGAGATCCACGAGACGCCGCCGTCGTCCGCGTACCGGGCGGCGTCCGCCAGCTCGGTCCGCATCCGGGCGGGCTCCATCGAGTCGAAACGCATGAAGTGGGTGCCGATTCGCATGCCTCGATCCTCCTCCGCGGGCGCGGGGCGTCAAGCGCGGGGCGTGGAGCGTGGAGCGTCAGACGCCGGTGGGGGCCAGCTCCTCGGCACGGCCCAGGACGCACGCCACGAGCCAGGTGATCGACTCGGCCGTCTCCCGCGGGGACGCCGTGGGCTGCATGACGTGGCTCAACGCGGACCGCACCACGATGTCGATGACCGCCGCGATCCGCTCCGGCCCCAGGTCGATCTCGTACTGGTCCACGCGGTCCTGGACGACCACCTTCACGGTGCCGAGCAGCGCCTCCGAGTGCGTGGTGAGCAGCGGCAGCAGCTCGGTGTCGGCACCGTGGGTCGCCGAGACCACCGCCCGCAGCAGCGCGTTCCCCTCGGCGAACGTGAGCGTGCTCTCCACCGCGTCGCGGATCGCGGGCAGCAGGTCGTCAGGATGCCGGTCGAAGGCCTCGGCGATCCGGAAGATGAACTTCGCGGACTCGGTGAGCACCATCGCCTCGGCCAGGTCGTCGCGGCTCCCGACGGCGTTGTAGACCGTCTGGCGGCTCACGCCGGCCTCGGTCGCGAGGCGGCCCATCGTGACCTTGGACCAGCCGTCGGCACAGGTCAGACGCGTGGCAGCACCGATGATCCGATTCCGGTTGGAGATCGGGTCGTCGTCGTTCCCGGCGGTCGCCTCGGCCATGGCCCGATCCTAGGCAACGGGTGAACTTTCGGGCTGATCGGGCGTCCCCGACACGACATATTTCACCCGTTCTTCATTTCGCCCTGCGGAGCGGCGGCCCGGTGCGGCTCCGCCACCCCCCGCGCCGGTAACCCCCTAGAGTGGCGGGCATGGACCAAGAGGAACGCCTGGCAGTCTTCATCGACTACGAGAACCTGGCGCTCGGCGCCCGGGAGCACCTGGGCGGGATGCAGTTCGACTTCGGCCCGATCGCCGACGCGCTCGCCGTGCGTGGCCGGGTGGTCGCGCGCCGGGCGTACGCCGACTGGTCGTACTTCGACGAGGACCGGCGCATGCTCACGCGCCACCAGGTCGAGCTCATCGAGATGACGCAGCGCATGGGGGCCTCCCGCAAGAACGCCGCCGACATCAAGATGGTGGTCGACGCCATCGAGATGGCCTTCGAGCGCGACTACATCTCCACGTTCGTCATGTGCACGGGCGACAGCGACTTCTCGCCGCTGGTCCACAAGCTGCGCGAGCTGAACAAGCGCGTCATCGGCGTGGGCGTCGAGAAGTCGACGTCGCGTCTGCTGCCGGCCGCGTGCGACGAGTTCCTCTTCTACGACCGCCTCGAGGGCGTCGAGGTGCCCGACGAGGACCAGGGCGCCCCCGCCCCGAAGCGCGGCTCGCGCACCCGCAAGACGAGCACGACGGAGCGGGCCGCCGCGCAGAAGGCGCCCGCCGCCTCGCGCCGCGCCAAGGCCGCCGAGGCGGTCGCGGAGGCCGTCGCCGGGGCGACGTCGCCCGAGGCCGCGGCCGAGCCGGAGGCGCCGGCCGAGCCCGAGGCGAAGCCCGCGACCCGCCGGCGCAAGAAGGCGGAGCCCGCGCCGGCCCCCGTCGACGTCGCACCCGAGGCCGAGCCGGACGTCGACGTCACCGAGCAGGACGACGCCCCGGCGTCGGACGACGTGCCTATGGAGGTACGCGTGGCGCAGACCCTCGGCGACCTCCAGTCCTCGACCAGCGGCCCCGTCACGGCGTCCGCCCTCAAGCGGACGCTGCTGCGCAAGGACGCCACCTTCAGCGAGTCGGACTACGGCTTCCGCACGTTCGGCGAGTTCCTGCGGTTCCTCGCGGACCGCGGGTTCGTCGAGCTGGCGCCGGGCCCGTCGGCGGGCGACCCCGAGGTGTCGCTCCCGGAGCAGGGCGACACCGACGCGGCGTTCGCGCTGCTGCGCGACGTCGTGCAGGAGTCGAACGGCTCGGCCGCCCTGTCGGGGCTGAAGAACGCCGTGCGCAAGCGGCGCCCGGACTTCTCCGAGAAGGCGCTCGGCTTCCGCGGGTTCCTCCAGTTCGCGAAGGCGGCGGAGGCGGCGGGCACGGTGTCGCTGGCCTGGGACGACGACGCGGACGACTACCTCGTGACCGCCACCTCCTGAGCCTGCACGGGGCCTAGGCCCCGTCCCCGTCGTCGAGCACGCCCGGCACGGTCGCGAGGCGGCGGGCGAGCTCGTCCCCGTCCCGGCCCGCGACGGTCGGCACCTGGTCGGTAGTCGGCCCCGGCGTGGAGCCGGGCGCCGTCGCCGGCCCGGCGTGCGACCCGTTCCCTACGTGCGGGGCGTTCCCGGCGAGCACCTGCTGGCCGCCGGTGAGCTGCCGGATCGCGACGACCCGCACCCGGTCGGGGCGGCGGCGCGCGACGTCCTCGTAGATCTCGACGTCGTGCTGGCCGTCGTCACCGATGAGCACCCAGCGCACGTGCGGGAACCACGACATGAGCAGGTCGAGGCTCGCGCGCTTGTGGGCCTGGCCGCTGCGGAACCACCCGGTGAGGGTCGGCCCCCAGTCGGTCAGCAGCAGCGGGCCCGGCGGGTAGGCGTGCCGCGAGAGGAACGCACGCAGGGTGCCGGCGGTGTTCCACGCGCCGGTCGAGAGGTAGAAGAAGGGCGCGTCCGGGTGTGTCCGCTGGAGCGTGCGGTACAGCTCGGGCATGCCCGGCACGGCGCGCCGCGCGCTGGAGTGCCGCACGAACGTGTTCCACGCCGCGAGCAGCGGCCGGGGCACGGCGGTCACCATGGTCGTGTCGTCGATGTCGCTGACGACGCCGGTCCGCGGGCGCTCGTCGAGCACCCGGAGCGGGGCCTCGGCCTCGGCCGGTTCCGGCCCGTCGAGGCAGGTCAGCAGGGCGGTGTGCCAGCCGTCGCACAGCGGGGCGTCCACCGGGTGCTCGACGTCGACGTAGCCGGCCCGGTCGCTCGTCACCTCGGACGTGCCGCCGCCCACCTGGAGCCGCACCCTGCGGTGGGGCGCCGGCACGGTGAGGAAGTGCCGGAACCCGCGCCGTCCGGCCCGCAGGGCGTCGCGGTTCGGGGTGCCGGGCCGCTGCGGGGAGAGCACCACACGGGCGAGCACCCGGACCTTGTCCGGCGTGCCGTACCCGGCGTAGGCCTCCAGGCGGGGGCGCCAGCCCGCACGGACCAGCACCCACCCCGCCGCGGCGTAGAGGTGGTCCTCCACGACCGCGGCGAGGTGCGGGCGCTGCGAGGGGTGCGGGGTCGGAGTGGCCATCACCCGATTGTTGCCTACTACTGACCGCCCATGCCCGTGGTCGCGACACCCTGGACGATGCGGCGCTGGAACAGCATGAACACCACGAGCAGGGGCAGTGCCGCGATCATCGCGGACGCCATGTTCTGCGCGAACTGCACGCCGTAGGCGTTCTTCACGGTGGACAGGCCGACCGGCAGCGTCATGAACTGCGGGTCGGTGGTGACGATGAACGGCCACAGGAAGTTGTTCCACGCCCCGATGAACACGAAGATCGCCACGGCCACCAGGATCGACCGCGAGAGCGGCAGCACGATGGTCCAGAACAGCCGCCAGGTGCCCGCCCCGTCGATGCGGGCGGCGTCGAGCAGCTCGCTGGGGATGGCGTCGAAGAAGCGCTTGAGGATGAACACCATCACGGGCGCCACGACCTGCGGCAGCACGATGCCGGCGAACGTGTCCACGAGGCCCATGACCTGCATCTGCCGGAACAGCGGCACGATGAGGATCTGCCCGGGCATCATGATCGACGCGATGGTGAGCCACTGGAGCAGGCTCCGGCCCTTGAACACCGTCTGCGAGAACGCGAAGGCGGCCATCGCGGAGATCAGCACGGTCAGGAGGGTGACCAGCCCGGCGACGACGAGGCTGTTCCACATCCAGATGAGCAGGTCGCTGTTGCTGAGCACCTGCTGGTAGGCGTCGAGCGTCCAGCCCATGGTGGGCCACCACGACGCCGGCAGCGCGGCCTCGGCCTCGTGCTTGAAGCTGGTGACCGCGCCCCAGGCCACGGGGAGCAGCCAGAGGGCGGCGAGGACGACGAGGGCGGCGAGGGCACCGATGCGCACCCACGGCGAGGGCCCGATCGTCAGCTTGGTGAGGGCCCGGTTCTCGGCGCGCTCCAGCTGCGCCTTGGTCCGGCGGTCGGCGACCAGTTCGGCGACGGACACGTCAGGCCTCCTTCCTGGACGGCAGGAGCCGCACCAGCGCGAACACGAGAATCAGAGCGAAGAACACGTACGAGATCGCGGAGGCGTACCCGAGCCGGTAGTTGGTGAAACCGGTGTCGTAGACGTACTCCAGGATCGGTCGCGTGCTGCCGTTCGGGCCGCCCGCGGTGAGCAGGTAGATCTGGTCGAACACCTTGAGCGACGCGAGGAGCTGCAGCACCACGATGACGCCGGTGATGTTGCGCAGCTGCGGCAGGGTGATGGAGAAGAGCCGGCGCCAGCCGCCCGCGCCGTCGATGGTCGCGGCCTCGTACTGCTGCTGGGGGATCCCCTGCAGGGCAGCCAGGTAGAGCAGGAAGTTGAACCCGACGGTCCACCAGACGGTGACGGCGGCGATGGAGAACATCGCCACGTTCTCGTCGGTGAGCCAGCCCACGGGCTGGAGCCCGAGCGCGGCGAACCACGTGTCGAGCAGGCCGATGTCGGGCTGGAACAGCCAGCTGCTCAGCGCGGACACGACGGCGCTGGTCAGCAGGTAGGGCGCGAAGAACGACATGCGCCACACCCACTGGCCGGGCAGGCCGGTGTGCACGAGCAGCGCCATCACCAGGGCGACGACCACCAGCGGGACGGTGCTGAGCACCGTGAACCAGACGGTGTGCCACAGCGTCTGCCAGACCTGGGGGTCGCTGAAGGCCTCGGCGTAGTTGGCGAAGCCGATGAACTCGGAACCGGTGCCCGTGAGGCTCTGGTTCGTGAAGCTCATCCACAGGCCGTACAGCGTCGGCAGCAGCAGGAACAGGCCGGTCGCCACCGCGAACGGCGCGACGAACAGGTAGCCGGACTTGTCCCGCGCGCGCAGGGACTTGCCGGTGGAGGCGGTGCGGGTACCGGACCCGGACCGCCCGGTGGATTTCCGCGAGTCGGGCAGGGCCCGCCCGGGGGGCGCCGTGACGCCGGCGTTCGAGACAGTCATCGTCGTCCTCTCGATCAGGCGGGGTTGGGCTGGGAGAGGAACCGGTCCATCTCGCTCAGCATGCGGGTCACGGCGGTGCGCGCCGGGGCCTTGCCGGCCAGGGTGTCCGTCATGGCGTCGGCCATGCGCGTCTGGAAGTCGCTGCCGCCGCCCGTGAACCAGGCGTCGGGGTCGAAGACGGCGACCTCGGCCGCGGGCGCGTAGTCGCGCTGCGGGGTGAGCTCCTGGTACGCGGGCTCCTGCACGATGGGCTGGTAGGCCGGGATGTGTCCGGCCGAGGCCCAGGTCAGGCCCTCCTTGAGGAGGCCCGCGAGCACGCGGTAGGTCGCCTCGCGCTTGGCCGGGTTCGGCGTGCCCTGCTTGGGCAGCACGAACGCGTGCGAGTCGGCGTAGTTGGCCGGGGTGTCGAAGATCGCCGGGAACTGCGTGGCCCCGACGTCGGGGTTGGCGCCCTGGAACATCGGCAGGTCCCACTCGCCGGCGAACATCAGCCCGGTGCGGTTCGACATGAAGCGGCCGGACGCGGCGTTGCCGTCCTGGTTCTTCGCGGCGACCTTGCCGTCGACCATCGCCTGGAGGAACTCGAAGACCTCGGCCGCGGCCTCCTCGTCGAGCGCGGCGGGGCGGCCCGGCGTGAGCTCGTAGCCGCCGCCGTTCTGGGAGTACAGGCCCCAGAACATGCGCCAGCAGCCCGCGGGGTCGCGCTGGTAGCCCCAGCTGACGCCCGTCTCGCCCGTGACCTCGGCCATCGCGCGCCCGGCCTCCAGGAAGCGGTCGGCGCCGGCGACGGCCGCCAGGTCCAGCTTGCCGTCGGCACCCGCGAGGCCGGCCTGCTGGACGATGTCGGGGTTGTGGAACGCGATGTACGGGTGGGTGTCCAGCGGCAGGGCGTAGAGCTGGCCCTCGAACTGGGCCTTCTGCCACACGGCCGGGGCGAAGTCGGCCTCGGTGATCCCCAGCTCGGCGAGCGCGTCGAGGTCGAACGGCTCCAGGAGCCCGCCCGGTGCGTACCCGGCCAGCCGCGACATGTGCATGACGGCTGCCTCCGGCGGTCGCCCGCCGGACGACGCCATCGCCAGCTTCGTGTAGTACGGCGGCCCCCAGGCGAGGGTCGTGGTCTCGACGCCGATGTCCGGGTTGGCCGCGGCGACCACACCCGCCATCTTCTGCATGAGGGCGCCGTCACCGCCGGAGAAGAGGTCCCAGACCATCACCGAGGTCTTGCCCGCGCCGGAGGCGCTGGGGGTGGCGCAGCCCGCGAGCGCGCCACCGAGCGCGACCCCGCCGGCCCCGACGAGGGCCGCGCGGAGCAGATCTCGCCTGCTCAGCCCTCCGGAACTACCCACGAGACTGCGGGTTCTCGACGCAGCCGCGGGGCTTCCTTGGCCCGGGATGCCACGTCCTCGTACTACGGTCATCATCGACCTCCAATGGTGCAACGTTGCGCTCCAACGTTGGATCACGATGGACTAGGACGGGCGTCCAGTCAAGAGGGCACATGGTGGAAGGAAGTGAAGGCTTGGCCGAGCAAGCGGGTCGACGGGTAGGGATCAAGGAGGTGGCCGCGGCGGCGGGCGTCTCGTGGAAGACCGTCTCCAACGTCGTCAACGACACGGGCCGGGTGGGGGACGTCACGCGGGCCCGGGTGGAGGCGGTGATCGCCGAGCTGGGCTACCGGCCCAACCTGGCCGGCCGGCAGCTCCGGCGGGGCCGCACCAACACGCTCGCCCTCGCGGTGCCCTGGGTGCACGCGCCGTACTTCTCGGTGCTGGCGCACGAGGTGATCGACGTCGGGAGCGCCCGCGGCTACCGCGTGCTCATCGAGGAGACGAGGTCCTCGCGCGACACCGAGCTGGAGGTGGCGCGCGGCTTCGACGTGCAGGCGATCGACGGCATCATCTTCTCGCCGCTGGAGCTGACCCCCGCCGAGATCGACGAGGTTCGCGGGCCCGTGCCCCTGGTGCTGCTGGGCGAACGGGCCGACCCGGACCCCACGCGCGAGCGGCGGACGGACCACGTGAGCATCGACAACGTCGACGCCGCGGCGCAGGTCACGCAGCACCTGCTCGACACGGGGCGGCGCCGGCTGGCCTTCCTCGGCGCCGAGCCGCGCGGCGCCGGCCGGACCGGGGCGCAGCGCGTGCAGGGCTACTTCGACGCCCACGCGGCGGCCGGCCTGGAGGTCGACGAGCGCTGGGTGCTCCAGTGCCCGCAGTTCTCCCGGCCGTCCGGCGCCGCCACGATCGAGTCGGTCCTGGCACGGATCGACCAGATCGACGGGATCGTGTGCGCCAACGACGAGCTCGCCCTCGGCGCGCTGCACGCGCTGCGCCTCAACGGCGTCCGGGTGCCCGACGACGTGGCCGTGACCGGCTGGGACAACACCGAGGACGGCCGGTTCTCGAACCCGACGCTGACGACGGTGGCGCCGGACCTGCGGGCCATCGCGGAGACCGCGGTGGACCGCATCATCGCCCAGCTCGAGAAGCCCGGTGTCGACCCGGTCGACGAGGTCGTGCCGTACCGCCTGCTGGTCCGCGAGAGCAGCCGCGTCTGACCAGGTGACGGCGCCGGCGCGGGCGCTCCGCGGGCCGGCTGGCCGCCCGCCGACGGACCCGCCCGGCCGCCGTCCGCGGGTGAGGCGGTTGATACAACGTTGCATTTCTGTCGGAAGACGTGTTGAATCGCCGCGCACCTGTCGTAGACGCAATGGAGCAGCTGATGACTTTCCTCGACCGCTTCTCGCCCGAGGGGGCGCCGACGGCGACCGCCGTCCCGCGCCCCGAGTACCCGCGGCCCCAGATGGTCCGGGACCACTGGCTCAACCTCAACGGATCCTGGCAGTTCGAGATCGACCCGGGTGACTCCGGGCTCGAACGGGGTCTTGTCGAGCGGCCGCTCCAGGACGAGATCACCGTGCCCTTCGCCCCGGAGTCCGAGCTCTCCGGGATCGGGAACACCGACTTCCTCGAGGCGGTCTGGTACCGCCGCGAGATCACCGTGCCCGCGGACTGGTCCGCCGTCGGCGACGACCCCCACGTGCTGCTGCACTTCGGGGCCGTGGACCACGACGCGACCGTGTGGGTCGACGGCACCGAGGTCGTGCGGCACCGCGGCGGGTTCACCCCGTTCGTGGCCGACCTGCACGGCGTCGCCGCCCCCGGCGACACGGTCACCGTCGTCGTCCGGGCCCGGGACACCCGCCACGGGCCGCAGGCTCGCGGCAAGCAGTCCAACCGGTACGCCAACTTCGAGTGCAACTACACGCGCACCACGGGGATCTGGCAGACGGTGTGGCTGGAGCCCGTGCCGGCCACGCACGTGCGCCGCCCGCGGATCACGCCCGACCTGTCGAGCTCCGCGTTCGACGTCGTCGTGCCGCTGTCCGCGAACCGCCGGGGCCACACGGTCTCGGTCACGGTGACCGACGCCGACGGCGAGGTCGCGAGCGCCACCGCGCGCGCCGACCTCGACCTGGCGCCCGCGCTGCGCGTCGTCGTCCCGGCGGACCGCGTGCGCACCTGGGGCACGGAGGACCCGCACCTGTACGGGGTGGACATCGAGCTGCGCGACGCCTCCGGCGCCGTCGTGGACACGGTGCGCTCGTACGCGGGCCTGCGGTCCGTCTCGATCGACGGCCAGGCGATCAAGATCAACGGCGAGCACGTCTTCCAGCGGCTGGTCCTGGACCAGGGCTACTGGCCGGAGTCGCTCATGACGGCGCCGTCCGACGCCGCGCTGGTGCGCGACATCGAGCTGGGCCTGGAGGCCGGGTTCAACGGTGCGCGCCTGCACCAGAAGGTCTTCGAGGAGCGCTACCTGTTCCACGCGGACCGCCTGGGCTACCTGGTGTGGGGCGAGTTCGGCGACTGGGGCGTCAGCGGTTACGGCACCCCGCAGGACGGCCAGCGGCAGACGACGTCGTTCGTCGCCGAGTGGCTGGAGGCGCTGCAGCGCGACCACAACCACCCGTCGATCATCGGCTGGTGCCCGCTCAACGAGACCCACCAGGACCTGCACGACCGCATCACGCAGCTCGACGACGTGACGCGCGCCATGTGGCTCGCCACGAAGGTGGCGGACCCGTCGCGACCCGTGCTGGACGCCAGCGGCTACTCGCACCGCGTGCTCGAGACGGACGTCTGGGACTCGCACCTGTACGAGCAGGACCCGGCCAAGTTCACCGAGCTGGTCGGCGGCCTGGCCGACGGCAAGCCGTACGGGAACGAGCGGGACAACGGCACGCCGATCTCGCAGCCGTACAACGGGCAGCCCTACTTCGTCAGCGAGTACGGCGGCATCTGGTGGAACCCGGAGACCGCGGCCAGCGCGTCGGGCAGCTCGCCCGACTCGTGGGGCTACGGCCAGCGCGTCGTGGACGAGGAGGAGTTCCACACCCGGTTCGCCGGCCTCACGGACCCGCTGCTCGACGACCCGCTGATGTTCGGCTACTGCTACACGCAGCTCACGGACGTGTTCCAGGAGGAGAACGGCATCTACCGGTTCGACCGGAGCGTCAAGCTCGACGTCGACCGTGTGCGCGCCGTGCAGGTGCGCCCGGCCGCCTTCGAGAAGGGCGCTGACGGCGACGCCTGACCGTCCCGCCACGCGTGTCAGACGTACAGGTCACCCGGGTGACCTGTACGTCTGACTCGTCTACCGGACTGTGCACCTTGTAGGTCTCTTTAGTATTTTTCACCACATAACACCCAGACCACAGCGGCCCTTGAGGGGTGCACAATAGGCCGGTGACGTACCGGTTCCTCAAGCTCATCCTCTCGATCCTCGTGCTCGTGCTCCTGCGCCCGCGCGTGACTGGGCTGCAGAACATCCCGAAGCGTGGCGCCGTGATCCTCGCGAGCAACCACCTGTCGTTCATCGACTCCCTGCTCATCCCGATCATGGCCCCGCGGCACGTCGCGTTCCTGGCCAAGGCCGAGTACTGGACCGGCAAGGGCATCAAGGGCCGCCTGTCCCGCTGGTTCTTCACCAAGATGGGCGACATCCCGGTGCAGCGGGACGACCCGCGCGCCGGGCAGCGGTCCCTGGAGGACGCCCTGGCGGTGCTGCAGCGCGGCGGTGCGTTCGGCATCTACCCCGAGGGCACCCGCTCCCGGGACGGCAAGCTGCACAAGGGGCACACCGGCGTCGCGTGGCTCGCCCTGACCGGCAAGGCCCCCGTGGTCCCGGTCGCGCTGCTCGGTACGGACAAGGTGAAGCCCATCGGCAAGATGCCGCGGTTCGCCCGGGTCGAGCTCCACTTCGGCACGCCGATCGACCCCTCGCGCCAGATCGCGGCCGGCACCAAGCCCGCGCAGGCGCGGCGCGAGCTGACCGAGCAGGTCATGCAGTCCATCCAGGCGATGAGCGGCCAGGAGCGTGCCGAGTGAGCGCGGCCTGAGCACGTCGTCAGGCCCGGGCCGGGCGACCGGCCCACGCCGGTCGTTCGGCCTGGGCGGGCGGGGCCCCTGGCTCGGGCTCGTCGCCGGCGTGGTGGCGCTGGGCGCGGTCGAGGTGCTCGTGCTGCACCTCGTCGCCGGCGCCCTGCTCCCCGCGCCCGTGGCACTGGCCGTCGACGTCGTCACCGGGGTGCTCACGGGCGCCCTCGTGGTCCTCTTCGTCTCACCCCTGTGGTCGCGGCACCGCGTGTCCGACGGCGTGGCCCGGTTCCGGCTGGGCTGGCTCGGCGCGGTCGACGTCGCGGCCGGCGACGTCGTCTCCGCGACCCTGTACCGGCCCACCGCGGTCCGTCCCCTGGAGCTCGGTGCCGGGTTCGACGACGACGCCGGCCGGGTCTCGCTGGTGCGCACGACGGCGGCGCCCGCCGTCCTGATCGAGCTGTCCCGCCCGGTCGCGGCACGGGTGCAGGTGCTGCGCGGCGTCCGGGCGACGTCGGTGCTCGTGGGCGTCGCGGAACCGGACGAGCTGCTCCGCGCGCTGGCCCCAACTCCTCGCTGAGGCCCCGTGTCAGACGTACAGGTCCCTCGGGGTCCTGTACGTCTGACACGGGCGGGCGGGGCTAGAGGCGGGTGATCCGGATCGCGTCGGCCACGACGTACGCCGTGCCCTGGGTCCAGCGGCTGACCGCCACGACGGTGCGAGTGCCCGCCGTCATCGCGTAGGTGCCGAGCGAGAGCCACGCCCCGCCGGCCGCGGACTGGTCCACGCGGATGGTCGACGAGCCCGTCCCGGTGTAGACGATGAACGGCGTCGACGTGTTGTAGCCGGCGATCCCCGGGAACCACGCCTCCACCCGGTAGGAGCCGCTCGACGGGATCGTGGCCGAGTACGTGGCCAGGTCGCTGACCTCGGCCGGCGTGGCGTAGCGGTAGTCGGCGCCGTACCGCTCGCCCGAGAAGGACGACGTCAGCCAGGAGGCGCCGGCGGAGAAGCCGGCCGAGGTGTTGTCGACGATCACGGACCAGCTCGTGCCCGCCAGGGCCGCGGCCACCTCGGACCGGAGCTGCGGCAGCATCGAGTACAGGACGTCGCCCGGGCAGGCCGTCGCCGTGTAGTCCCGGTGCCCGTAGATCTGGGTGGGCGCGATGCCGTACTGGTCGCAGATGTAGGCGCACAGCTCGACCAGGCGGCTCCAGAGCTGCGCGGGCGGCGTGGCGCTCGTGTAGGTGCCCTGGTTCTCGATACCGATGGCCTGGCTGTTCTGCCCGGGGGCGTGCGCGCCCACGACCGTGCCGCTGCCGTTCTGCAGCCGCGACAGCGAACCGTGCCGCCCCTCCATGACGTACCCGCCGCGGCTCAGCGTGAGGTGCTGCCCGGTGTCCACCCAGCCGTTGGCGAAGTGCCACTGCTGGATGTCGCGCGCGATCTGGTACCCGGCGGCCTGTGAGTAGTCGGTGACGTTGGCCGACGCCGTGTGGTGGATCAGGATCTTGTTCGGGTTGGCCGAGACGGTGTCGATCGTGCCGCGGGCCGCCGCGGCGCCCCAGGTGGCGCAGCTCGCGATCGTCGGCGCGGCCACCTCGACCCCGGCCGCGGCGCCGGGCGGCGCGTCGGCGGGCGCCTCGGGGTCCGGGGCCAGGGAGGGCGGGG